>NZ_JACCAS010000001.1:2845111-3161235 GCF_013409255.1 Paraburkholderia bryophila
GCGCGAGTACCTGACGGCGCGCGTCGACGGCGGGAATCGCGGCGTTGTGCGGCAAGCCCATGCCGAGCGATTCGACCATCGACGCCATCGTCGACGCCGTGCCCATCGTCATGCAATGACCGCGCGAGCGGTTCATGCACGACTCGGCTTCGGTGAATTCTTCCTGCGTCATCGAGCCGGCGCGGACTTCCTCCGACATCTGCCAGACACCCGTGCCCGAGCCGATATGCTTGCCGCGAAACCGGCCGTTGAGCATCGGCCCGCCCGACACCGCCAGCGCAGGCAGATTGCATGACGCCGCGCCCATCAGCAGCGCAGGGGTGGTCTTATCGCAACCGACCAGCAAGATCACGCCGTCCATCGGATTGCCGCGAATCGACTCCTCGACATCCATCGAAGCGAGGTTGCGAAACAGCATCGCGGTGGGCCGCAAATTGGTCTCGCCGAGCGACATCACCGGAAACTCCAGCGGCAGGCCACCGGCTTCGTGCACGCCTTTTTTCACGTACTCCGCGAGCTCGCGAAAGTGCGCGTTGCACGGCGTCAGTTCGGACCACGTGTTGCAGATGCCGATCACCGGACGCCCGTCGAACTCGTCGTGCGGAATGCCCTGGTTTTTCATCCACGAGCGATGCAGAAAACCATCGCGGTCCTTGAGGCCGAACCACGCCTGACTGCGCAGCGGCTTTTTTGTCTGGTTCGAATCAGCCATGAAATCTCCTGTTGGCAAAGTGGGGGAGCAGGGCGTGCGTCACTGCACGCGCTTGCTGCGACGGAACTGATCGAACAGCACCGCGAGCAGCAGAATCCCGCCGCGAATCAGGTACTGATAAAAGGTCGGCACGTTCATCAGGCTCATGGCGTCCTGCACCGAGCCCATGATCAGCACGCCGACCAGCACACCGGAAATCGTCGCGACGCCGCCCGTCAGCGACACGCCGCCGAGCACGCACGCGGAAATCACGCCCAGTTCGAGCCCGACCGAGGTTTTCGGATCGCCCAGACTCATGCGCGACGCCAGCATCACGCCGGCAAAGCCGGTCACGAGGCCTTGCAATACGAACACTGTGATCTTGATCCGCGTGACCGGCAAGCCCGCCAGCAAGGCCGCCTCGCTATTGCCGCCGACCGCCAGCACGTTCTTGCCGAACACGGTTTTCTTCAGCAAGAATCCGAACAGCACGAAGCCGACGATGTTGCTCCAGATCGGGTATGAAATACCGAGGAACGCGCCACCGCCCAGGTCGAAGAAACGCTCTTCGGAGATCATCACCGCGTCGCCGTTCGACGTGATGTAGGCGAGGCCGCGCACGACTTCCATCATCGCGAGCGTGACGATCAGCGAGTTGATCTTGAAGCGCGCGACCAGCACGCCGTTCACCAGCCCGACCGCGCCACCCGCGAGCACGCCGGCCGCAATGCCGAGCGTCACGCTATGCGTCGCGGTGATCAGCGTGGACGCCACCACGCCCGCGAACGCGACGATCGACGCCACCGACAGATCCACTTCGCCGAGCGCGAGCACGAACATCATCGTCACCGAGATCGAGCCGATCAGCGTGACGGAAAGCAGCAGCCCCTGGATGTTTCGCGAGCTCAGAAAATCCGGCACCGTGAACGACAGCACCGCGAACAGAATCACGAACACCATCACGATGCCGGACTTGTTGATCAGATCCCAGGTGCGCGCGGCGCGCGCGCTGAGACCTGAGGCGACGACGGGGGAGGTCGAGGTGTCGGTTGAAGGTGTCTGCATGAGATGTGTTCCGTTTCAATGGCGCGATGCGCCTGCTTTGTTTCGCCGGGTGTTGTGCAGTCGGTTGCCGTTAGCGTGGCAGCGCGAGCTTGATCAATGCGTCCGGCGTGGCCTGCGCCTTCGGCAGATCGCCGACAATGCGGCCTTCCTTCATCACGATCACGCGATCCGCCACGCCGATCACTTCGGCGAGGTCGCTCGACACGACGATCACCGTGCGGCCCGCTTCGGCGAGCCCATACAGCAAGCCGTAGATTTCGCTGCGCGCGCCGACGTCGATACCGCGCGTGGGTTCGTCCATCAGAAACACGTCGATCTCTTCGGCAAGCCAGCGCGACAGAATCACCTTCTGCTGATTGCCGCCGGACAGCGTGCCGATCGGCGTGTCGCCGTTACGCGTCTTGATCGCGAGCTTGCCGATGAAGGTTTTTGCGGTCTGCGCTTCCTTGCGGCCGTTGAGCACGTTGAAGCGGCTGAAGTGACGACGGCAACTGATGTTGAGGTTGTCCGACACCGACGCGATCGAAACGATGCCTTCCTGCTTGCGGTCTTCCGGACACAGCGCGACACCGGCGCGCACTGCGTCGCGTGGCGTGGCGAAGCGCACCGCTTTTCCCTTGAGCGTGATGTCGCCAGCTGTGGGTTTGACGGCGCCGTAGATCAGCTTCATCAACTCGGAACGTCCCGCGCCGACCAGGCCGAAGAAGCCGACAATTTCACCGCGGCGCGCGGAGAACGAAGCCGGTTCACGCAGGCCGCGTCCCATCAATCCTTTGACGTCGAGTTGCACATCGCCGAGTTCGCGGGAACGGTAGCCGTACACGTCGGCAATCGAGCGGCCCACCATGCAACTGATCAGACGATCGCGGTCGAGTCCTTCGCCGGCGTCGAACGTATCGATGCGGCGTCCGTCGCGGAACACCGTCACGCGATCGCATAGTTCGTAGACTTCATCCATGCGATGCGTGACGTAGATAATCGCGCGGCCTTCGGCCTTCAATGCGCGAATGATCCGGAACAGTTGCGTGGTTTCGCGCGAAGACAGCGAACTGGTCGGCTCATCGAACGCGATCACGCGCGCGTCGCGCATCAGCGCCTTGCCGATTTCGATCATCTGCCGCTGACCGATCGACAGGTTCTTCACCTGTTGCGACGGATCGATCTTCTCGCCGAGCCGTTCGAGTTCACGCACCGCGCGCGCCACCAGCGCCTTTTCGTCGAGCACGCCGAAGCGGTTGGGCAGTGCGCCGAGCATCAGGTTTTCCGCGACGGTCAGCTCCGGCACCAGATGCAGTTCCTGATAGATGATCGCCACGCCCGCCGCGATCGCCGCCTTTGTCGTGGTGAATTGCTGCTCGACGCCGTCGAGCGACAACGTGCCCGCAGCGGGTTGATTCACACCGGACAGCACCTTGAGCAGCGTCGATTTGCCGGCGCCGTTTTCGCCCATCAAGCCATGCACTTCGCCACGTCGTACTTCGAGCGAAACCTGGTCGAGCGCGAGCACACCGGGAAAGCGCACGGTAATGCCGTCGAGCCGCAGATAAGGACGCGACGAGTCAAATGCCGTTGCGGACGAGGGCGCTTGCGTCGGCAGCGCCGCCTCGCCGAGGTGAGAGTCACTGGGTGAAGCCGTCATCGAAAACCTCGAACTCATGGACAACTTGGGCGGGCCGCGCTCGCGTGAATCCGCAAGAGACGGCCCGCCGCGTGCGAACGCGAATCCCGCTTAAATGCCGAGTTCTTTACGCACGTCCTGCCAGTTGCCGCGCACCATCAGCTTGCCGGTGGTCTGCGTATCGGCGGGCGGCTGCTTGCCGTCCTTGATCCACTCGACGAGGTTCTCCGTGCTCTCCTTGCCGTGCATCGTCGAACTCACGGCGATCGTGCCGTAGAAGCCCGTCGGCTCTTTCTTCTGGAATTCGGCGAACGCTTCGCCCGCGCCGTTGATGCCGACGCCGATCACATCCGCCGCCGGAATATGCAACTGCTCGGTCGCGCGCACGCCGCCCAGCACGCTTTCCTCGTTGAGCGCAAAGATCACCCACTTCTTGATGGTCGGATGCTGCGCCAGCACCGGCGACGAAGCGTTGAACCCGCCTTCGTCGTCGGTCGTTTTCTGCGGGGCGTCGAAGATGTTTTCCTTCTTGAAGCCGCCGGCCAGCAGCGATTGCGTCGCGCCGTCGGTGCGCAGCTTCGCGGTCGGCAGTTCGTAGTTCGTGATGCGCAGTGCGCCGACTTCTTCGGGTTTCCAGCCGCGGCGTTTCATTTCGTCGCTAATCGCCTGACCGACCTGATTGCCGATCTTGAGCGCGGACATGCCCAGATGCGGCACGTTCGGCAGCGGCTTGCCGGTGGAGTCGACGAGTTGATCGTCGACGGTGACGAACTTCATGTTGTAGCGCTTTGCGCGCGCCTGAATCGCCGGGCCGAGGCGCACGTCGGGCGCGCAGATCACGAAGCCGCTGGCGCCTTGCGCGCCGAGGTTGTCGATCGCGGCCAGCACTTTTTCGCCGTCGGGCGTGCCGATGTTCACCACCGAGAAGCCGTCCTTCTGACCGAGCGCGGAGGCCGCTTTCTGCTCGTTGATGAACCACGCCTGTTCCGGCATCTTCACGAGAAAGCCGACCTTGAGCGGCTGATCCGCGTGCGCGGAAAACTGGGCGGCGAAGGGCGCGGCGAGCGCGGCGGCAGCTATCGCGGATAGCGTCAAACGACGAAGCTTGCGGGTCATGGTTGTCTCCTGAAGTTGTAGTGCTGCGTTGATTTGATTTATGGGCAGCGGGGCAAAGCGGAACGGCTCAGAAAGTCCACGAATGGTATGAGCGGCCCCAATAACTTTCCAATCCCTTTTTAGGCCATTCCGATACCAATTCTGGTATGGCATCATGAAGCCTTGATCGGCGCTCACGAGCCGGCGGACGGCGGCTAGCCGTTCTGTGCAAATCGTCCGGGAGTCCGGAAGTCTGGGAGACAAGCCATGACGCGTAACTATTCGAACTGGTTTGTCCGCGCACGCCTGAAGACGCGGCAATTGCAGTTGCTCGCGGCCATGGAAGAAGAAGGCAACGTCCGGCGAGCCGCCGACATGCTCGGCATGACCCAGCCGGCGGCGTCGCGTCTGCTGAAAGAGCTGGAGGACATGCTGGAGGTCAGCCTGTTCGACCGCACGCCGCACGGCATGCGCGCCACGCTGTATGGCGAGGTGATGATTCGCCACGCGCGCATGGTGCTGTCGAATCTGAGCCACGCACACGACGAGATTTCGGCGTTGCGCGCCGGTCTGGCGGGGCAGGTGCGCATCGGCGTGATCGCGGCGGCCGCCGCGACGATGGTGCCGCGCGCGATTTCCCGCGTGAAGGAACGCTACCCGCAGTTGCAGATCTGGGCCGAAGTGGAAACATCCGACGTCATGCTGCCGCGGCTCGCCGAAGGTGAGCTGGACATCATGATTGGCCGCGTTCTGGAGCGGCAGAACCAGTTCAAGGCGGAAGTCAGCTACGAACCGCTGGCCGACGAACCGCTGTGCGTGGTCGCACGCCCCGGCCATCCTCTCGAAAATGAGACAGGTTTGACACTACGGGGAATCGTCAACGCAAGCTGGGTTTTGCATCCGCCGGGCAGCGTGTTGCGTCATCGCTTTGATCTGATGTTTTCGCACATTGGACTGAATCCGCCGCAAAACGTCGTGAATACGAACAATTTTCTGGCGATTTCGAGCTTACTGTTGCAAAGCGACATGTTGGCGGTTTTACCGGAAGAAGTGGCGCGTCAGTACCAACAGTACGGTGTCCTGAAGCGTATACCGATCGATTTACCGTACAGGATGGATACATTCGGTATCATCACGCGCCAGTCGCATCTCCTTTCTCCGGCGGCCTGCGTCGTGCTCGACGCCTTACGGGACGCGGCCGGCGAGGTCTACGGCACGGCTTTCGAGCCTGGCGTGGCGCGATAAATGCTTCTCCCGTGGTATCAGAGGCCGGCCAACGGCGCGGGAGGACCATACGATGTACAACAAACACGGAAAACGGCAACGCGCCGTCGACGATTCTTTTTCTGTTCGCTCCGGTGGAGCGAGCGCCTGGTTCAGTAACGGCATGGCTCTTAAATCGACGATTTACAAGGCGGAACTGCAGATCGCCAACATGGACCGGCACTACTACGCCGACCATTCGCTGACGATCGCCCGCCATCCCTCGGAAACCGACGATCGGATGATGGTCCGCGTCGCCGCGTTCGCGCTGTTCGCGCAGGAACGCCTCGAATTCTGCAAAGGTTTGTCGGATGTGGATGAACCCGACCTTTGGCAGAAGGACCTGACCGGCCAGATCGAAACCTGGATCGAAGTCGGCCAGCCGGACGAGCGGCGCATTGCCAAGGCGAGCGGTCGCTCGAACGAGGTGATCGTGATCGCCTACGGCGGCCGCACGTCGGACATCTGGTGGCAAGGCGTGCGTAGCAAGGTGGAGCGCATGCGTAACGTGACGGTGTGGTCGCTCGGCGAAGACATCGCCACGGCGCTCGGCTCGCTCGCCGCGCGGACCATGCGGCTGCAATGCACGGTGCAGGACGGCGAAGCCTGGCTCGGCAGCGCCGACGCCGATGCGGTGAAAATCGACTGGACGGTGCTGAAAGAGCCCGCTAACGCTTGATGTCGGCCTGACACAGCCGGCGCCTGAAGCTCAGAGCGACGTCATGCGCGCCGCTTCAGGCGGCCCTTTGAGTTCGACCATATTGCCCTCCGGGTCGAACAGATACAGCGACGGCCCGAAGCCGTCCGCGCCATAGCGCAGTCCCAGCTCGCCTAGTCGTACCCCGTGCCCCGTGAGGTGCGCCTTGAGCGCGTCGGCATCGAACGGGTCGACGCGCAGACACAGGTGATCCATATTCCGCCCCGTGCCCGGCACGCCGTTTTCGGCGTGATCGAGCCGCGCGCCGACCTGCAACAGGTCGATCAGCGAATGCCCCGCGCGCAACTGCGTCAGACCCAGATCCCGCTGTTCCTTCTCGAGACTGCAACCAAGCACGTCGCAGTAGAAGCGCGCCATCGTCTCGGCATTAGTCGCGCGGATGACAACATGGTCGATCTCGCGAATGTGGATTTTCATGTCGAACGCCCCTTGGCCGGTTCGCTGAACGGAGGAATTGCCAGTGTAGAAGAAAGGGCGCGGCCGCGAGCGGAGGGCGTGAAACCCGCCTGAAGGGCCGGATCGGGAAACTATGGACGAAAAAAAGCCCGCTCTATGTGGAGCGGGCTGAATCCATATCAGGAGGAGACATGGAGGAGACAAGGACTAATATACACACAGGGTTGGTGCGACGCAATAACTTTTTAAGGGAAAACCCGATATTGGGCCAAATTGTCGCAGTTTGCGGCAAAACGACCGTCCGGCGGGCGTTTCGGCCTACGGGGAAGCGCAATGACAGAGCAAGAACCGGGGCGTAGTGTGTGGGCAGGCGGCCTACATTGGTGAGCATCGACACCGCCTCTTCGGAACCATCATGACCCGCAATCCTATCGAGCACGCTTCCGGCCCCGCGAACTGGACTTCCGACGACGACCGCTGGGACGCCGTCACTGGCCGCGAGCCGCAGGCCGACGGCGCGTTCTTCTACGCCGTCAAAACCACCGGCGTATTCTGCCGCCCGTCGTGCGCGTCGCGCCAGCCGCGTCGCGAGAATGTGGCGTTTTTCGCCGATGCCGCCGCCGCGCGCGCCGCGGGCTTTCGCGATTGCAAGCGCTGCCAGCCCGGCGGTCTGCCGCGCGAACTGGCAATCGTCAATCGTGCCTGCGCTGCGCTGGATGCCGACCCGCAGCAGCGTCTCACGCTCGCGCAATTGAGCGACGCCGTGCACGTCAGCCCGTTTCACCTCCAGCGTCTGTTCAAGCGGGTAGTGGGCGTGTCGCCGCGTCAATATCAGGCGGCACAACGCGGCGCGGCGTTACGCGACGCGCTGCAAAGCGGCTCGGACGTGACGCGCGCCACGCTCGACGCCGGCTTCGGCTCGCCGTCGCGCATGTATGACAGCGCGTCGGCCGAGTTGGGCATGGCGCCGTCCGCGTATCGCCGCAAGGGCGCGGGGCTCACCGTGCGCTACGCGTGCGCGTCGACGTCGCTCGGTTTCGTGCTGGTCGCCGCGACGGACAAAGGCATCTGCAAGATCGGTTTCGGCGACGACGAAGCCTTGCTCGCCGACGACCTGCGGGGCGAATTCGCCAACGCCGACCTGCTGGAAGACGCCGCGCGGCTCGCGCCGTTCATCGCGCAGATCGACGCGTATTTGCGCGGCAGCCGTCAGGACTTCGATCTACCGCTCGATATCGCCGCGACTGCATTCCGGCAACGCGTCTGGGACGCGCTGCGGCGCATTCCGTACGGCGAGACGCGCAGCTATTCGGACATCGCCGAAGCGGTCGGCTCGCCGCGTGCCGTGCGCGCGGTGGCGAGCGCCTGCGCGACGAATCCGGTGGCGCTGGCGATTCCTTGTCATCGCGTGGTGCAGAAGGGTGGGGCGTTGGCGGGTTATCGCTGGGGTCTGCCGCGCAAGGCGGCGTTGCTCGATAATGAAGCGCAGCATGCGGGCCATGTTTCATCTCATGCACGCCTGCGCCAGCAAGGCGCCGCTGACGGCGCAAGCGCCGGCGCAGGTGTCGAACCCACTCATACCAAACTGGATCACGTCGCGTGAGCACGCTTGAAGACGTAGCAACTCTCGAACTACCGTTCAAACCGCCCTTCGACTGGCCGCGTCTGCTGCGTTTTTTCGGCGGACGCGCGACGCCCGGCGTCGAAGCCGTCGAAGACGGCGCGTATCGCCGCGCGATCGATTGGGCGGGCGACAGCGGCACGCTCAGCGTGCGGTTGCATCCACGGAAGCGCTGTCTGGTTGCGACGATCGACGGACCGGCAAGCCGTCACGCCGACGCGCTCGCCGCGCCGATCGCAAAGATGTTCGATCTACACGCCGAGCCGAAAAAGATCGCCGCCGAACTCGCCGCGGACCCGTGGCTCGCGCCGTTGGTCGAAGCCGTGCCGGGTCTGCGCGTGCCTGGTGCGTGGTCGGGTTTCGAGCTGGTGGTGCGCGCGATCGTCGGCCAGCAGGTCAGCGTTAAAGCGGCGACCACGATCATCGGCCGGTTGGTGCAACGTGCTGGCGAGCGCATCGAAGGGCATCCGCACGAGAACACCGCGTGGCGTTTTCCGACGCCCGCCGCGTTGGCCGCCGTGGATCTCGCGCAGATCGGCATGCCGGGTAAACGTGTAGCCGCGTTGCAGGGCTTCGCGCACGCGGTTGCCACCGGCGAAGTACCGCTCGACAGCACGACCGCCGACACCGCCACGTTGCGCGCCGCGTTGCTCGCGCGGCCCGGCATCGGACCGTGGACGGTTGAATACGTCGCGATGCGCGTATGGCGCGACGCCGACGCCTGGCCCGCGTCAGACCTCGTGCTGATGCAGTCGATCAGCGCGCGCGATCCATCGCTCGTGAAGCCCACGCAGCAGCGCGCGCGCACCGACGCATGGCGGCCCTGGCGCGCCTACGCAGCGATGCATCTGTGGAATGAGATTGCGGATCGGGCGGGCGGAGCACGCGGCGGTTGACGGCGCACGCGGGACGGCGAGCAAGCCGGCGAGCGGGACGTTTCAGGCGCTTGAAACGCCCGCCGAAGCGGCCTCAAGCAGCCGTTCTGGCGAGATGTTAAAGTGCCCGCTACTGAAAATTCCGCCGAATGTTGTCGACCGCGCCGTGCTGCCAGCGAGCAGCGCAGCGGCACATGGCGGCCGACAACGCCCGACTCGCCTCAATGCCAAACACCACATCTTCCCGCACGACCGACGCGTTCTCGCACCGCCTGTCCGTGCTGACCTCAGGCCCGCAGCGCGACGCGCTGTTGCGCGGCTTGCGCGGCATCGAAAAGGAAAGCCTGCGCGTTACGCACCAGGGCCAACTCACGTTGACGCCGCATCCGCGGGCGCTGGGTTCGGCGCTCACGCATCCGTCGCTCACTACTGACTATTCCGAAGCGCTGATCGAACTGATCACGCCGGCTGAGCACGACGTCGCGCTGACGCTCGAGAAGCTCGATACGCTGCACCGTTTCGTCTACGCGGAACTCGACGACGAGATCCTGTGGAACAACTCGATGCCGGGCCTGCTGCCCGACACCGACGAAGGCATTCCTATTGCGCATTACGGCAACTCGAACATCGGCAAATTGAAGTACGTATACCGCATTGGTCTCGCGCTGCGTTACGGCCGCACGATGCAGTGTATTGCGGGCATCCACTACAACTATTCGCTGAACGAAGAAGTGTGGCGAGTGCTGCATGCGGATCAGCAATCTACCGCGAGCGCGGTCGACTATCAGTCCGAGCGCTACCTCGCGCTGATCCGCAATTTCCGCCGCACCAACTGGCTGCTGATGTATCTGTTCGGCGCATCGCCGGCGCTGGACCGACGCTTCCTGCGCGATCGCCGGCACACGCTCGAGAACTTCGACGCCGACACGTTGTACCGTCCATACGCGACCAGCCTGCGCATGAGCGACCTCGGCTATTCGAACACCACGGCGCAGGCCGAGTTGCATGCCGACTACGACACGCTGCCGGGTTACCTCGACGCGCTCGCGAAAGCCGTGAGCCAGCCGTACCCCGCGTACGAGGCGATCGGAACGCAACGCGACGGCGAGTGGGTGCAGATCAACACCAACGTGCTGCAGATTGAAAACGAGTTTTACTCGACGATTCGTCCGAAGCGCGTCACGTATCCGGGCGAGCGTCCGCTGCATGCGCTGGCCGCGCGCGGCGTGCAATACGTCGAAGTGCGCTGCATGGATATCGACCCGTTCGAGCCGACCGGTATTTCGCTCGAGACGTCGCGCTTTCTAGACGCTTACCTGCTGGTTTGTGCGCTCGAAGACAGCGCGTTACTGCCGCCGGACGCCTACGCGGAAGCGAACCAGAACTTCGGCCGCGTGACGATGGAAGGCCGCAAGCCCGGCCTCGAACTGACGCGCGACGGTCAGCCGGTCGCCATGCTCGACTGGGCTAACGAGTTGATGCTCAAGATCGACGCCGCCGCAGCAACGCTCGACGCTTTGCACGGCGGCGACGCGCATGCACGCTCGGTCGCGGTGCAACGCGCGAAGCTCGCGGATGCGTCGCTGACGCCATCGGCACGCGTGCTGCAAACCATGCGCGACAAGCAGCAGAGCTTCCTCGCGTTCGGCCTCGAACAGAGCGAAGCGCACGCCGCACATTTCCGCGCGCGTCCGCTCGATGCCGAAGAAACGAAGGTGTTCACCGACCTCGCCGCGCAGTCGCTCGCGGAGCAAACCAAGCTCGAACAGGAAGAAGTCGGTTCGTTCGATGCATTCGTCGCGGCTTATCGGGCTTACACGTTGAATCGCTTCAGCGTGTAAGCGGCGAACACTCCAGCAGTACGACGAAAAGCGGCCCAGGTGGCCGCTTTTTCTTGGTGCGCAGGTAACGTCTACGTCAAAAGCGCTTGGGCGCCGCGCGATATCGGCAAATTCTCCACGCGCTCTGACGATTCTCTGATGCAGATGAAACACCGCATCGTCAGTAAGGTCCAAACTTGCATGACGCACTCCAGCGAGGGAGGAATCAACGTGATGAGAAAAGGTCTGTTGGCTGTGTTGTGCGCAGCGGCGGCGGGGTGTTCGACACAAGGGCAGGTCAACCCGGACGTGATGCAGATCGCGACAACGCCGTTGACGTGCACGAGCAAACCTCAGTGCGACGTCTGGTGGCAACGCGCGCAAACGTGGGTGTCGGGTCACTCGAAGTACAAGATCGAAGCCGCCACCGACACCTTGATTCAAACCGCCGGCCCCGACGGCGGCAAACGCGCGCTGGCGTATCAGATCACGCGCACCGCGAACCCCGACGGCACGGCGACGATCGGCTTCGCCGCGCATTGCGATGGCGCGATGGGTTGCAAGCCGAATCCGTGGGAAGCGGGCGCCGACTTCAAGGAGTACGTGCGCGGTGTCGCGAACAGTGCGCCGCAGAGTGGGGACGATGTGAAACCGACGGCGCATCCGGATGTTTCGCAGGGACAGTCGATCCCGTCGACGAATGGCGAAGCGGTAACGCAATGAAGAGGGGTTTCGGCCTTGGCTGAAGCCGAAACCGAAGCGAAAAACGAAAACGCGCGACGAGGAGCTTGGACAAACTCCGCTTCGTCGCGCGTCTCCGCTTTCACGTGAAGGCCTGGTTCAATGGCCCAATGAAGGCCCGGCACCTTTGCGCGGCTTGGTGAACCAAACCAGCACCGCCAGCGCGAGAAAAGCCGCACAAGAAATCCGGAAGAAATCGTTCGTGGCCATCATATAAGCCTGCGCGGTCACCACCTGATTCAATTGCGCGGTAATGCTGTCGCCCGACAAACCAATGCCGGCCAGCGCATTGGTATACGCATTCGTATTGTCCGCATAGACGTTGACCGAATCGGTCAGCATCGCGTGATGGCGGATCATGTCGTTTTCCCAATACGTCGTACTGATCGCCGTGCCGATCGCGCCCGACAACGTCCGGAAAAAGTTCGACAGACCGGACGCACTCGCGAGCCGCTCATCCGACACGCTCGACAGCGTGATCGTCGTCATCGGTACGAAGAAGCACGCCACGCCGATGCCTTGCACAATGCGCGGCCAGATCACGTGATTGAACGGGACGTCGAGCGTAAAGGTGGAGTTCCAGATCGAGACGAACGCAAACACGATGAACGCGAAACTCGCCACCACGCGCAGATTCAGGCGGTGCATATTCCTGCCGATCATCGGCGATAAAAACAGCGCAAGCAGACCGACCGGCGCGGTGGCGAGTCCGGCGAGCCCGGCGGTGTAGCCCATCACCGTCTGCAGCCACAGCGGGAAAATCACCACCGAGCCGAAGAAGGCCATGAAGCCGAACGAAATGATCACCACGCCGAGCGCGAAATTGCGATCCTTGAACAGCGAGAGATCGACGACCGGCTCTTTCTCCGTCGTCTCCCACACCAGCATGAACGCGAGCGACACCACCGCGATGATCGCCAGCGTCACGATGAACGTGGAGTTGAACCAGTCGCGGTCCTTGCCGAGGTCGAGCACCATCTGCAGGCACGACACGCCGATCACCAGCAACGCGAGGCCGACCGCGTCGATGCGCTGTTTGGTGATCTTCGTCTCGCGGCCGCGCAACAGCAGGAACGCGCACACCGCCGAGAACAACCCGATCGGCACGTTGATGTAGAAGATCCACGGCCACGTGTAGTTGTCGGTGATATAGCCGCCCATCACGGGGCCGAAGATCGGCGCGCAGATCACGGTCATCGCCCATAGACCGAGCGCGAGGCCGCGCTTTTCCGGTGGATACGAGCGCATCAGAATGGTCTGCGAGAGTGGCACCATCGGTCCGGACACGAGCCCTTGCAGCAGCCGGAACGCGATCAGCGACTCGAAGTTGTGCGCGAAGCCGCACAGCGCCGACGCGATCGTGAACAGCAGCACGGACAACGTGAAAAGCCGCACTTCGCCCACGCGCCGTGCGAGCCAGCCGGTCAGCGGCACCGCGATCGCCGAAGCAACCGAATACGACGAGATCACCCAGGTGCCCTGGCTGGTCGCCACGCCGAGGCTGCCGGAAATGGTCGGCACCGCGACGTTCGCAATCGACGTGTCGAGCACTTCCATGAACGTGCCGAGCGCGAGGCCGACGGTGAGCAGGGCCAGCGTGCCGCCCTTGAGCTGCGCGGGTACGGCGGCGGGTAGGGCGGCGGCGGGAGCCGTGGCGCTCATAGGTTCTTCTCCTCAGCCGGGAAAGCTTGTCGCGGCAGCTTTATCGCACCCATCGACCGGTGTGCTTATATGCCGGATCACTCTCTGCCCAGACAGATATCCTCAGACATCGACGCCCTCAAAAGCGCCGCGTGGTTAGGGTTCGCCGCGCTCCGGCGACGATTCTTCGGGTGATGCCTGCTGCGATTCATCGTGCGCGCCCAGCCCACAGCCCGCGCTGGCGCCTTCGCCGATACCGTTCGCGATAAACCGCGCGAGCAGGTCGATCAGCGTGGTCAGGTCGGCGGCGGAAAAGCCGCGCAACTGCTCGTTCAGCACTTCCGCGCCGAGCCCCGGCAACTGCCGCGCGGCTTCGTGGCCTTGCGGCGTCAACTCCAGCTTCACCATACGGCGATCGGCGTCGCTGCGCGTGCGCACGACAAAGCCTTTCTTTTCAAGGCGATCGAGCAAACGCGTCATGGATCCGCTGTCGTAAGACATGGCGCGCGACAACTCGAATGGCGTATTCGCCCGCCCCGACGACAACATCAGCACTACGCCGATCTGCTGAGCGGTCAGCCCCAGCGGCTTGACGGCACGGTCGGTTCGCTCGACCAGCACATTGCGCGCTTTCGACAGGTAATAGCCAAGACTCGATTCGAGGTGAATCTCGTCCGCCTTGTAGGGACCTTCAGTCATCGTGTTTTCGGGACATCGTCAAGCAGATCGAATTTTAGCTGCCTAAGCAGACAAGTCAAATCTGATTTCGCGTAGAGCAAACCGTCAAAAAACAACGCTATCGTTTCGCCCGGAGCAAAGTATCTTGAAATTTAATTGCATAGTCAATATTATTATAGGCAACGAGTTACGCGCGATCCGCGCCACCCGAGACCATGTTCTGACCGATTGTCTGCACGCCGCGAACGCGCCGTGCGAAAAAGGATTTCCCCCATGCTGTACCTCAAAAACACGCTTGGCGGCTTGAGCCGCTCCCTGACCGATTCCGCGCTGAACAGCTTTCAAGGCCCGCACCGCTGGTGGAAACTGGCGCTATTCGCGGTGCTGTTCGTGCTGCCCGGCGGGTCGGTGGGCGTGGCGGTATTGGCGTGGGTCGAGCATCGGCGGGCACGCAAGGGCGGCAAGGTTGCAGCGGTGAAGCTACTCGGCGCGTCCGTCGCGTCGGCGAGTGTTGCTCATGCGGTGAGTTCCGCCGGAGCGCCGGGCTCGGCGCTTCAGCCGGGCAATCTGGTGGCTGCTGCCGGTCCGTGCCTGGCACGCGGCGACGCGCCGTGCCGCGCGGCGGCCGGCAAACAGGCCCGCCAAACCAAGTCGACGGAATCGCGCGTTTGACGCGCGGCCAGTAACAGCACGTAACCATCGCGACACCCTCAGTAACACACCTGCGCTCTTCCCCGCATTACCCTTTCAGTTTCCCGCGCTCAGGCGGGCTCATACGCTAACATTCCGGCAGACCATGATCTCGCCTGGCTAGTGGTGCCGCCGTTGCCGGCGCCACGGCGTCCTGAAGGAATCCATTGCATGCACTCTGATCGAATCTCGCGCGCGCGGACATGTGCGCCTCGCGCCCTGACTATCGCGGTAGCCGCTGCCCTCGCCAGCCTGCTCACCGCTTGTGTGGTCGGCCCCGACTACCGGCGGCCGGCGGCGGAAATTCCCGCTTCGTACAAGGAAGCGGCGCCCGGCTGGAAAGTCGCGGAGCCCGCCGATCAGCAGGATCGTGGCGCCTGGTGGACCATTTATCAGGACCCGCAACTCAACGCGCTCGAAGACAAGCTGAACGTCGCGAACCAGACCGTCGCCCAATACGCCGCCGCTTACCGGCAAGCGCGCGCGCTGGTCGGCGAGGCGAGGGCGGCGTATTTCCCGACCATCGGTGCATCGGCGGGCGCAACGCGCTCGGGCAACGGTTCGTCGTCGAGCGGCAATTCAACGACGGCAACGAGCCGCTCCGGCATCAATAACAGCTTCAATGCGCAACTCCAGGCGAGCTGGGAGCCGGATCTGTGGGGTTCGGTGACTCGCTCGGTGAATTCGCAGAAAGCCGGTCAGCAAGGCGCCGCCGCGGACCTCGCGAACGCGCGGCTGTCCGCTCAGGCGACGCTCGCGCAAACGTACTTCTCGCTGCGCGCGCTCGACTCCAGCCAGAAGCTGCTCGACGATACCGTCGCGGCCTATCAGCGCTCACTGCAACTCACGCAGAATCAGTACGCTGCCGGCGTCGCGGCGCGCTCCGACGTGATTCAGGCGCAAACGCAATTGCAATCGGCGCAGGCCGCCGCGATCGACAACGGTGTGCAGCGCGCTCAAGACGAGCACGCAATCGCCGTGCTGGTCGGCGAACCGGCCTCGACCTTCGCGATTGCGGCATCGCCGCTGACCGCCACGCCGCCCACCGTGCCCGAGCAAATGCCGTCGGCGCTGCTCGAGCGGCGGCCGGACATTGCGTCGGCGGAACGCAAGGCCGCGGCGGCGAATGAACAGATCGGCGTCGCGGTCGCCGCGTTCTTCCCGACCTTGACGCTGTCGGCCACGGGCGGCTACGAAAATTCGGTGTTCTCGCAATTGCTGACCATGCCGTCGCGCTTCTGGACGGTCGGCCCGCAACTCGCGGCAACGCTGTTCGACGCGGGTCTGCGCCAGGCGAAAACCGAAGCCGCTCGCGCGGCCTACGACCAGGACGTCGCGAGCTACCGTCAAACGGTGCTGGCCGCGTTCCAGGATGTCGAGGACAACCTCGCGTCGCAGCGCATCCTCGAACAGGAAATCGTCGTGCAACGGCAAGCGGTGGATTCGGCGCGTCAGGCGCTCGCCATCGTCACCAATGAGTACAAGGCGGGCACGGTCGGTTACGTCAACGTGCTGACCGCGCAAACCACCGCGTTCACGGCGGAGCAGAAGCTCGAAACCATCGCCGGACAGCGGATGGTGTCGTCGGTCGGTCTGGTGAAGGCGTTGGGCGGCGGCTGGGACATCGCGCAGATAAACCGCGAAACGGGCGATGTTGCGGCACCCGCGCCGTTGCCGGCGTCGTCGGCCGTGCCGGTTCCGGTTGCGCGGAGCGCGGCAACGCCGCCGGAGATGCAGGCGGCGCAGAACAAGTAGGCGTAATGCTGGACGAAGTAAAAAGGCTTGGCCGCGGAATGCGGCCAAGCCTTTTTTATCGGCGCGAGAAATACAACGAGTCCGGGCGCGAAAACAAAGCGCGTTCACTAATAAGCGGCCGCCCGCCGGCCGCTTAGCCGCCCGACATGCCAGTCAATGCGCAAACGTCAGCGCCACCGTATCCGGTCCGCTCGGCCGTCCCAGCAAATTCAGCAGCCCCGCGAGGTTATCGCGCGCTTCGGGCGCGGCGCTCGCCGTGCCATGAAACTCCGTCGATGCCGCCGACACCGTGCCGTTCCCCGACAGCATCAACGGCCCCTTGATGGTCGCCAGATCGAGCGTCGACGACGCCCCCTGCGCCTGAAACACCACCCGGTACGACCCCAGCGGCCTGACCAGCGAAACGCGTGAACTGGCATCGGTGAGCATGATCGTCATCTGACCGAACGCTTCGTGATTGAAGCGGCGCCAATCCGACCACGACAACTGCACATCGCCCTGCAAATCGAGCGTATTGAACGGCGCGCCCAGACCGCTCAGCAACGAAGCCGGCACGGCGATCGTGCCGGGCGTCACCGTGGCGGTGCGCAGGGTGGCGTCGACGGTGATCGGCTCCGGCATTGCCTCGCTGTGCCGCATGGTCATCCGCACGCGGCCGGTGAAAAGCGGCCAGAACGCCGTCTGCCATTCGATCCGTCCAGGCAGTAGGGTCGCCGTGCTCGTATCGGCGCCAGCGGCCAGCATCAGCGTGGCCGAACCGTGCCACAACGAGCCCGCCGGGTTGACGAGATTGACGTGACCGCCGGTCTGTCTGGCGAACTGCGGGGTGATCCAGGCGGCCGGCAACAGCGTGAGCATCACGGCCGCGGCCGACAACACCGCGACCAGAAGCCAGGGTAGCGCGACGCGTAGGCGCCGCATCCAGTAAGTCATGCGAGAAAATCCTGTGACGACGCCGCGATCATTTCGCGGTGGACGGCTGCAACGACGCCGTCAGATCCACTTGGCCATCGTCCTTCAACGCGGTCACATGCGCTTCGGCGACTTGCACCTTGAACTGCTTGCGCGCGTCGTCGACCCAGCTCGTCCACGCCGGAAACGACGCGTTCTTCATCTGGATCTGCACGGCATTACCGATCACCTGCACCTGTGTCGCGGCAAGACCGTGATCGGTGAGCGACGCGGCAAGCGCATCCTTCAGCGCGGCGCCGGTCGGCGCGACGCCTTGCGCGGCCGCCGACAACTGACGCGCCTCGTTCGACTGCGCGGTCATCGAAGCGAGTTGCCGTTGCAAGCTGGGCAGCGATTCCTTCAGATGCGCGCGTCCCTCCTGCGCCGGCGCCCACAGCACCGACCACGCGATCACCACCGCGAGGACACCGCTGCCCCACGCCAGGATGGTTTTTTCGCGCTCGGAGCGCTGGTCCCAGAATCCGGCCCATGTTTGAGCGAGTTCAGCTTTCATTGTCCGTTCCTGATGGTCCACTTACCGGTGTTGCTGTCGATCTCGCCAGTCAGGCCGTTGCGCGCGAGGCGCTTGGCGAAGTCCGGATCGAGTTTCACCTCGGGTTTGAAGGTCACGTCGAGGCGGCGGTCGTGATAATCGAGCGCGGCGATGCCGTTGACCGGCACCGGCGCCAGCGAGCGTGCGAGGCCGTCGGCGAGCGACAGGAAGTCGTCCGGCGACAGCTCACCCGCCGCCACGCGCAGTTGCTGCAACTGGTGCGACATCTGGTCGGGCGCGTCGAGTACGACGGTCGTCTTCGGGAAGGTGTTGAGCAATAGCTCGGTCATCTGCGTGTTGATCGCGTCGCGTTGATGCGCGAGCATCAGCCACTGCACGTTCATGCCGACAATCGCCACGACCAGCGCGCCGACCGCGAGCAGCAGCGGCAAACGCAGACGCCGCAGCGTCGCGCGGTCGAGCCGCCACGGCTGCGACGCGAACTCGAACTGGCACAGGTCGAAGCGGCATTCCAACGCACGCCGCGCCAGTTGCTCGAACGGCAGCGGACTCGCTCCGTGGATGTGCGCGGCCAGCCGCGCCGGGCTCTTTGCAGGGAGGCTGGGCTCATTGCCCGGCAGTTCGGTCAGCATGTACAGCGAGACGGGCGCCGCACCCGCGAGCGCGGCGAGTGTCGCGTTGACGGCGGTAGCCGGCACCGCCAGCCCTTCGCCTTGTACGCCGCGAGCAATGGCCAGTTCGACGCGCGGCACGCCGCTGTCGACCACGCTTTCGAGCAGCAGCGCGGGCGCGGTCTGGACCACGGCGCCGAGCACGGTCGCCACCATCGGCATGACCGACGCCACGCCGGGCGCGACCACTGGCGCGACGCCAGGCAGCGACGTCGCCACCTGGGCGGCGCCGCCCACGCCGGGCTCGCCCGCGCTGACCAGTTCGGCGACTTCGGCGGCCACCTCGGGCGAGACCGCTTGCGGCAGGCAGCGCGTGACCGGCACGGCGCGCAGGCTGCGGTGTCCGGCTGCCGAGAAGCCTTCGCAGATAAAGCGGAACCAGCCACGGTCGATGATCGCGAGCATCTGCCGGCCGCCCGCGAGCGGTTTCGGGTCGACGGCGATATGACAGGTTTGCGGGTCCTGGATCAGTTGATCCTCGACGATATTCGGCAAGGCCTGACGCAGCTTCGGACCGCGCAACGGCGGCAGCGTGGTCGGCATCATCAGCAGATCGCGGGCGGCGACCATCAGCACCGTCGACGACGCGCGCGGCAGCAGCGCGAGCGACGAGCGTCCGGCGCGCTGGGTGCGGCCTGACTTGTCGAGCAGCACGAACGGCAGCTCCGGCAGTTGCCATTCCTGCGATGGCACCGCCGGATCACGCGGCGGGAGTAGGACGATCAGCGTGCTCAAAGGCCACTCTCTCTGGGAAAGGCGTTATTCATAGTTGGTCTTGTACTCGCACGATACGCGTAGTGTGAGTCAATGGATCGCGATATACGAGGGTGGTGCGATCGACTTCCGCGCGTTCGTGCTGCACGCGGCCGTGGATCAGGAAATAGCTGGTGTTGACGTCGAGCTGATTCGGGTCGATCGAGACCTGCTGGGCGCCGGCGCCTTGCAGCGCGAGCATCACATCGCTGGCGTTATGGAAGAACACGGTTTGCCGACGTGCGACGAACGCTTGCGCGGACGACAGGCTCATGCCCGGCACGATGGCCGCGATCACTTCGGCGGAGGCGGTGTTCATGTTGACTGCCGAGACGGTCGGCAGCACGGTGACGAACGGGCGCAGGCGCGCGACGGTTTCGGGCGTGTAGCCGGGGATGTCGAGCAGCGAGTCGACGCTGGTTAATTGCAGCGGGGCTTGCGCGGAGTTGTCGTTGCTGTCTTCCATGCCGGGTTTGTCGGTGAACGTACCGCCGGTGGCGCCGCCTTGCGGTGTTGGGGTCGGTGCTGTGCCGTTGGTCGACGTGATCGTCTGGAAGCGGGTCGCCGATTGGCCCAGGCTTGCGCGGACTTGCAGGGCGGTTGCTTTGGCTAGCTGGCCGCTTATGCCTAGCGAGACCAATAGGCGCTGGTAGGAGGCGATTTGCTCCACGTTCAGTTGCATGACGCCTGGGGCCGGGCTTGAGACCAGGTTTCTCAGGTTGAACTTGGATTGGGCGTCTTCTATCGAGCCTGATAGGTAGGTTTCGGCGCCCTGGGCGGAGCGGGCTTCGCCGATCTGGCCTAAGAAATCCGATAGGCGGGTTTTGGCGATGGGGACGCCCCATAGGCCGCCCAGGTACGTTATGCCCGCTGAGGTGTCGCCTTCTGAGCGCAGGATCAAGCGTGTCCAGTCCAGCGCGCCTCGCGAGACCCATTGGGCCTGGGACAGCAGGCGCTGGTTTTCTATCCGGCGGATTTGGACTTGCTGGCGCCAGAGCATGCCGGAGACCAGGATCGCTGATAGCGCGACTACTAGCAAGGCGCTGATTATTGCTACGCCGGTTTCGTGGGTTTTTCTGGTTAGGCTGTTTTTGTTGGCCTTTCCTTGCTTTGTTAGTGGTCTATTAGCGTTCCCCCTGTGCGGGGGGGCACCTACTTTTCTTTGCTTGCCGCAAAGAAAAGTAGGCAACAGAAAGCGGCTCACACCGCTAACTCCTAAGTGGGTTCCGTGGTCCACCACCGGTAGTGGTGCATCTGGAATCAGTGTTCCCGCGCACTCCGCCCCCGTGACAAAGCCGTCATTCATCCCGTCTTGCACTGCGTGCTCGTCGGAACGGCTAACCAGGAACCCCCTCGGGTTTGTTGGCGTGTTGGGGGGGCCGTCGGCTTCGCCTTGGCGAAGCCGAGGAACAAATGGGGAGGTTTCTGCGAAATGCAGAGCCTCCCCCTCGTTTGTTGATCTCGCGTTCGGCGCGCGTAGCGCCGCCGGAGCTGATGACGGCTTTGTCACAGACGCGGAGTGTGCGGGGGCACGGATTCCAGATGAGCCACTACCGTGGCTGCGCGAGGGACCCGCTTCAGAATTAGCGGTGTGAGCCGCTTTCTTTTGCCTACTTTTCTTTGCGGCAGGCAAAGAAAAGTAGGTGCCCCCCCGCACAGGGGGAACGCCAATAGACCACCGCGAAAACAAGGAAAGGCCAACACAGCCAGAACACCGACAAAAGCAAAAACCCCGTCCAGAAGAACGAAAACCCAAAGCGCGTCGCGGAGACAAAAAACAGAACCTCATTTCACTCTCCGACGAGAAAAACGCGCGTCACTGGCCGCGCCAGCGAAGTAGCCCCAATACTGACCTCAAGCCCGGTAACCGACCGCGGCAGCGGCGCACTCCCCAACTGGGGCACCTTCAGATTGTTATCCGCCTCGGTAATCGCACTCTGCACATCCCCCATCTGGGTAGTCCAGCCAACCTTAGGCACATACAACCGCGCATTGATCGCCCCAACCCCACCCATCAGCGGCACAGCACTCCACCCATCACCTTCACCACCGCGCAACGCGCGCCGCAAATCCCCGGCATTCCCCAACGGCGGCGACGCATACCGAATCACGCGTCCATTGGAAATCCGATACCGCACCACCTGCAACCGCGGCGCCGTCCCCGGCAACATCAACTGCCGCACAACCTGCAACACATTGCCCGACACCGACACCGCCGCCTGACCCGCTTCGTCATCCGACGCGGCCTGACGCACATCGATCCGCATCTGATCGAACAACTGCGCAAACACGCGCTCGTCTTCCATCGCGTTCGTAATGGTCTGCCGGCCACGAATGATCTGGTCGAGCCCGCGCCACGACAGCACGGCAATCACCGCCAGAATCGCAATCGCGACCATCAGCTCGATCAGCGTGAAACCACGCCCGCCCGATCGGCGGCGGCGCTCAGAGCGAACGGTTCGTTTCATTCGCGACCACCGTCACCATCTGGGCAAGATTGCCGCTACCGCCAGGCGTCGTCACCATCACTTCCACCCGACGAAACACCGGGTTCGGCGTCGCCGTCACACGCTCAGTACAGATCAACTGCAAATTACCCTGCGAACAATCGAAACTCGTCGAACCGACATTCGGCCAGCCATGCGTCAGATGCAATTGCGCCAACGTGTTGTCAGCGCTCCAGCCGGCCAGCAAGCGCTTGTGCAAATCGGCCTCGCCAGTCGCAAGACTGCCCACGGCGCGCAACGAAGCCGCCAATGCCACCGCGATGATCGCCAGCGCCACCAGCACCTCGATCATCGTAAAACCGCGCTGCGCGCGGTCGACCTTCTCGTGAGCCATCCTGCTCCTGCAACGACGCATCTCAGTGCACCTCGTAGCGGCCATTGCCGGTGCCGACAATCGTCGCGCGCCCCGCCGCCGAAAACAGCGTGATCTGCACAGGCACGTCGATCGCCTCGGTGCCGAACACCACCCGGCTCGGTTGCGTATCCGAACCGGGATAGTTGATCGCCACACCCGTCACGCCGCCTTCCCAACGGCGCGGTCCGAGCAGATCGTCGCGCAGCGGACGCCAGCCGTCTTCCGTGCGCAGATCGAAACGGAAACCGCCGTCCACCGGCTGCCATGCAACCGGCCGCGCGCGCACCTGCGCTTCATCGCCGGCCGATTCGAACAGCAGCGCGAGACGTTGCGCTTCCTCGTTCAGATCGGTGCGCGGATTGCGCGTGATCGTCAGCGCGGTCAACGACACCAGCAAGCCCGCGATCACCAGCACCACCAGCATTTCCAGCAGCGTAAAACCCGCGGTGCGGCGGCGGCCGTTCGGCAGTGGACCTCGCATGAAAATCTTCTCTACGCCGACGGATTACTGCCACGACCCGACGTCGGCATCATTGCCTTCGCCGCCGGGCTTGCCGTCCGCGCCATAGCTGAACACGTCGATCTCACCATGCACGCCAGGATTCAGATACTGATAGGCATTGCCCCACGGATCGTTCGGCAGACGTTCGAGATAACCACCGTCCTTCCAGTTGTTCGGCACCGGGTCCGTGCTCGGCTTTTCGATCAGCGCGCGCAAACCTTGCTCCTGCGTCGGATAACGGCCGTTGTCGAGACGGTAGAGCTTCATGGCCTGCATCACGGTGCCGATGTCCTGCTTCGCGGCAACACGCCGCGCTTCATCCGGACGACTCATGATCTTCGGTACGATCAATGCCGCGAGAATGCCCAGAATCGCGATCACGACCATGATTTCGATCAGCGTGAATCCACGTTGACGACGGCTGCGCGAACCCGCGATTTCAGTGCGGCGAGTGGTCGACAGTTGCATAGCTTGCTACCTCTTATCAGGTGGAATTTTTTTGACGGGGCGGGATTCGCGTGTCAGCAATCAGGCTGCCATTGAACACGCCCGGCCGGTCATTTTAATGTTACGCAGTTGAAGGGTTGTGAGAAAACACCGAGACACTTTCAACCAACGCAATTTTCACAATAGTCCGTACAATGATGCGCATGAACGCTATCCAAATCCGCCTTCTGTCGCTCGCACTGTTCGCCGTGTTTTGCGCGACGGTGACCTACTGGGTCATCACGCTCAGCACGTTGTCCGGTGCGCCGTTGCCCGCTGCCGCTGCGCACGCGCAGGTCTCGACCGACCAGGCCGCCACGCTGTTCGGCGGACAGCTCACGCGCAACGCCAATCAAGACGTGCATCTGTTCGGCATCCTCGCTTTGACGGAAGGCGCCGCCGCCATCGTCAGCGTCGGCGGCGAACCGCCGCACGCGGTGTCGCTCGGTAGCGCGCTGATGCAAGGCGCCACGCTCGGCGAAGTCCGCGCCCGCTCCATCATCATCAACCGCAATGGCGCGCATTCCGAAGTATTTCTGCCGACCAATCCTGCAGGTCCCACGATCTACGTTCGCTAACTTGCGCTGAAGCGAAACGCATCAAATTGCCGCTTCGCTTCGGTTGACGCTTCATCTGATCGCGCGGCCGCAGCAACGGTGGCCGCCATGCTGAGCTCTCCCGCGAGCCCAGTCACGCAGCCGCCGTCGCTGCGCAATCCAGACTCTCCCAGCCTTACTGCACCAGGTTGTTCAACTCGATGATCGGCAGCATCACCGCCAGCACGATCACCAGCACCACGCCCCCCATCGCCAGAATCAGCAACGGCTCCAGCAGGCTTGTCAGGAACATCGTGCGACGCTCCAGTTCGCTCGCTTCGCCTTCGGCCGCACGGTCGAGCATGGTCGTCACGTCGCCGGTCGCTTCGCCCGAACGGATCAGGTGAACCAGCACCGGCGGAAACGTCTTCGTATTGCCGAGCGCACGCGACAGCGACGTGCCTTCGCGCACCCGCACGATCGCATCGTCGATGTTCTCGCGCATCGCATTGTTGCTGAGCGTTTCGGCGGCGGCTTGCAGCGCGCGCAGAATCGGCACGCCCGCCGCGGTCAGAATGCCCAGCGTGCTGGCAAAGCGCACGGTGTTATACCCGCGCACGAGTTTGCCGAGCAGGGGTGCGGTCAACAGCCAGCGGTCGAACGCGAGACGCGGGCCGGGCTGCCTCAGAATCGAGCGGACCAGATACGCGATCACGACCACGCCGATCAGCATCGCCCACCACCAGTGCCGCACGAAACCGGACAACGCCATCATCATGATGGTGAGAATCGGCAACTGCTGCTTGGTGCTGGCGAACACGTTCACCACCTGCGGCACCACGTAGCTCAACAGAAACGTGACGATGCCGAATGCGATGATCGTGACGATCGTCGGATACGTGAACGCGAGCACGATCTTCTGCTTGAGCGCGTTGCGTTGCTCGATGTAGTCGGCGAGCCGCGACAGCACGAGACCGAGCTTGCCGGTGTGTTCACCCGCCGCGACCAGCGCGCGATAAATCTCGGGAAAATCTTTCGGATGCTGCGTCAGTGCATTGGCGAGCGAATGGCCGCCGAGCACTTCCGCGCGAATCGACGCCATCAGCTCGCGAATGTAGTCGCGCTCCGATTGCTCGGTCAGCACGGAGAGCGCTTCGTCGAGCGGCAGCCCGGCAATCAGCAGACTCGCGAGTTGCCGCGTGAGGATTGCCTGTTCGCGCTGCGACAAACGCCGCCCGAGCGACAGCCGCTGATTGCGTTCGCCGCGCGTGCGCGACGCCGCCGGTTCGACGACGAGCGGCGTCAGTCCCTGCGAGCGTAGATTGGTTCGCGCGCCGCGCGCGCTGTCCGCGTCGAGCACGCCTTTTTGCGCCTTGCCCGCCGCGTCGATCGCTTCGAAACGAAATGCCGGCATGCGCTTACGCTCCGCCCGTTACGCGGATCACTTCTTCGAGTGACGTCAGCCCCGATTCGAGCCAACGGTCCGCGTCCTCGCGCAGCGTGCGCATACCTTGCGCACGGCCTGCCGTGAGAATTTCCGAATCGGCGGCGTTGCGGTGAACCAGCGAGCGGATCCCGTCGTCGATCAGCAGCAGTTCGTACACGCCGCGCCGTCCCGCATAACCGGACTGCCCGCACTTGTCGCAACCCACCGGATGCCAGCGCACGCTGCCGTCTTCTTCGGTGCGCTCTTCGCGGCACACCGGACACAGACGCCGCACCAGCCGCTGCGCCAGCACGCCGAGCAGCGACGACGCCAGCAGATACGGTTCGACGCCCATATCGGTCAAACGCGTGACGGCGGATGCCGCGTCGTTCGTGTGCAAGGTGGCGAGCACGAGGTGGCCCGTCAGCGAGGCCTGTACCGCGATCTGCGCGGTTTCGAGGTCGCGGATTTCACCGATCATGATGACGTCCGGGTCCTGCCGCAGAATCGAGCGCAGCGCCCGCGCGAAGGTCATGCCGATCCGTTCGTTGACCTGCGTCTGGCCGATGCCGGACAGGTCGTATTCGATCGGGTCTTCGACCGTCATGATGTTGGTGGTTGCCGTTTCGAGCCGCGACATCGCCGCATACAGCGTGGTCGTCTTACCCGAACCGGTCGGGCCTGTCACCAGCACGATGCCGTGCGGCTTGCCGATCAACTTGTCGAATTTGACGAGCGTGTCACGCCCCATGCCGAGCGCTTCGAGGTTCAACCGCGATGCATCTTTTTCCAGCAGACGCAGCACCGCGCGTTCGCCGTGGCCCGTCGGCAACGTCGACACTCGCACGTCGACCGGACGTCCGCCCACGCGCAGCGTGATCCGGCCATCTTGCGGCAGACGCTTTTCGGCGATATCGAGCTGCGCCATGATCTTGATCCGCGAGATCAGCGCGCCGTGCAGCGCTTTCTTCGGCCGCACCACATCGCGCAGCGTGCCGTCCACCCGAAAGCGCACCACCGACGAAGTCTCGAACGGCTCGATGTGAATATCCGACGCCTGTTCGCGCGCCGCTTGCGTCAGCAGCGCGTTGATCATGCGGATGATCGGCGCGTCGTCTTCCGATTCGAGCAGATCCTCGACCTCGGGAATGTCCTGCATCAAGCGCGACAGATCGACTTCGCCTTCCACTTCGCCGACCACTTGCGCCGCGCTGCCGTCCTGGCGTGCGTATGCCTGATTGATCGCCTGCGCGAGTTCATCGGCCGACAAACGCACGACCGATACCGCGCCGAAGTTGCGTGTCACTTCGGCGAGCGCAGCTTCGCTGGTGCGTTCGCTGATCCAGACTTCGAGGCTATCGGGATGCTGATGCGCCACCAGAATCTGGCCGCTGCGCGCGAAGCCGTACGGCACGAGGCGAGCGGCGAGCGGCGAGGGCGCGCTGCGTTCGGCGAGTTCAGCGGCGCTGCCGCCCGGCAGCGCCGACGCTTGAGTCGACGCAGCAGCACGCGACGCTGACGGCGGCGTGGACGGCGTGCTCACGGCTGCACTCCGGGCGCTGCGGTCGACGGCGTCGTCGTCGGCACCGGGCCGCTTTGCACCGCGCCGTTGTTGGACGGCACCGGATTGCTCTGCACCGCGCCACCATTAGCCGGCGTGGGCAAGACAAGCGGTGGCCGCGTCATCTGCTGGCGACGCATCTGGTCGAGATCGAACAGGTTCGTCGCCGCCGGAGCGCCCTGGCTCGGGCCGAGCGGTATCGGCGGCATCACCGGATCGTCGTTGTCCTTGATCAGGCGATTGTCCGACTTGTACGCGCCCTGCACGCCCTGGATGTAGTCGTAACGGTTCGACGTCACGGCCTGCGCGGTGCTGCGATCGCTGATGATCACCGGACGCAGGAACACCATCAGGTTGGTCTTCACCCGGGTCTTCTGTTCCGAACGGAACAACTGGCCGACCCACGGAATATCGCCGAGCAACGGCACCTTGCTGTTGCTGACCTGGTAGTTGTCCTGCATCAAACCGCCGAGCACGATGATCTCGCCGTTATCGGCGAGCACCGTCGACTGGATCGAGCGCTTGGTGAACTGCGGGCCGGCCGGGTTGGTCGTCGCGTTGGTGGTGCCGGTCACGATCGCCGAGTCTTCAGTGTAGAGCTGCAGCTTAAGAATGCCGCCGTCGGTGATCTGCGGCTTGATGTGCAGCGTCAGACCGACATCGACGCGGTCGTAGGTATTGAATGCCGAGCTTGTGCTGCCACTGGTGAGGTTCGAGTACGAGCCGGTCTGGATCGGCACGTTCGTCCCGACGACGATCTTGGCTTCCTCATTGTCGAGCGTGATGAGGTTAGGCGTGGACAGCACATTCGCGTCAGCGGTCTGCGACAGCGCCTGCAGCAACGCGCCGAGTCCCTGCACACCGAAAATATTGTGGATCCAGCCAACGTTAAGCCCCTGCTGCAGCCCGGACCCGCTTGCGAGCGCACCGGCAAGGCCACCACTACCCGCGGTCGCGGCGGCGGCTGCAGCCCCGGCCGTCAGATTGATAATGCTGTTGCTGTTGCCGGTCGCCAGGTTGGTACCGGCATAGATCGAACTGTTCGCCACCTGCCACTGAATGCCGAGATTGGCGTTCGTGGTCGAGTTCAGTTCGACAATCAGCGCTTCAATATAGACCTGCGCACGCCGCTCATCGAGCTGGTCGATCACTGCACGCAGATTGCGGTACACCGGCTCGGCCGCCGTGATGATCAGCGAGTTCGATGCAGAATCCGCCTGAATCATGCCACCGGGCTGATTGTCGTCGCCCTTGTCCTTATCGCCGCCGAGCAGGCCGCCTGAACCTGAGCCGCCGTTCGCGCCCGACCCACCGCCGCCACCGCCCAGCGACGACCCCAGCGAGCCACCACCGCCGAGTCCGCCCGAGGGCAACGGCGGCGTACCAGAGTTGCCCGTCGAATTGTTGCCAAAGCCGCCGCCACCACCGCCACTGCCGTTCTGGTTGAACGAATTGGCTTCGTTCGAGCTGGCCGACGAACCTGTGTCGCCCTTACCGAGCATGCCGCGGAGAGTCTTCGCGAGCTTGGTCGCGTCCGCGTTGCGCAGCGGCACGACGTGGATGTTGCCCGGCATCGAGGTCGGCGCGTCGAGCTCTTTCGCCAGCGTCTTCGCGGCCGCGAGGCGCCCGCCGTTCGACGCGCGGATCAGCAGCGAGTTGGTGCGCGGGTCAGCGGTGATCTGCACCTTCAGCGTTGCGTCGGTGCTGCCGATCGCGCCGGGGTCCAGCATCTTGGTCAGTTGCTGCGCGATGTCGAGCGCGTTCGCGTTCTTCAACGGCACGACCGACACCGACTGGCCCGCTGCCGTATCCACGCCCGCGATGATCTGCGCGATGCGGCGTACGTTGTCGGCGTAATCGGTGACGACGATCGTATTGTTGGCCGGGTAAGCGGCCACGGTGTTGTTCGGCGAGATCAGCGGACGCAGCACCGGCAGCAGGTTATTGGCCGATTCGTTCTTCAGCACGAACACCTGCGTGATCACCTGATCGCCACGCGCGACCGGCGTATTGCCGACGTAGGTCGGCACGCCTTGCAGCTTGGCGTCGGCCTCCGGTACGACCTTCAGTACGCCGTGGTCCTGGACCAAAGCGAAACCCTGCATACGCAAGGCGGATTGCAAGGTCTTCAGTGCCTGTTCTTCAGGCACTGCATTTTCCGACACCAGGTTCAACTGCCCCTTCACACGCGGGTCGACGATGATCGTTTTACCGGTGGCCGCGCCGATCGCCTTGGCCACCTGGTCGATGTCAGCGTTCACGAAGTTCAGTGTCACCTGTGCCTGTGCTGTCTGCGCGGTGATCAAGCCAGCCACCAGCAGCGCCGTTGCGACGCGACGCAAAGCCATACGATTTATTCTCATGGAATGTGGTTTCGATGCCGGCAGCCAAAACTGCCGACGGTCACGCCGTGCGGACATGGGAACAGGCCGCCGCCCTATCGGTCTGCCGGGCCGCCTTGCGAGCAGACTTCGCCCGCTTTGCCGGCCACCCTATGTCCGAAAAAAATGAACAGTAACAGTTTTTCATGTCGGATTTGTCACAAAACGAACGGCGCCGTGCGAATACTCTAAAGACCGTTTGTTGCCGTCAATCAAATGAAAGCTCGTGCGAGGTTGAGTGCGAATGACGCAGCGCCTTGTTTCCACATGCTTATGTCTGTTAGCTAACTTGACGCGAGTCTACCTGCCGGTATCATACGAGCCGTTCGGGTCAGCGGTTGCGGCTTGCCGACGCGGGTTTTCCCCGATGCCTGACAAACGCCCGGCCAGTGCGGCTCGACGGCTGCAAGCGGCTGAAGTATGGCCGACGAACCGCCTTACCAGACCTTACCCTTGCGCTTTACTTAGTCGTCTTGACCGATGAAACGAGCCTTCGTCACTGTCGTCGCAGGACTTGCCGTGCTGGTCGCAGCAGGGCAGGCGCGCGCCGATTGTTTCGACGAAGCGGCGAAGTATCAGAAGGTCAATCCGTTGATTCTGCGCGCCATTGCGTGGCAGGAGTCGCACAACCGGCCCGATGCCCAACACAAGAACGCCAACGGCTCGACCGACTACGGCGTTATGCAGATCAATTCGATTCATCTGCCGGTGCTCGCGCAATACGGCATCTCGCAAGGCACGCTGATGGAGCCGTGCAAGAACGTCTACATCGCGGCGTGGCATCTGCGCCGTCAGATGAACAAGTACGGCAATACCTGGCAAGCGATCGGCGCGTACCACTCGGAAACGCCGGCGCTGCGTGATAAGTATGCGATGCAGATCGCCGCGATCCTGCGCAAGTGGAATCTGATGCCGGCCGCACGCTAAGCGCGTGAGCCTGTCTTATCCATATTGGATCGCTATTCTTATATAGGCGATCTTTCGTCTGGCCGTTCGGCCAGACGCTTCAGCGTCGACTTCAGCCTCTGCGTCATTTCAGCCGTGTGGCGATCCGGCTCGCCAGGAGGACATCGCCCGTTTTGATGCACAATGCGGCTTCGTGCTGCCGTCGCGATGCGACCGCCAACGCGGTCATCCTGGTCACGCGATCCTGCGACCCACGCCCGGCACGCCTTCCAATCCTCTTGTTTCCCGTACTGCGATGAACCAGCCGCTATTGCCCGTCACCGTGCTCTCCGGTTTTCTGGGCGCCGGCAAGACCACGCTCCTGAATCACATCCTCGCGAATCGCGCCGGCTTGCGCGTCGCCGTGATCGTCAACGATCTGGCCGCCGTCAATATCGACGCCACGCTCGTGCGTGACGCCGCCGCGCTCTCGCATGTCGAAGAGCAACTGGTCGAACTATCGAACGGCTGCATCTGCTGCACGCTGCGCGACGACTTGCTGAAAGAGATCAAGCGTCTTGCCGGCGAACAGCGCTTCGACGCGATCCTGATCGAATCGACCGGCGTGGCCGAGCCCATGCCGATCGCCGAGACCTTCACCTTCGTCGACGACGACGGCGCGTCGCTCTCCGACGTCGCGCGGCTCGATACGATGGTGACCGTGGTCGACGCGTTCAACTTCCTGCGCGACTATGGTTCCGCCGACGCGCTTGCCGAGCGTGGCATTGCCGCGACCGAAGAAGACGATCGCACGCTGGTCGAGTTGCTGATCGAGCAGATCGAGTTCTGCGACGTGCTGGTCGTGAACAAGGCCGACCTCGTCAGCGCCGACGAGCTCACGCGTCTGCAACGCATCCTCGCCCGGATCAACCCGCGCGCGGTTCAAGTGGTCAGCCGTTTCGGCGAAGTGCCGCTCGCGGAAGTGCTGAACACCGGGCGCTTCGATTTCGACGAAGCGTCGAGCGCGCCGGGCTGGCTGGCCTCGCTGAATCACGAACATGATCACGAGCACGGTCATGCGCATCACGGTGAAGCGGACGAATTCGGCATCGGCAATTTCATTTACCGGGCGCGCCGGCCGTTTCATCCGGAGCGTCTGTGGGCGCTGCTGCATCAGGAGTGGAAGGGCGTTCTGCGCAGCAAAGGCTTCTTCTGGCTGGCGACGCGTAACGATATCGCCGGTTCGCTGTCGCAAGCCGGCGGCGCTTGCCGGCATGGTCCGGCGGGCATGTGGTGGGCAGCGCAGGACCGCAGCGAATGGCCGGACGGCGACGACGAGCTGGCCGCGGAAATCGCCGCCGACTGGCACGGCGATCCGGACGATCTGAGCATCGGCGACCGCCGCCAGGAACTGGTGATGATCGGCGTCGGCATCGAACCGGCGGTGTGGAAGGCGAAGTTCGACGCCTGCCTGCTGAACGACGAAGAATATGCGTTGGGACCGCAAGCGTGGCAGCAGTTCACGGATCCGTTCCCGACATGGGACTTCGATGAAGACGACCACGATCACGATCACCATGGGCATGACCACGGTCACGACCACCACGGCCACGATCATGACGGCCACGGCCACGGCCACGGCGAAATCATCCACCGTCACGACTAGCCAGGCTTCCTTGCCCGCGCTTGAAGATTGAACCGCGGTTGAACCGCGACGCCCGTCGCCGTTCAACCCGCGGCAAAACCAGCAGACGAAAAAAAACCCGCCGTGGGCGGGTGTCAACTGCCGGGCAGTAATCTGCTTAGCGCTTGTTGACTGCGTCCTTGAACGCCTTACCAGCCGTGAACTTGACGGTCTTGGCGGCCGGGATCTTGATAGATTCGCCGGTCTTGGGGTTACGACCCGTACGTGCTGCGCGCTTGCCCGAACCGAAGCTACCGAAGCCGATCAACTGGACCGCGTCGCCCTTCGACACAGACTTCTTGATCACTTCAAGCAACGTGTCCAACGTTTCACCGGTTTGAGCCTTGCTGGCGCCCGTCTGTCCTGCGACGGCGTCGATCAGTTCCTGTTTGTTCATTAAGGTTCCTTTCTGAGTTTAGGTTGACACGAACAGCGCGAACGCGCCGATTATACGTGCGCGGGCCGCGCCGTCGAGCAGCTGCGGCTCCGGATCCCCTCCGGACCTGAGCGCCCGGCAGATGACTGCCTGGCGGCCGTGCCGCCGCTCCCTTCGCGGCGCTTGCTATGATAGCGCAGCGCAAACCCAATCAGGACAAGGGTTTCGAAGATTTACGCGGTTCCGGGGCCGATATCGCAAGGAAACCGCAATTTTTGCTGTCGGCGCCTCCCGCAGATGGCTGAAACCCAGTATGGACGGGGCTTGGCGTTGGGTTTTGCCAACGTTCGGCGCGTCCTTTTCGCCGTCCGGCGAGCGGCGCGCGCGGACGGTAACGTTCGACCCGCTCTTGCGAGCGTCCATTTCCGTCCCGCATGACCGATCCGCTGATCCCCGCTGTCGTCGCTTTTCGCGACAACGGCTCGCTTTATTCACCGCTCTATAACGACATCTATCACAGCGTCGTGGGCGGTCTCGAACAATCCCAATACGTTTTTCTGCGCGGTAACGCGTTGCCGGAACGATGGCAAAAGCGCCGTGTTTTCACCGTGCTCGAAACCGGTTTCGGCATGGGCATCAACTTTCTGATGACTTGGGCCGCGTGGCGCGCCGATCCGGCGCGCTGCGAGCGGCTGCATTTCGTGTCGACCGAGAAGCATCCGTTCATTCTGGACGATCTGCGCAGCGTCTACGCAAAGACCCTCTCCGACCCGACCATTGCCGCGTTGGCGGAAACGCTCGCCGACGCCTGGCCGATGCTGGTTCCGGGCACGCACCGGCTCGAATTCGACGACGGCCGTGTCGTGCTCACGCTGGTATTCGGCGACGCAATCGAGAGCTTGCCGGCGTTGAGACTGCGCGCCGACGCGTTCTATCTGGACGGTTTCGCACCGGCCAAAAACCCCGAACTCTGGACCCCGGCGATCTTCAAGTCGCTCGCGCGCCTGGCGGGCGACGGCGCGACCTTCGCCACTTACAGCAGCGCCGGCGACATCAAGCGCGCGTTGACGCAATGCGGCTTCGAGTACCGCAAGGTAGACGGCTTCGGGTGGAAACGGGCGATGCTGGTCGGCCATTTCGCGCCGCGCTGGCGTGTGCGGCGTTATGAACCGCCCGCGCCGCTCGCGGTAGAAGAACGGCACGCGGTCGTAATCGGCGCCGGGCTCGCGGGCTGCGCGGTGATCGAGCGGCTCGCCGCGCGCGGCTGGCGCGTGACGTCGCTGGAGCGGCATGCGTCGGTGGCGCAAGACGCGTCGGGCAATCCTGCCGGCGTGTTCCATCCCATGATTTCGCGCGACGACAGCGTCGCGTCGCGCGTGACGCGCGCGGGCTTTCTGTACACGCTCAGGCGCTGGGCCGCGCTCGAACGGCTCGGCCACCCACTGTTGCGCGGCGCGCCAGGCCTGTTGCAAATCGCCGCAGACGACGAAGAAGCCCGTTCGATCAGCGACGCGATCGCCGCGTTCGGCTATCCGTCCGAGTACGTGACGCCCGTGTCGGCGCAAGACGCGCAAAAACTGGCCGGCATGCCGCTAGCACGCGGCGGCTGGTTCTTTCCACACGGCGGCTGGATCGACCCGGCTTCGCTGTGCGCCGCACAATGCGCCGCGGCGGGCAGCTTGCTCGAACGGCGCTTTGGCGTGGACGTCGCGCGAATCGAACGGGATGGCGACCAATGGACCGTGTTCGACACGTCGGGGCAGGCGGTGGCGCGCGCGCCGGTGGTGATCGTCGCGAGTGCGCACCATGCAGCGCGCATCGCCGGTTTGCGGCATGCGCCGACGCGCAGCATCCGCGGCCAATTGACCTTGCTGCCGGCCGGTACGGTCGCGCCGCTGGCGCTGCCGGTGATCGGTGAAGGCTATGCGGTGCCGCTCGCCGACGGCGTCACGCTGACCGGCGCGACCTACGAGCTGGATGATCCCGACACATCGCTGCGTGCGGACGGCCATCTGGAAAACCTCGAGCGCGTGGCGCGGATGCTGCCGGCGTTTGCAGGCGTTGCGTCCCTGGAGGCTCAAGCCTCACAAGCCGCTCAAGCTGTACAGACGCCGTCGGCCGCGTTGACCGGCCGCGTCGCGTTCCGCTGCGTCACCAGCGACCGCATGCCGATGATCGGCCAACTCGCCGACGAAACCCTCGCAGCGCGCGACGCCCAACGCCTGCGTGGTGCCTGGCCGCTCGACCTGCCGCGCATGGACGGCTTGTACGGCGCCTTCGCCTACGGTTCCCGCGGCCTGGTGTGGGCAGCGCTCGGCGCGGAACTGATCGCGTCGCAGATCGAAGGCGAGCCGTGGCCAATCGAACGGGATCTGGCCGAGGACATCGATCCGGCTCGCTTCCTCTTGCGAGCATTGCGTCAGGGCACCGTGAGTTAACCGCGCGTCGAGCCGTGTTTCGAGCCGTGTTAACCGGTGGATAAGTTATCCACCCCACCCTGTGGATAAGCTTGCGGTTAACCGGCGAAACTCGTGTGGAACCGTTGTGGACGTAAACGGGGTAACTTTGCCGGCGACGAAAATCGCCAAAAGTTACCCTTGTATACCCGCCGCTCCCGCACAAGCTGTGCATCCGGTTATGCCGTCGGCAAGCTGATGATTCATTTCGGTAAACAGGAGTTATCCACAGAAACCGAGGCAGCTTGTTAACTGTTACTACGTATACATACAGTAAACCTGTAAACAGAAAGGCCGAGGCGAGCTGGAAAGCGGTCGTCGTCGAGAAGCCCGGTTAACCGCCCTCCAGGCGACCGAAAAATTTCCAGTTAACCTTCCCGAAAAACACATCTGGGTCCCTCAAGCTGAACGTCCGGACGCCCCAAGTTCATCTCAAAACGGTCGCTTTTTCCTCATGCTGCGAAGATAACGTACGTTTTTACCGTTTTGCCTGCATGTTCGCGCCTTTTCGGTCAACTCTGAAAAAGCTATGGCACAATCGCCGTTCTTTTCCGCGTCGTGCTTCGCCTCTAGCGGCACACGCAACAACGGAACGGTGTCGGCCAATCAGAATCTGATTCAAAGTCGCCGGCGTTCTTTCACCGTGCCGTGCCGGTTGCTACGGCCGCACTCAGGAATGCGCCGGGCTCCCAGCGGCTGCGGTGCATTCAGATCATCCGATCGTTGAAAAACTCGCAACGCGGGTCACGCGAAGCGATCGCGACTGTGAGCGCTTCATGCGCCCGCCCGCTCGCCGGTGTTCGCGCCGGTTCGTGTCGCCTGCCGTTGCTGCCAAGGAGAACCCATCACGATGAAGTCGGCGTTTTCATTCTTTCCGGCCTGGCCTCTCGCACCCGACGCCATTTTTTGGGCGGGTCTCGCCTTGCTTGCCGCCGGCCTGTGCGGTGAACTGTGTTATCGCGCGTGGCGTCTGCCGCGTATTTCCGGCTATGCGGTGATTGGTCTCGTCGCCGGCGCGGCGGGTTCGGGCGTGATCGATGCCGATTCCGCCAGCGCCGCGCGACCTTTACTCGACGTCGCGCTCGGTTTGCTGCTGTTCGAACTCGGCAGCCGGCTCGATTTGCGCTGGATTCGCCGTAACCCTTGGCTGATCCTGTCGAGCGTGGCGGAAGCGACGCTGACGTTCGCGTTGGTATTGCCGGTTTTGCTATTGCTGAACGTGCCGGTGATCGTGGCAACCGTGCTCGCCGCGATCGCGATGGCCACCTCGCCCGCGATGGTGATCCAGCTCAAAACGGAATTGCGCGCGGAAGGCCAGGTCACGCAACGCATGCTGACCTTGACCGCGTTGAACAGCATGTACGCGGTGGTGATCGAAAAGCTGGTGTCGAGCTGGTTGCATCAGGAGGCTTACGGCAATGTTTTCGCCACCATCCTGCAACCGCTGTATCTGCTGGTCGGCTCGCTCGTGCTCGCGTATTTGCTGGCGCGGACCTGCACGTTCTTTTATCGCCGTCTGAACATGCAGGACGAGCACTCGTTTGTCGCGCTGTTCGGCTTGGTGTTGCTGGCGATCGCAGTCGCGCATCTGTTCAAGCTGTCGACGATTCTGGCGCTGCTCGCAGCCGGCATCATCGTGAAAAATCATGAGGCGCGTCCGCAGTTGTGGCCGGAGCATTTCGGCACCGCCGGCTGGTTGCTGACCGTGATTCTGTTCGTGCTGACGCTGACTTCGTTCGAATGGAAAGATATCGCGCTCGGCGGTGTGGCGGCATTGGGCCTGATCGTTGCGCGTCTGGTGGCGAAACTGGTCGGCGTGCTGGCCTTTGCGAAACCGAGCGGCTTGAACTGGAAGCAGGGCATAGCGCTCGGTTTATCGTTATCGCCCATGTCGGCGCTCGCGTATCTGCTGGTCGACGATACGTACAACCTGTACCCGAACTTCGATCCGCAACTGCGCGCGATCGTGATGTGTTCGATTTTCGTGCTGCAGATTCTCGGGCCGTGGCTCGTCTATCGCAGTCTCGCGCTGGTGGCCGAGCGGCGCGAAGAGTAAGCGCGCGGCGCTGCTCGATGTTTCATCCGCCTGATTCGACTTACTCGAGTTATTCGATTCAAAAACGGCCGGGCAGGCGACAACTTCCCGGCCGACTGACACAGGGGACGCTATGTCACTCGAACCCTTCATCGATTCGAAACCGTATACCTTCGGTGTCGAACTCGAGATGCAAATCGTCAACACGCACGACTATGATCTGACCAAAGCCGGCTCGGATCTGCTGCGCCTCATCAAAGACGAAAAAATTCCCGGCAACATCACGCCGGAAATTACCGAAAGCATGATCGAGCTGTCGACCGGCATCTGCACGACGCACGAGCAGGCCGTCACCGATTTGCGCAAGATTCGCGACACGCTGGTTTCCGCGGCGGATCATCTGAACGTCGGTTTGTGCGGCGGCGGCACGCACGCGTTCCAGCAATGGAGCGAACGGCAGATCGTCGATACGCCGCGCTTTCAGTACCTTTCCGAGTTGTACGGCTATCTGGCCAAGCAATTCACGGTGTTCGGCCAGCACGTGCATATCGGCTGTCCGGATCCGAACAGCGCGCTGTATCTGCTGCATTCCATGTCGCGCTTCATTCCGCATTTCATCGCGTTGTCCGCTTCGTCGCCATTCGTGCAAGGCGTCGACACCGGTTTTCATTCGGCACGCCTGAATTCCGTGTTCGCGTTTCCGCTGTCAGGCCGCGCGCCGTTCGTGCTGACGTGGGACAGCTTCGAGGAATATTTCTCGAAGATGGTCCACACGGGCGTGGTCAACAGCATGAAAGATTTCTACTGGGACATCCGGCCGAAGCCGGGTTTCGGCACGATCGAAGTACGCGTGATGGACACGCCGCTATCGGTGGATCGCGCGGCGGCGATCGCCTGCTACATCCAGACGCTGGCGCGGCATTTGCTGCTCGACAAACCGATCACGCCGCAGGAAGACGATTACCTCGTCTACACCTTCAATCGCTTCGAAGCATGCCGCTTCGGTCTGGCCGGTACCTGCATCAATCCGCAAACCGGCGAACGCAAGACGATTTCCGAAGACATCCTCGAAACGCTCGATCTGATTGCACCGCACGCCGAAGCATTGGGTTCGGGTAATGCGCTTGCCGAGATCGGCGCGATCGCGCGCGGGCAGGTGAACGACGCAACCTGGTTGCGCGGCGTGTTCGAGAAAGAAAAATCCTTGCACGAAGCTGTCCGTCAGCAATGTTTGCAATGGCGAGCCTAGTCAGGCACAGAACGGATTACGTCAAACCGTAAGGAAACCCGCCTCGTGCGGGTTTTTTTATGTAATTTATTTTTCCAGCCGGAGGTGTCTTAGGTTTTTATAAAGTTAACGTATACCAAAGTAGTAGTAGTTAACAAGCATCGCCCTGGCCTGTGGACAACTGAATAATTCCCTGCAAAGTCAACGCGCTGCGTAAACCATAACTGCACGGGACGCGAACGCATCGACGCTGGTATACGAGGACAACTTCTGCAGGCAAAAACAGCGCCTGGATGCTTATCAAGAATCGGTGCACAAGCCGTCCCCAGGTTTTCCAGCGGTTATCCACAGCTTGCCTTGGATAAGTTAGCTGTACGATTCGCCGCTCTCGCATAGAATGTCGTTTTCGCTGCCTTGGCTGGTCAGGCGGCAAATTTTTGAGATAGTAGAAACCGTCTTGTCCGCAGTCGGGCGAGGCTACCCCCACAGGCTGCGGGCGCGGTCGGCGAGCAAGTCGCCGGTCTTGAACCAAAGCTGTAAATAAACGAATCGAAGATTATGAGCGAAGGCGTATACGGAGAACAGGCAGCCGGGCGGGTGACCCACAGCCTCTTGCGATTGAGCACGGCGATGCGCAGCCAGGCTTGGGAATGGGCCGAAGGCGCGGGTCTCACCCCGACCCAAGGCGAAATTCTCGTCCTGCTGATGCAGCGCAAAGGCCCGATGCGCCTCGGCGAAATCGCCCGCGAAACGGCCCTGACCGCAGCGACCACGAGCGATGCCGTCAGCACGCTCGAAACCAAGGGTCTGGTCGAAAAGCGCCGTGCGCTCGACGACGGCCGCGCACTCGCGGTTCGTCTGACGGCACGTGGCCGTACCGCTGCGAAGCGCGCCGCGCAATGGCCGGACTTCCTCGCGAAGGCGGTCGGCACGCTGCGTGACGATGAGCAGTCGGTGTTCTATCGCACGTTGCTCAAGACCGTCCATCAGCTGGAAGCGCAAGGCACGATTCCGCCGCACCGCATGTGCCTGAGCTGCGCGCACTTCGAGCCGAGCAAGAATCCGAAGAAGACGCCGCATCACTGCTCGCTGCTCGACATGAACATGTCGGACACGAACGTGCGTCTGGATTGCTCGGTCTACGAAATCGCCGACGTCGCCACCCAGAAAAAGACCTGGAAGATCTTCGCCCAGTAAGGCGGCTTCTTCCGGAACAATCCGCTACACTGCCAAGCCGGCTTAGGGTTGGTTAAGCCACCCTAAGCCGATCGGCGCCGCGTAGCGGCAAGTCTTTAGTCAACCTGAAGGTGGGTCAGGCCGATGAATCGCGAAGTTCTGGCCATTCGCCATGTGCACTTCGAGGATCTGGGTAGTCTTGAGCTGGTGCTCGGCGAGCGCGGCCGTCCGGTCCGTTATCTCGACGTCGGCTTAGGCCGTATCGAGGCGCCGAATCCGGTATCCGCGTCGGTGATGGTGGTGCTCGGCGGCCCGATCAGCGCCACCGACGACGCGCTTTATCCGACGCTCGTACCGCTGCTGTCGCTGATCGAAAAACGCATTGCCGCCGGTTTACCGACGCTCGGCATCTGCCTCGGCGCTCAACTGATCGCCCGTGCGCTTGGTGCGCGGGTCTATCCTGCCGGGCATACCGAACTCGGCTGGACACCGCTCACACTGACCGAGGCCGGTCGCGCTTCGCCGGTGCGTCATCTGGACGCCGCGCAGACCTCCATGCTGCATTGGCACGGCGACACCTTTGATCTCCCTGACAACGCCACGCGTCTTGCCTCCACGCTGGCCTGCGAAAACCAGGCGTTCAGTTGGGGCAACCATGTGCTCGGCTTGCAATGCCATCCGGAGATTCGCACCGATCGCTTCGAACCCTGGCTGATCGGCAATGCCGGCGAGCTGGTCGGCCATGGTATCGATGCACGCCGGTTGCGTGCCGAAACCGCGCAGTTCGGCCCCGCACTGGAAGCCGCCGCCTGCCGGATGTTCGGTGAGTGGCTCGACCAGGTCGAGCCTAAGCCCTGAGCCTTAAGCGCTAAGCTGAAGCGACCCCTGTCTGCAGTAAATCCCTCGCGGTGCTATGCTCGATCGCTCTCGGGTTTCTACTGGGCGACATCCATGAGCGCGCTTTTTTCTCCGCTCACGCTGCGTAGCGTGACGCTTCCCAATCGTATCGTCGTGTCCCCGATGTGCCAGTATTCCGCCGATCGTGGCGAGGCCACCGCGTGGCACATGATCCACCTCGGCAGCCTGGCTTTGTCGGGCGCCGGCATGTTGTGTATCGAAGCGACCTCGGTCGAACCGGACGGCCGCATCACCCCCGGCGATCTCGGCCTGTGGGACGACGCGACCGAAGCCGCGCTCGTGCCGGTGCTGGCCGCGATCCGCAAGCATTCCCATATCAAGGTGACGATGCAGTTGTCGCACGCCGGGCGCAAGGCGTCGAGCCAGGCGCCGTGGGAAGGCGGGCAACTGATTCCGGTGTCGCAAGGCGGCTGGTTGCCGCATGCGCCGTCGGCGCTGCCGCACAAGGCCGGCGAAGAACCGCCGCTGGCACTCGATACGCCCGCATTGAACCGGATTCGCGAAGCATTCGCGGCCTCCGCGCGGCGTGCCGCACGCCTCGGTATCGACGGGCTGGAAGTGCATGCGGCGCATGGTTATCTGCTGCATCAATTCCTGTCGCCGATCGCCAACCAACGTACCGACGACTACGGCGGCTCGCTCGAAAACCGCATGCGTTTTCCGCTGGAAATCTTCGACATCGTGCGCGCCGCGTTTCCCGCCGACAAACCGGTTGGCGTGCGCGTCTCGGCAACCGATTGGGTCGAGGACGGCTGGACCTTGGAAGACACGATCGCGTTCGCGCAAGAATTGAAGAAGCGCGGCTGCGACTGGATCGACGTGTCGTCCGGCGGTGTCTCGCCGTTGCAGAAGATTCCGCTCGAACCGGGCTATCAGATTCCCTTCGCGAAGGCGGTCAAAGAGGCTACCGGCCTCACGACGATCGGCGTGGGCCTGATCACCGATCCGCTTCATGCCGAGCAACTGATCGAAGCCGGCGACGCCGATCTGATCGCGCTGGCCCGTGCATTGCTGTACAACCCGCGTTGGCCGTGGCACGCCGCGGCGCAACTCGGTGCGACGGTCGAGGCGCCGCCGCAATATTGGCGTTCGCAACCCCGCGAGCAGAAAGCGCTGTTCGGCGACATTTCGTTCGGACAACGTTGAAGGTGACGCGCGTGACACGATCACGTCTTTTTGACGGTTGAAGGAAGCCGTCTGGAGCGTGTAGGATGCCGGATGTGGCGTAGGTGCGCCGCAAGTCGACGCGGCGCTCGCAAGGCGCCGCGTTTGCTATCCGCGTCGGAAAAAAGCAGCGCGTCAGACGCGGGCATGTCCGGCGGCTGCCGGACCTCATCCCCGTTATTCACAAGGATTCATTCAATGAGTTCACGCAGGATCGCCGTGCGCCGTTCGGGTGTGCACGGCAAAGGCGTGTTTGCCATCGAACCGATCAAAGCCGGCGATCGGCTAATCGAATACAAGGGCGAGCGGATCTCCTGGAAGGAAGCGTTGCGTCGGCATCCGCATAATCCGGCCGAACCGAATCACACGTTCTATTTCGCGCTCGACAGCGGCAAGGTGATCGACGGCAAGGTCGACGGCAACAGCGCGCGCTGGATCAACCACTCGTGCGCGCCGAATTGCGAAGCCGAGGAAATCGACGGTCACGTGTACGTGCACGCGTTGCGCGACATCGCGGAAGGCGAGGAAGTCTTTTACGACTACGGCCTCGTGATCGACGCGCGTCAGACGAAGAAGTTGAAGAAGGAATACGAATGCCGTTGCGGCGCGCGAAAGTGCCGCGGCACGATGCTGGCGCCGCCGGAGAAAGAGAAGGGCGAGGGCAAGTCCGATAAGTCGGCCAAGAAGGCCGCTAAGAAGGCGAAGAAGAAATGAAAACGCTGGCTGCCGCCGTTCGCTCACTGGAGTGAGTGCGCGGCAGCCAGCGTGGGGGTTCCCTATGTTAGATGTCGATCGGCGCCGAGTGCGCCGATTTTTTTATCGGACGCCGTTCGTCGGAAACCGGCTCGCTCTGCACAGTGATCGGCACGAGCGGAATACGCACGATGAAGCGTGCGCCGCCATCGGGCGAATCTTCGTAATGCACGCTGCCGTGATGCAGCACCATGATGTCGTGAACGATCGCGAGGCCGAGACCGGCGCCGCTGTCGACACCGGCTTCGGTCTGACCGTCGCCGCGGAAGAAGCGCTTGAACAGATCCGCTTGCTGCGTGAAGGGCACGCCCGGTCCGTTGTCTTCGACGATGATCTCGGCCATGCGCAATTCGTCGATCACCGTTTGCGACACCGTCACGGTGATACGCCCGCCGTCGAAGCGCGAGGGCGGCACGTACTTCAGCGCGTTATCCAGCAGATTGGCGATCACTTCGTGCAGCAACACCGGATTGCCGCGCGCGATCAGCGGCTGCGCGTTGGCGGGGTCGTCGAGGCGCTGGAAGCCGAGGTCGACCTGGAAGGTCAGTGCGCGCGGCACCCATTCCGCGCCGGTGTCGAACGCGAGCGCGGCCATGTCCACGTTGACGAAGCGTGCCGCCTGTTCACCCGGCTCAGCGCGCGCAAGCGACAGCAGTTGATTCGACAACCGCACCGCGCGGTCGGCTGCGGCGCGTAGTTCGCGAACCGCCTTGAGCGTCTGCTGCGGGTCACGCGCAACAGCAGCTTGTTCCGCATGCAGCTTGACGGCGGTGAGCGGCGTACGCAACTGATGCGCGGCGTCGGCGATGAATTTGCGCTGACCGTCGAGTGCGGTTTTCAGACGATCGAGCAGCGCGTTCAGCGCGCCGGTCAGCGGCCGGATTTCAACCGGCACATAGGTTTCGTCGACCGGTTCGAGCGACGTATGCGTCTGACGATTCAGCGAGTCAGCGAGATCGGTCAGCGGATTGAGCTGCTGATTCACGACGCGCCACACAATCACCCAACCGGCCAACAGCAACAACAGCAGCGGCATCATGATCGCGACCAGAAACTCGGCGGCGATCCTGAAGCGGTGATGCACCGGCTGCCCGACTTCGACGACGATCGGATTGCCGCTCGGTTGATCGACGCGCACCTGAGCGACGCGCACGGTCGTGCCCTCATGCTGCGTCTCGAACACATAGGCGTAGTGCATGCGGCGCACGCTGGTGCCTTGCAGCGGCAGATTGTGGTCACCGGCGATTTCGGTATCGCCGTTGCTGATCCGGTAGACGAGATTTTCGGCCGGGTCGGAGAACATGGCCTGCGCGAGCGGTGGCACCGTGATGCGGGCATCCGGTCCGGCAATCTGGATCTGTTTGGAAATCGCGGTGGCGAGGTCGGCGAGCGAACGGTCGACCACATGCTGCGTGTATTGCCACGCGAGCCAGTAAGCGATCAGGCCGCTCATTAGCGCGAGCAATGAAAGGGGAGCAGCGAGGCGCCGCAGCAGCGTGCGGCGCAGACTATTGGCGGCCGGCTGGGGCATGATCGAACGCGCGGGAAAGTGACTACGGCACAGACGCCGTGAAATTCCGCCGGGTGCCGGCGTGGTGCGCACCGAGTGCGCGGCGCCGGCCCGGCGCCGTCAGGCCACCATGACGATGGCGGCCTTCGTGACGATTATGCGGCCTGACGGATTTCCTGCAACAGGTAACCGAAGCCACGTACCGTGACGATCTCGACACGGCAGTTTTCAAGCTTTTTGCGCACCCGGTGCACGTAGACTTCGATCGCGGTGTCGCCGAGATCGCCGCCGAAATGCGTCAGGTGGTCCTGCAGTTGCGCTTTGCTGACTACGCGGCCATGGCGCAGCAACAGCATTTCGAGCACCGCGAATTCACGCGGCGACAGTTCGAGCGGCTTGTCGTCGTTGAAAATGCGACGGTCGACGCCCGACAGACGCACACCGCCCAGCGATACTTCCGGACGCGGCATATCGCCGTGCGGACCGCTGCGGCGCATCACCGCGCGAATGCGTGCTTCGAGTTCGGTAGGTTCGAACGGCTTCAGCATGTAGTCGTCGGCACCGGAATTCAGGCCTTGGACACGGTCGTTCAATTCGTCGCGCGCGGTGAGAATGATCACCGGCGTATGACGGTTGCTCTGGCGGAAACGCGACAGCAGCGTCATGCCGTCGATACCGGGCAGGCCCAGATCGAGGATCACGAGCTCGTGGCGGTTTTGGGTCAGGGCCTGTTCGGCGAAAATACCGTCATGGACCATGTCGACGGTGAAGCCGGCTTGTTCGAGACTACTTTGGATGCCGCGTGCGATGGGGCGGTCATCTTCGATCAGAAGGAGTCGCATGGATTTCGCTCAAGTACAATGGGTTTAGGCGTTTGGGCAAGCGGTTCGCCGGGGCGCCTGCTGCACAGACCTGGAGAGCGATCACGACGTCATGTCCGAAATAAGCATTCACGAACTGGAAGCCGCGATCAACTTCTGGCGCGCCCGCTCACCATCAAGCGGCGACGAACTCGTTCTGTGCAAGGAGGCAAGCGCGCTCTCCAAGCCGTATGCGCTGATGATTGTACAGCGTCAGCACTCGCTATCACTGGAACGTTTGGACGGGATTGCCAGGCAAGCATGGGAATCTTACGTGCGCCTTAATAATAGCCTGTAGAACTGAAGGTTTCGATAAGGGATTGCCTGCAATGCCCTTTCATTCCGTCCCATTGTTTGAGTCACCAGGCATAAACGTCATCGAAACGCCTCGGATCGCGTGTATTACGCGGTAATACTATCAATGAAGGTGGCGAGTTGGATGTCGCGCTCGGTCAGTCCATTGGCCTCGTGCGTGGACAGTGTGATCTCCACCTTGTTGTAGACGTTGAACCACTCCGGGTGGTGATCCATTTCCTGCGCCTTGATCGCCACGCGCGTCATGAAGCCGAATGCTTCGTTGAAGTCGGCGAATTTGAACTGCCGCTGAATCGCATCGCGGCCGGCCACAGCTTGCCAGTCGTGCAACTGGGCGAGCTTCGTGGCGCGTTCTTCGGAAGTCAGTTTGTTGATCATGATGTTTACCTCTCGGGTCTGAACGGACCTGCCGGCCAGCAAGTCCATTCGCTATTTTTCCATGGATGCCGTCAGCCCGTTGCCGGTGCGTTCAGCCGTCCGGTCAGATATCGCCGTCGGCTTGCCAGCCTTGCTGTGAACCACGCGTAATCACGCGATCGTGCTCGAGCACATCGCCGGCAGCGTACGCGGGTTCGCTGACGAGCTTTGCCAGAAGCGGCGCGAAATCGGTTTGCGCGACGCCGAACAACTGGGCGAAGTCGTCGATCACAAAGTAGGTTTTCTGGAATGTGTCGATGCGATAGCGCGTGCGCATCACGCGTTCCAGGTCGAAGCCGATCCGGTTCGGCGCCGCGTCGTGCTGGCTATAGACCGTCTCGCCTTTGCTCGACACAATACCCGCGCCGTAGATCTTCACACCGTTCGGACTCGCGGTGTCGCGGATCAGTCCGAACTCCACTGTGTACCAATAGAGACGCGCCAGCAGCGGCAGCGCGCCAGCGTCGTTGGCGGCTAATGCGGCACGGCCGTACGCGTGCATGTAATCGGCGAACACGGGGTTGATCAACAGCGGCACGTGGCCGAACAGATCGTGAAAGCAGTCGGGTTCCTGCAGATAATCGAGCTGGTCCGGACGGCGCATCCACCACGTCACGGGAAAGCGGCGATTCGCCAGATGCTCGAAGAACACCTGGTCGGGCACGAGACCCGGCACCGCGACAATCTGCCAACCGGTGGCGGGCGTGAGCTTCGCGTTGATTTCATCGAACGACGGCACGCGATCGGCCGGCATGCCGATGCGTTCCACACCTTTAAGAAACGCGTCGCAGACGCGGCCTTTGAGCAGCTCGGTCTGGCGTGCATAAAGCTGTTGCCACACGGCATGGTCGACCGCGCCGTAGCGTTCCGTCGGTTGATCGATGGTGAAGTCCGCACGGGTTTCGAGACCGGCGTCGAATTGCTCTTTCAGTTTGGCGGTGTTCGCGGTGGACATGATGCTGGGGCTCTACGGCATGTGCCGATCAAAATCAGTGATGCGAGTGTAGAGCGACACACGTGCGGATTGGACGCAATCATGGCGTCCTAACACGTCGGTATGCAATAATCGTGCACTAAATAGCGATTACATGCGGATATTTAACATGCTAGAACTGGATCACTTCGATCTCGCGTTGCTCGATGTGTTGCAACGTTTCGGCCGGGCCACGCATCAGCAACTGGCCGAGCAGGTGCCGCTGTCGCCGTCGCAGATTGGACGGCGTTTGCAGCGGCTGGAGCAGGTCGGCGTGGTGGACGGTTATCGCGTCGTGCTGCGGCCGGAGAAACTCGGCCTTGGCGTGACCGCGTTTACCAGCTTGAAGTTGAAGCACCACGGCGATTCGATCATCGAGCAATTCCAGCAGCAGATCGAGGTGTTGCCCGAGGTGCTGGAATGTCACGCGGTGGTGGGCGACGCCGATTATCTGCTGCGGATCGTCGCGCCGGATCTGAATTATCTGTCGACGTTCGTGATGAAGAAGCTGATGCGCGTGCCGGGTGTGGACAGCGTGCGCTCGAATATCGTGCTGACCACGTTCAAGCGCAATGGGCCGTTGCCGCTTGGGCATCTGTCGCCGGGGGCCGCCGCCGCTTGATGCGGCGGCTGTTTGAAGAGCGTGGCGTTTGCATGCCACCTGGGCGTCCCACGCGCCCAACACCGCGAAAAATCGCTCTGCTTAAAGTTTTAAGCAGCCTGCTTCGGCTCGCTCGCCGGGCTCAGCAGATCGACGTAGGCCACGGCCACCAGATCCGACTCCGGCACGCCGAGCGTTTCGAACATGGCGTGCGCTTCGGCGTGGCCGCCTTCTTCGTCGTCATCTTGCGCGAGCAGCACTTCGAGTTCGACGAAGTCACCCAGACCGTCTACCCGGTCCAGATGGATTCGCGTGCGCCCGGTCAGGTACACATGGCGTTCCTTCGTGACAATGCCGCGCGTGGTCAGCGCGGTGGCGAGTAGCGCATGCATGGCTTCGGGGTTCGTCACCGGGCTGCGTGTGTAGTACGACGCCTTCGGACCGTCGCGATCGTCGCGCTGATAGAAGATCAGCTCGGCCGGTGTGCCGTCGTCGAACTGGCGCAGCTTCAGGCGCCCGCGCGGCACGTCGTAGAAAAAGTCCTGCTGGCGGAAGATCAGCGGCGCGTCCGGCGCGAGCTTGGCCGCGCGTTCACGGAGTTGCTCGAAATGCTGGGCGCGGGCTTTGATTTCAATGTTGCGTGCCATGTCAGGTTCCTGTCGAAAGGGTGGAGTGGTCGGCGGCTTCCGGTGAGGCCGGGGCGAAGCTGCCGGGAAGGACAGAGTCAGGCGAAACGAACAACGATGCGGATCAGCGAATCAGCGCGAACCCCCAATCTAACAAAAACTGCGTGACGGTGTGGTTTCAGATGAAGGGATAGGCGCGGGCGGTGGTTGGCGGTTTGCCGGTGAGCGGCGGTGTGTAAGGCGCATAGCGCGAGCCTGACGCCGCGCAGGTGGCGAAAAGCCGCAGAGTGGATCAGTTCGGCAGAGAGGCTCAACCGAGGCGGATTGACTGTCATGAGAACAGCTCATATCGCAGCGAAGCGTCCCTACACGTCCCTACACGCCAGGCAGCAGACACGTCATCACGTCACCCACTGCTGCTCGATCAACTTCAACGCTGCGGCAATCGCCGGCTCGTCCTTGCGTGCGTCGAGCGTGATGAAACTGAGCTGCGTCGGCACCGTCACTCCTTCGACGATGGTCAACGCGTGCGCGTGCGCTTCGGCGATCGCGGTGGCGTCGCGAGCGAGCGTGAGACCGACGCCTGACTTAACCAGATCGAGCATCGACGGCTCCTGATCCACTTCCGCGACCTTCACCGGTTTCACCCCCGCCTCGTCGAAGCAGCGCGACAACAGCCGATTGTGCGCGGACGCGGGCGGCGTCCAGATCCACGGCAGCGCGGCGAGCGAGCGCCAGTCACGCGCGCCTTTCACGCGATCTTTCCAGCCGGCCGGCGCCAGCACGCGATACTGGAAGTGCGTCAACGTGACCGCATGAAAGGCCGCACCGTCGCGCGGTTCGTCCTCCGACGGCAGACCGATGTAATAGCCGACATCCAGCTCACCGGCGCGCACCTGCTCCAGCACCCAGCCCGACATGCCGTGACGCAGCGCCGTCTCGATGCGCGGCCAGGTTTCCACCAGTTGCTTGAGAAAGCCGCCCAGACGCAGAAACGCCGGGTCGAGGATCGTGCCGATCCGCAAGCGCCCGCGCACTTCGTGTCGCAGCGACTGCGCCGCGCGCTGCACGTCGCTGGCCGCGGCGAGTGCGCGTTCGGCGTGGGGCAGCAAGGCCTGGCCATCGCGTGTGAGCGACAGCCCGTGCGAAGTGCGCGTGAACAGCGTCACGCCGAGCGTCGCCTGCAAATGCTTGATTTGCAGGCTGACGGCGGGTTGGGTCAGGTGGAGTTGCACCGCGGCGCGCGTGAGGTTGCCCTCGCGTGCAACGGTGACAAAGGCCCGTAGCAGAGTCAGATCCATATCTTGATATTAGCTCGCCTTATATCGCAATTGAGCATTACTCATTGGATTTGTTGCCCCGAAGCGCCGTACGCTTGCCCTTCGACACGCCCGCACGACGCCTTGGATCAGGCGCAGGCACGCTGGGCGGAAGACTTCACCGAAAGAGGAAAACCATGAGCGAGACAGATCAGGACGCGGCTGCGCGCAGCGAAACCCAGGCGCGCGCGCTGACCCATTTCATCAATAGCAAGCCCGTCGAGGGTACGAGCGGCCGTTTCGGCGACGTCTTCAATCCCGCGCTCGGCAGTGTCAGTGCGCGCGTGCCGCTGGCGAGCGTCGCCGAAGTGGATGCTGCGGTTGCCGCCGCCAAGGCCGCTTTCCCCGCATGGAGCGAAACCGCGCCGATCAAACGCGCGCGCGTCATGTTCAAGTTCAAGGAATTGCTCGACCGTCACCACGACGAACTCGCGGAACTGATCACGCGTGAACACGGCAAAGTGTTTTCCGACGCGAAGGGCGAGGTGATGCGCGGCATCGAGATCGTCGAGTTCGCGTGCGGCATTCCGAATCTGTTGAAGACGGACTTCACCGATCAGATCGGCGGCGGCATCGACAACTGGAATCTGCGTCAGCCGTTGGGCGTGGTGGCGGGTATCACGCCGTTCAATTTTCCAATGATGGTGCCGTGCTGGATGTTCCCTATCGCGATTGCCTGCGGCAACACCTTCGTGTTGAAGCCGTCGGAGCGTGATCCGTCGTGCTCGAACCGTCTCGCCGAGTTGTTCAAGGAAGCCGGTTTGCCGGATGGCGTATTCAACGTCGTACACGGCGACAAGACGGCGGTCGATGCGCTGCTCGGGCATCCCGACGTGAGTGCGTTGTCGTTCGTTGGATCGACGCCGATTGCCGAATACATTTATACGGAAGGCACGAAGTGCGGCAAGCGCGTGCAAGCGTTGGGCGGGGCGAAGAATCATCTGGTGGTGATGCCGGACGCCGATCTCGACCAGGCGGTCGATGCGTTGATCGGCGCCGCCTACGGTTCGGCCGGCGAGCGGTGCATGGCGATTTCGGTGGCGGTCGCGGTGGGGCATATCGCCGATGAACTGATCGAACGACTCACGCCGCGCGTGAAGAGCCTGAAGATTCTCAACGGCATGGAATCGGCGGCCGAGATGGGGCCGTTGGTGACTGGCGTGCATCGGGACAAAGTGGTCGGCTATATCGACGCGGGTATCGCGGCGGGCGCGAAGCTCGTGGTCGACGGACGCGGTCATCAGGTCGAGGGTCACGAGAAAGGCTTCTTCCTCGGCGGCACCTTATTCGACGATGTCTCGACCGACATGAAGATCTACCGCGAAGAGATTTTCGGACCGGTGTTGTGCGTGGTGCGCGTACCGGATTTTGCGTCGGCGGTGGAACTCATCAACGCCAACGAATTCGCCAACGGCGTCTCGTTGTTCACGTCCGACGGCGGCGTCGCGCGTGCCTTCTCCCGCCAGATCCAGATCGGCATGGTGGGCATCAACGTGCCGATTCCGGTGCCGATGGCGTGGCATTCTTTTGGCGGCTGGAAGAAGTCCCTGTTCGGCGACCATCACGCGTATGGTGAAGAAGGCGTGCGGTTTTACACGCGCTACAAGAGCATCATGCAGCGCTGGCCCGACAGTATCGCGAAGGGCGCCGAGTTCACGATGCCGGTGGCGAAATAGTGTGACGTGTTGGTTTTCGGTGCGGCTTTCGATCGCGCGCCGAAGGCCAACGCGAGAAGGCGCAACGAACAAATAAAATCAGCCCGACGCCGCAGGCGCAGAAAGCATCGCCTGTCTGCGGGCAGAGAAGCTTAGGAGACTAGACCATGAGCGACACTCACACCAAGGCCGTATCGGAAGGTCGGCGTCTGGAAGGTGAATTCGACTACATCATCGTGGGCGCGGGTACGGCGGGTTGCGTGCTGGCCAATCGCCTGAGTGCGGATCCGGACGTGCAGGTTCTGCTGCTCGAAGCCGGCGGTAAAGACGATTATCACTGGATTCACGTGCCGGTCGGCTACCTCTACTGCATCGGCAATCCGCGCACGGATTGGCTTTACAAAACGCAGCCGGAAGCCGCCTTGAATGGACGCGCGTTGTCGTATCCACGCGGACGCGTACTCGGCGGCAGCTCCTCCATCAACGGCATGATCTACATGCGCGGTCAGCGCGAAGACTACGACGAATGGGCGCGCGTCACCAACGACGCATCATGGTCCTGGAACGCGGTGCTGCCGGTCTTCAAACGCAGTGAAGATCATCACGCCGGCGCGAATGAATCGCATGGCGCGGGCGGTCCATGGCGCGTCGAAAAGCAGCGCCTCAAATGGAAAATTCTCGAAGAGTTTTCGCAGGCCGCACAGCAAACCGGCATTCCCGCGACCGACGATTTCAATCGCGGCGACAACACCGGCGTCGGCTATTTCGACGTCAATCAGAAACGCGGCATTCGCTGGAATGCGTCGAAAGCGTTTTTGCGTCCCGCGCTTAGACGACCGAATCTCACCGTCATCACCGGCGCGCAGACACAGCGTGTCGTGTTCGAAGGACGCCGTTGCAGCGGTGTTGAATATCGCGGCGACAACACCGACTATCTCGCCAAAGCGCGCTGCGAAGTAATCCTCAGTGCGGGCGCGGTGAACTCGCCGCAATTGCTCGAACTGTCCGGCATCGGCAACGGCGCGCGTCTGCAGAATCTGGGTATCGACGTCGTCAACGATCTGCGCGGCGTCGGCGAAAACCTGCAGGATCATTTGCAATTGCGGATGGCCTATCGGGTGGACGGCGTGCGCACGCTCAACACGGCGTCTGCGCATTGGTGGGGCAAGCTGGTGATCGGTATGCAGTACGCGCTGTTTCAAAGCGGGCCAATGTCGATGTCGCCGTCGCAACTCGGCGCGTTCGCCAGGTCCGATCCGCACGATCGCTCACTCACGCGGCCCGACCTCGAATATCACGTGCAGCCGCTGTCGCTCGATCGCTTCGGCGAACCGCTGCATCGCTTCAATGCGTTCACGGCGTCGGTGTGTCAGTTGCGGCCCACGTCGCGCGGCAGCATTCATATCGAGTCCGCGGATGCTTCAGCGCCGCCGCTGATCGCACCGAACTACCTCTCCACCGACTACGACCGTCACGTCGCCGCTAACGCACTGCGTCTCACGCGACGGATCGCCGCGGCGCCCGCGTTGGCCCGCTATCAGCCCCGGGAGATTTTGCCGGGCATCCAGTATCAAACCGAAGAAGAACTTCAGCAGGCCGCCGGCGCGGTCGGCACGACGATCTTCCATCCGGTCGGCACCTGCCGGATGGGCACGAGCGACGACCCAGCCGCTGTAGTCGATAGCCGCCTACGTGTTATCGGTGTTGACGGCTTGCGCGTGGTCGACGCGTCGGTCATGCCAGTCATCACGTCGGGCAACACCAACTCGCCCACGCTGATGATCGCCGAGCGCGCCAGCGAGATGATCCGCGAAGACCGCCGCGCCCGCGTGGCCGGCAGTCGCGCGGCGCAGGGCATGGCGGGCGCGTCGATGTCGGTTGTGTGACAGCGGCACGTTGATTGCATGGGCTGCCCGCCGCGCGTCGGTTGGGCGGCCTACGCGCGCCCGCCGTTCGGCGCGCCGGCACGTTCCGCGTGGCAGACCGACGTCATCCACTAAGTGCAAATCCCAATGAATGCGCTGCATCATTGGCGCGACAATGGCAGCCATGCTGCGTGCCGCCCCATGGATTACCGTCCGGATTGGTGCAGTACGCCAACGAGCGGCATGGGGTGCCGCCGTCATAACAAGTCGCGCAAAACTTCGCGCGGAAGATCGTAGTGCTTCGCCTTACTCCGTATGGAAGGGAACATGATTCTCGGCGATACGATTCTCGAAACGCGCGGCCTCACCCGTGAGTTCAAAGGCTTCATTGCCGTGAACGGCGTGAACCTGCGCGTGCGCCGTGGCTCGATCCATGCGCTGATTGGTCCCAATGGGGCAGGCAAGACCACCTGCTTCAATCTGCTCACCAAGTTCCTCGAACCGACCGCGGGTCAGATCGTGTTCAACGGTATCGACATTACCGGCGAACGTCCTGCGCAGATCGCGCGGCGCGGCATCATCCGTTCGTTCCAGATTTCCGCGGTGTTCCCGCATCTGACAGCATTGCAGAACGTGCGCATCGGTTTGCAGCGCCAGCTTGGCACGGCATTTCATTTCTGGAAGAGCGAGCGCACGCTGCGCCAGCTCGACGATCGCGCGATGGATCTGCTCACCCAGGTCGGCCTGACCGATTTCGCCGATGTGCTGACGGTCGAACTTTCCTACGGCCGCAAACGCGCGCTGGAAATCGCCACCACGCTCGCCATGGAACCGGAGCTGATGTTGCTCGACGAACCGACGCAAGGCATGGGCCACGAAGATGTGGATCGTGTCACGGCGTTGATCAAGAAAGTCTCGAGCGGCCGCACGATCCTGATGGTCGAGCACAACATGAACGTGATCGCCGGCATCTCGGACACGATCACCGTGCTGCAACGAGGCGAAGTGCTCGCCGAAGGCAGCTACGCCGAAGTGTCGAAGAACCCGCTCGTGATGCAAGCCTATATGGGCAGCGCCGACGCGGCGCTCGCCGGAGCCCACGCATGAATACGATTGCCGAGCGCGAAAGCCTCGAAGTGAGCGGCACGGCGGACGCCGTGCCCGCGCTGGAAATTGCGGGTTTGCAGGCGTGGTATGGCGAGTCGCACATTCTGCATGGCGTCGACCTGACGGTGAATCGCGGCGAAGTCGTCACGCTGCTCGGCCGCAACGGCGCGGGCCGCACCACCACGCTGCGCGCGATCATGGGTTTGACGGGGCGGCGCACGGGCTCGATCCGAATCGGTGGACGCGAAACCATCAACATGCCCACGCATCGCATCGCGCACTGCGGCATTGGTTACTGCCCCGAAGAGCGCGGGATTTTCTCGAGTCTTTCGTGCGAGGAAAATCTGCTGCTGCCACCGCCCGTCGGCGATAAAGCGCACATGATGTCGCTCGACGAAATCTATTCGATGTTCCCGAATCTGAAGGAACGCCGTATGAGCCAGGGCACGCGGCTCTCGGGCGGCGAGCAGCAGATGCTGGCGGTCGCGCGCATTCTGCGCACCGGCGCGAGTCTGTTGCTGCTCGACGAGATCTCGGAAGGGCTGGCGCCCGTCATCGTGCAGACGCTGGCACGCATGATCGTCACGCTGAAAGAGCGGGGCTATACGGTCGTGATGGTCGAACAGAATTTCCGCTTTGCCGCGCCGCTTGCCGATCGCTTCTATGTGATGGAGCACGGCACGATCGTCGAGCACTTCGGGGCGGGTGAACTCGAAAGCAAGATGCCGGTGTTGCACGATCTGCTGGGCGTATAAAAGCCGCCCGATTGCCTCTGATAACCACAAGTGAAGAAACAGGAGACAGGAATGAAAAAGAACCCACTCGCGCGACTCGCCACCCTTTGCTTCGCGGCCGCCGCCGGCGCCGCCCTGACGATAGGCAGCGCGCAAGCGGCTGACGACGCGGTGAAGATCGGCTACATCACCGATCTGTCGGGGCTGTACGCGGATATCGACGGCCCGGGCGGACTCGAAGCGATCCGTATGGCGATCGCGGACTTCGGCGGCAAGGTCAACGGCAAGCCGATCACGCTGGTCTACGCGGATCACCAGAACAAGGCGGACATCGCCGCATCGCGCGCGCGTGAGTGGTTCGATCGCGACGGCGTCGACATGCTGATCGGCGGGACGAACTCGGCAACGGGCCTGTCGATGAACACGGTCGCGGGCGAGAAGCACAAGGTCTACATCAACATCGGCGCGGGCGCCGATACGCTGACCAACGAGCAATGCACGCCGTACACGATCCACTACGCGTACGACACGACCGCGCTTGCCAACGGCACGGGTTCGGCGGTGACGAAGCAGGGCGGCAAGACGTGGTACTTCCTGACCGCCGACTACGCGTTCGGCAAGGCGCTGGAAAAAGCGACCTCGGACGTGGTGAAGGCGAACGGCGGCCAGGTGCTGGGCGCCGTGCGCGCGCCGCTGTCGGCGTCAGACTTCTCGTCGTTCCTGTTGCAGGCGCAAGCATCGAAGGCGCAGATTCTCGGCCTCGCGAATGCTGGCGGCGATACGGTTAACTCGATCAAGGCCGCGAAGGAATTCGGCCTGACCAAGACGATGAAGCTGGCCGCGCTGCTGATGTTCATCGACGACGTGCACAGCCTCGGTCTGGAAACCACGCAAGGCCTGGTGCTGACGGACAGCTGGTACTGGAACAAGGACGCCACCACGCGCAAGTGGGCGCAGCGTTACTTCGACAAGATGAAGAAGATGCCGTCGAGCCTGCAGGCGGCCGACTACTCCGCGACCATGACCTACCTGAACGCGGTGAAGGCGGTCGGTTCGACCGACACGGATAAGGTGATGGCGCAACTGCGCAAGACCAAGATCGACGACTTCTACGCGAAGGGCTACATCCGTCAGGACGGCAGCATGATCCACGACATGTACCTGATGCAGGTGAAGACGCCGGCCGAATCCAAGGAGCCGTGGGACTACTACAAGATCATGGCGACGATCCCGGGCGAGCAGGCGTTCACGACCAAGGCGCAAACGCGCTGCGCGTTGTGGAAGTAAGCGCGGGCTGAGGGCCCGATGCTGAGGGTCCGATAGTCGTCTGTCCGCAGACCGCAACCGTTTCACATGCCGCGCGCGTTCGGCGTTATTGCCGCCGAACGCGCGCCGGCCGGATCGTGCGTCACCGATCTCACCTTGGCGATAGCTTCAGGGGTTAAGGCTTCAATGGAAATCTTTGGCATTCCGCTACCGGCGATGCTGAGCCAGCTGCTGCTGGGGCTCGTGAACGGCTCGTTCTACGCGATTCTGAGTCTCGGGCTCGCGGTGATCTTCGGCTTGCTCAACGTGATCAACTTCGCGCACGGCGCGTTGTTCATGCTCGGCGCAATGCTCGCGTGGATGGGCTTTTCGTATTTCGGCCTGCCGTACTGGGTGATGCTGGTGCTCGCGCCGCTGATCGTTGGGCTGTTCGGCATCGCGATCGAACGCACCATGCTGCGCTGGCTCTACAAACTCGATCACGTGTATGGGCTACTGCTGACCTTCGGTCTGACGCTGGTGGTCGAAGGCGTGTTCCGGTCTATCTACGGTTCGTCCGGCCAGCCGTACGACGTGCCGTCGGCATTGTCCGGCGCGACCAACCTCGGCTTCATGTTCCTGCCGAACTATCGCGCGTGGGTCGTGGTGGCCTCGCTCACGGTCTGCTTCGCGACGTGGTTCGTGATCGAGAAGACGCGTCTGGGCGCCTATCTGCGCGCAGGCACGGAGAATCCCAAACTGGTCGAAGCATTCGGTATCAACGTACCGATGATGGTCACGCTCACCTACGGCTTCGGCGTCGCGCTGGCGGCGTTCGCGGGCGTGCTCGCCGCGCCGGTCATTCAGGTTTCGCCGCTGATGGGCCAGCCGATGATCATTACCGTGTTCGCGGTGGTCGTGATCGGCGGCATGGGCTCGATCATGGGCTCGATTCTCACCGGCCTGATGCTCGGCGTGATCGAAGGGTTGACGCGCGTGTTTTACCCGGAAGCGTCGGCGACCGTCGTCTTCGTGATCATGGCGCTCGTGTTGCTGGTGCGACCGGCGGGTCTCTTCGGCAAGGAAAAATGATGCAGAGAAAAATGCTCTACGGTCTGCTGCTGATCGTGCTTCTCGCCGTGCCGGTGCTCGGCATCTATCCGCTGTTCGTGATGAAGGTGCTGTGTTTCGCGCTGTTCGCGGCGGCGTTCAATCTGCTGATCGGCTACACCGGTTTGCTGTCGTTCGGCCACGCGATGTTCCTCGGCTCGGCCGGCTACGTGACCGGCTACGCGATGCAGACGCTCGGCTTCTCGCCGGAACTCGGCGTGCTCGCGGGCACCGCGGCGGCGACCTTGCTCGGTTTCGTGGTCGGACTCTTTGCGATTCGCCGTCAAGGCATCTACTTCGCAATGGTCACGCTGGCGCTCGCGCAGATGGTCTACTTTGTGTTCCTGCAGGCGCCGTTCACGCATGGCGAGGACGGTCTGCAAGGCGTGCCGCGCGGCAAGCTGCTCGGGCTGCTGGATCTTTCGTCCGACGTGACGTTGTACTTCGTCGTGCTCGCGGTCATGGTGCTGGCCTTCCTGCTGATCGTGCGGATCGTGCATTCGCCGTTCGGTCAGGTGCTGGTGGCGATCAAGGAAAACGAACCGCGCGCGATCTCGCTCGGCTACGACACGGATCGCTTCAAGCTGCTCGCCTTCGTTCTGTCGGCGGGTCTCGCGGGTCTCGCCGGTTCGCTGAAAGTGCTGGTGCAGGGCTTCGAAACCTTGAGCGACGCGTACTGGACCATGTCCGGCCTCGTGATCCTGATGACGCTGGTCGGCGGTATGGGCACGCTGTTCGGGCCGCTGCTCGGCGCGGCGTTGATCGTGGCGCTGGAGGATCGTCTCGGCGACATCGGCACGGCGCTCGCGTCGTCGACGGGTATCGACTGGTTCCGCTCGCTCGGCGAGTCGGTCACGATCGTGACCGGCTTGATTTTCATCGCGTGCGTGCTGGCGTTCCGGCGCGGTATTGTCGGTGAGATCGTCGCGCGGGTGCGGCCATTGCGCGCGTGATTCAGAGGGGTCTGCGTAACTGCTTCGGCATCCGATATAATCCGCCGGCAGTTGAAATGGCGAGGCGGGCGGTAAAGTCCGCCACCTGATCGACGCAAGCGGCCAAACCCGCGCAAATGCGCCCCAATTCAGTGCGGCAGTGCACCACTAGGGTAATTGCTAGTTGTAGTACACCATGTGCTCGTTTAATCTTCACGCAGTTCTGATGCACCACGAAATTTGCAGGTGGAGAACGAGGAGACAATGAGGCACTCAGTGCCCAGACGAAAGCGCTGTTGGATTGATATCCAGCAGCGCTTTTTATTTGGTCTTTCGGAATGGCCCAACACCAATTGGATGCCAATTTCCCGGCCCTTTTTTATTCCCTGAACCATTCCATTTCCGCGCGCCGCTTCCCTGCAAAACGCTTGCAGCGCGGGGCTGCGCTCCGCTACACTCGCTATTCACCGACCGCTGGGTCGGGATTAAATCCGCGGAATGGAATTCGCGGATTTAACGTCGAACGAATAACGGGGTAGAGGAGCGGGATGAAGTCGGCATTGCGTTGGATAAGCGCGGCATTAGTCGCCACCGGGGTATCCGCAGCATGGAGCGGTATTGCATTCGCGGACGTGAAAATCGGCGTGACGGTGTCGGCAACCGGCCCGGCTGCGTCACTCGGTATTCCGGAGAAAAACACGATCGCGCTGCTGCCTAAAGAGGTTGCCGGCCAGAAAATCGATTACATCGTGCTCGACGACGCGACCGACTCGACCCAGGCGGTCAAGAACGCCCGCAAGCTCACTAGCGAAGACCACGTCGACGCGCTGATCGGCTCGACCGTCGTGCCGAACTCGCTCGCCATGATCGACGTCGCCGCCGAAAGCAGCACACCAATGATCTCCATGGCCGCCGCGGCGAGCATCGTCGAACCGATGGACGCAAAGCGCGCGTGGGTCTTCAAGACGCCGCAGAACGATATCCTGATGGCCACCGCAATCGCGCAGCACATGTCGAATCACGGCGTGAAGACGGTCGCGTTCATCGGCTTCTCCGACGCTTACGGCGAAAGCTGGTTCAAGGAATTCGGCAAAGCCGCCGAACTCGCCAAAATCAAGATCGTCGCGAACGAACGCTTCGCGCGCAGCGACGCGTCGGTGACCGGGCAGGTGCTGAAGATCATGTCGCAGAACCCGGACGCGGTGCTGATCGCGGGGGCGGGTACGCCGGCCGCATTGCCGCAGAAAACCCTCAAGGAACGCGGCTACAAGGGCAAGTACTATCAGACGCACGGCGTCGCGAATAACGACTTCCTGCGCGTGTGCGGCAAGGATTGCGAAGGCACGTATCTGCCCGCTGGCCCGTTGCTGGTGGCCGAACAGTTGCCCGATTCGAATCCGGTGAAGAAGACGGCGCTGACCTATAAACGTGCCTATGAAACCGCTTACGGCGTCGGCTCGGTGTCGACCTTCGGCGGCCACGCGTGGGACGCTGGTTTGCTGCTGCAACGCGCGATTCCGCTGGCGCTGAAGAAGGGACAGCCGGGCACGCCCGCGTTCCGCGAGGCGCTGCGTGCGGCGCTTGAAAGCACGAAAGACATGCCCGCGTCGCACGGCATCTTCAACATGAGCGCGAATGACCACTCTGGCCTCGACCAGCGGGCGCGCGTGATGGTGGAGATTGTCGGCGGCAAGTGGAAGTTGTCCGGCGACTGAGCGAAGGCGAAGCGATACGGAACCCCATTCAAAAGACGCGTGCAGTTGACGCGTCTTTTTTATTGGCCGTTTCACGCGAAGTCGCCCGACGTCGCGTGAAAAAGTGTGGTGTCGTGGCTTCAGGACAAACCCGTATTGGGCCTGCAGGCGCTTGACCGTCGATGATGCAGAACGCAATACTACTAACATGTTAGTGTTTTGCTCGCGACAAATTGCAGCAGAAAATTGCGACGAAGATCGCGAGAAAATCAGCATAGGATTCGCAGCAGTCCGCAGTCGTGGCACGCAGCAGGGAAGTGGCACCAAAGCGGTGAAGGCAGCTTGCGTCGAGCAGGGAAAACCATGCTTGGCATGCCTGAACCCTATAACTAGATTCAGACACCCGGCCCGTGAGCCGGATTACAGATACGCGCTTCAAAGCGTTTGGAGACTGGCAATGAAAAAGACAAATCAATGGGTACGTACCGGCATCGCGATGGCGCTCATGTGCAGCGCGGGCGCCGCGTTTGCGCAGGTGAAAATCGGCGTGACGCTGTCCACCACGGGGCCGGCTGCATCGCTCGGCATTCCGGAGAAGAACACGATCGCGCTGCTGCCGAAGGAGATTGGCGGCAAGACGGTGCAGTACATCGTTCTGGATGACGCGTCCGACACCGGCAAAGCCGTGCAGAACACGCGCAAGCTGATCGACGAAGACCACGTCGACGCAATCATCGGCTCGACCGTCACGCCGAACTCGCTCGCCATGCTCGACCCCGCTGCGGAAGGCAAGACGCCGGTGATCTCGCTGGCGGCGTCGGCGGCAATCATTTCGCCGATGGACGCGAAGCGCGCGTGGGCCTTCAAACCGCCGCAAAACGATAGCCTGATGGCTGACGCGATCGCCGACTACATGGAGCGTCACGGCGTGAAGACGGTGGGTTTCATCGGCTTCGCGGATGCATACGGCGACGGCTGGAACAACGTCTTCACCGCGGCCGCCGCGGCGCACCATCTGAAGATCGTCTCCAACGAGCGCTTTAACCGCACCGACGCATCGGTGACCGGCCAGGTGCTGAAGACCATGGGCGCGAACCCGGATGCGGTGCTGATCGCGGGCGCGGGCACGCCGTCGGCGCTGCCGGCCAAGACGCTCAAGGAGCGCGGCTACAAGGGCAAGGTCTATCAGACGCACGGCGTCGCCAATAACGACTTCCTGCGCGTGTGCGGCAAGGATTGCGAAGGCGAATTCCTGCCGGCCGGCCCGATCCTGGTTGCGGATCAGTTGCCGGATTCGAATCCGGTGAAGAAGTCGTCGGAAGCTTATAAGGCGGCTTACGAGAAGGCCTATGGCGCGGGTTCGGTCGCGACCTTCGGCGGTCACGCCTGGGACGCTGGCCAGATGCTGCAAGCGGCCATTCCGGTCGCTTTGAAGACCGCTCAACCGGGCACGGAAGCATTCCGCGTGGCGCTGCGCGGCGCGCTGGAAAACATCAAGGAACTGCCGGTGTCGCACGGCATCATGAACACCACGCCGACCGACCACAACGGCCTCGACAAGCGCGCACGCGTGATCGTTGAGATCGTCGACGGCAAGTGGAAGCTGCAGAACGACTAATAACAAAAGCGGTACGCGCCTCTCGCGCAATGTGCGGCCTATGACGCCGCATTGCCATTCTGGTCGATGAGAATGGCATCGACCGCCGCGCCGTGTCCCGGCGCGGCGGTCGCCTTTTCAGACTTGCAGGTCGCTGGCCGCTACGGCGCCGCCACGACTGTTTCCCGGTTTCGATTTCGACGCTTCAGGATGAGGAAGTATGGATCTATCAATTGCGGCGATCCTCGCGCAGGACGGCATCACCACCGGCGCGATCTACGCGCTGCTCGCGCTTGCGCTGGTGCTGGTGTTCTCCGTGACGCGGGTGATTTTTATCCCGCAGGGGGAGTTTGTTTCGTACGGCGCGCTCACGCTCGCCGCGTTGCAGACACAAAAATTTCCGGCCACCTGCTGGCTGCTGATGGCGATGGGCGCGGCCTGTTTCGTCGTCGAGGTCGCGGGTCTCGTGCGGCATGCCGAGCGGCGCCGGCACGCGGCGCGCACGCTGGTGACGCTGGTCAGCAAATATCTGCTGTTCCCGATCGCGGTGTACGCGGTGACGCAAGGTCTTTTCCTGCATCCGCTGCCGATGCTCGCGCAGATCGCGTTGACGCTGCTGATCGTGATTCCGATGGGACCGTTCGTCTACCGGTTGGCTTATGAGCCGATCGCGGAGGCGAGCACGCTGCTGCTGTTGATCGTGGCGGTGGCGGTGCACTTCGCGATGGTCGGCGTCGGGCTCGTAATGTTCGGTGCGGAAGGATCGCGGACCACGGCGTTTTCCGACGCGACGTACAACCTGGGCAGTCTGTCGATCTCCGGACAGAGCTTGTGGGTGATCGGCACCGCGGCGGTGTTGATCGGTGCGCTGTATCTGTATTTTGACCGCACGATCTCGGGTAAGGCGTTGCGCGCGACCTCGGTGAACCGGCTCGGCGCGCGGCTCGTCGGCATCGGCACGACGCAGGCAGGGCGCCTCGCGTTCACGCTGGCTGCGGGGCTCGGTGCGCTGTGCGGCATCCTCGTGGCGCCCTTGACCACCATCTACTACGACTCGGGCTTCCTGATGGGTTTGAAGGGCTTCGTGGGCGCGATTATCGGTGGATTGGTCAGCTATCCGCTGGCGGCTGCCGGCGCGATCCTGGTTGGCTTGCTGGAGTCGTATTCGTCGTTCTGGGCGAGTGCTTATAAGGAAGTGATCGTGTTCACACTGATCATCCCGGTGCTGCTCTGGCGAAGTCTGGCCAGCCCGCACAGCGAAGAGGACGAGGAGTGACGCGATGAAACGGATCATGCAAAACAAGTTCTTCTGGTTGTTCCTCGTGGTGCTGTTCGCGTTGCCGGTGTTACCGCATCCGATTCATGTGCCTGAGTATTGGGTGACGTTGCTCAACTACATTGGCCTGTATTCGATCGTCGCGATCGGCCTCGTGCTGCTGACCGGTATCGGCGGCATGACGAGTTTCGGGCAGGCGGCGTTCGTCGGGATCGGCGCCTATGCGACCGCCTATCTGACGACTACGTATGGCGTGTCGCCGTGGCTCGCGCTGATCGCGGGTGTGGTGGTGACGGCGCTGATCGCGCTGATGCTGGGTCTCGTGACGATGCGCCTGTCCGGGCATTTTCTGCCGCTCGGCACGATCGCGTGGGGTCTCGCACTGTTCTACCTGTTCGGCAATCTGGACATGCTCGGCAAGTACGACGGCATCAACGGGATTCCGGTGCTGAATGTTTTTGGCATCAACCTGGAATCGGGCCGCCATATCTATTACCTGATCTGGGTCGTCGTGCTCGGCGCGGTCATCTCTGTTCAAAACCTGCTTAATAGCCGGCCGGGGCGGGCGATTCGCGCGCTGCGCGGCGGCGGCATGATGGCCGAGGCGATGGGCGTCAACACGGCCTGGATGCGCGTGGTGATCTTCGTCTACGCGGCGGTGCTGGCATCGATCTCGGGCTTTCTGTACGCCCATCTGCAACGCGCGGTGAATCCGACGCCGTTCGGTTTGAATCACGGTATCGAGTTTCTGTTCATGGCCGTGGTGGGGGGCGTGTCGCACGTTTGGGGCGCGGTGCTCGGCGCGGCGATCCTGACCGTGTTGCAGGACTATCTGCAAACCCTGCTGCCGAAGCTGCTCGGCGAGAACGGCAACTTCGAAGTGATCGTATTCGGCATCCTGATGGTGCTGCTGCTGCAGTACGCTCGACAAGGCGTCTGGCCGTTCGTCGCGCGTTTCTTCCCGCGCGGTCCGCGTGCGCATCTGGCGGAGCATGCGGAGCCGTTGCCGCAACGCAGCAAGCCGACGGCGGGCGAAAACCTGCTGACGGTGAACAAGGCGCGCAAGCAGTTCGGCGGTCTGGTCGCGGTGAACGACGTCAGTTTCGAGGTCAAAGCAGGGCAGATCATCGGCTTGATCGGCCCGAACGGCGCGGGCAAGTCGACCACGTTCAATCTCGTGACCGGCGTGCTGCAAGCCACCAGCGGCGAGATCACGTTCCGCGGCGAGCGCATCGATTCGCTGAGTTCACGTGAAATCGTCAAGCGCGGGATCGGCCGCACGTTCCAGCACGTCAAGCTGCTGCCGGGTATGACGGTGCTGGAGAACGTCGCGATCGGCGCGCATCTGCGCGGCCAGGCTGGCGTGTGGCGCAGCATCGCACGCTTGAACGGCGCGGAAGAAGCGCGCCTGATGGCGGAAGCCGCGCGTCAGATCCGTCGTGTCGGGCTCGAGCAGCATATGTACGACGAGGCGGGCAGCCTGGCGTTGGGGCAGCAGCGGATTCTGGAAATCGCCCGGGCGTTGTGCTGCGACCCGACCTTGCTGCTGCTGGACGAACCGGCTGCCGGTCTGCGTTATCAGGAAAAGCTGCAACTCGCCGATCTGCTGCGCCGACTGAAGGCCGAGGGCATGAGTGTGCTGCTGGTCGAGCACGATATGGATTTCGTGATGAATCTCACCGATCGTCTGGTGGTGATGGAATTCGGCACGCGGATCGCGGAAGGTTTGCCGCAGGAAGTCCAGCAAGACCCGGCCGTGCTTGAAGCTTATCTGGGTGGGGTGGAGTGATGGAAAACACGATGAATGCTGCGGGTCCCATTCTGGACGTGAATGGTCTGTCGGTTCGCTACGGTAAGGTCGAGGCGCTGCACGGCGCGGCGATTAAAGTGCGACCGGGACAGATCGTGTCGGTGATCGGCCCGAACGGCGCGGGCAAGTCGACGTTGCTGAACGCGATCATGGGCGCGCTGCCCACTACCGGCCACGCGAAAGGAACGATTCTCTATCAGGGTGAGGACGTGAGCGCGGTGCCGGTCGAAAAGCGGGTCGCGCGTGGCATGTGTCTGGTGCCGGAGAAACGCGAGCTGTTTGCATCGATGACCGTGGAAGACAACCTCGTGCTTGGCGCTTATCGTCGCAAGCGGGCAGGGGAGCGCAACTTCCTCGATCAGCTCGAACCGGTGTTCACGCTCTTTCCGCGACTGAAGGAGCGTCGGCAGCAGGCGGCGGGCACGCTGTCCGGCGGTGAGCGGCAAATGCTGGCGGTCGGTCGGGCATTGATGGGCAAACCCGATCTGCTGATGCTGGACGAGCCGAGCTTGGGTCTCGCGCCGCTGATCGTGAAGGAAATTTTCCACATCATTAGTGCGCTGCGACAGACGGGTGTGGCGACACTGCTGATCGAGCAGAACGCGCGTGCCGCGCTGCAGATTTCCGACTACGGCTATGTACTTGAAACCGGAGAACTGGCACTGGAAGGTCCGGCGGCGGATCTGGCGCAGAATCCACGCGTGATCGAGACATACCTCGGGCTGGCGAAAAAGGTGGCTTAGTTCTTCGTTTTTCGCCGAATGCGAATGTCTCAAGCGGTGTGTTTCACGTGAAACACACCGCTTTTTTTATGGGCTGATCAATCGAGCGAAATTCGGGCCTAAACCGAACCCGTTATAATTCGCCCATACTTTTTCCTTTGAAGGCTCACGCGACGATCTGGCGTGAGATCCGCGATGCTCTTTCCCACAGAATTTGACGTAATCGTCGTCGGCGGCGGTCATGCCGGCACCGAGGCCGCCTTGGCTTCGGCGCGCATGGGCAACACCACGCTCCTGCTGACCCACAACATCGAAACCCTCGGCCAGATGAGCTGCAATCCGTCGATTGGCGGCATTGGTAAAGGCCATCTGGTTAAGGAAGTCGACGCGCTCGGTGGTGCGATGGCGGGCGCGACGGACGAGGGCGGTATCCAGTTCCGCATCCTCAATTCGTCGAAAGGGCCGGCTGTTCGGGCGACGCGCGCACAGGCCGACCGTTTGCTGTACAAGCAGGCGATCCGGCATCGGCTGGAGAATCAGCCGAACTTGTGGCTGTTCCAGCAGGCGGTTGATGATCTGATCGTGGAGGGTGATCGCGTGGTCGGCGCGGTGACGCAGGTGGGGATTCAGTTCCGCTCGCGCGCTGTGGTGCTGACGGCGGGGACGTTCCTCGACGGCAAGATTCACGTGGGTTTGAACAACTACACCGGTGGCCGTGCTGGCGATCCGGCATCGGTGTCGTTGTCTGCGCGTTTGAAGGAATTGAAGCTGCCGCAAGGGCGCCTCAAGACCGGGACGCCGCCGCGCATCGACGGCCGCACGATCGACTTCTCGAAGCTCGAAGAGCAGCCGGGCGATCTGGATCCGGTGCCGGTGTTCTCATTTCTCGGGCGGGTTGAGCAGCATCCGCGGCAAGTGCCGTGCTGGGTCACGCATACGAATGAGCGGACGCACGACATCATCCGTGGTGGCCTTGATCGTTCGCCAATGTATACGGGCGTGATCGAAGGGGTGGGCCCGCGTTACTGCCCTTCGATCGAGGACAAGATTCATCGGTTTGCGTCGAAGGAATCGCATCAGATTTTCCTGGAGCCCGAAGGGCTGACAACCAACGAGTTCTATCCGAACGGGATTTCGACAAGCCTGCCGTTCGACGTGCAACTAGAGTTGGTGCGTTCGATGCGCGGTTTGGAGCACGCGCACATCCTGCGTCCCGGCTATGCGATTGAGTACGACTACTTCGATCCGCGTGGGCTGAAGGCGTCGCTGGAAACGAAGGTGATCAGCGGCCTTTATTTCGCGGGTCAGATCAATGGCACGACCGGCTATGAAGAGGCCGCGGCGCAAGGGTTGCTGGCCGGGATCAACGCCGGTTTGTACGTGCAAGGTAAGGACGCATGGTGTCCGCGCCGCGATCAGGCCTATCTTGGCGTGTTGGTCGACGATCTGGTGACGCAAGGCGTGTCTGAGCCGTATCGAATGTTCACGAGCCGCGCCGAATATCGTCTGAGCCTGCGCGAAGACAATGCCGATATGCGTTTGACTGAGATGGGGCGTGAGCTTGGGGTCGTGGACGACGTCCGCTGGGACGCCTTCAACCGCAAGCGTGACGCTGTTTCACGTGAAACAGAGCGCCTTCGCACAACGTGGGTCAATCCTAAGACGTTATCGGCCGACGAAGCGACCGCGCTGCTGGGCAAGCCGATCGACCATGAGTACAGCCTAGCCGATCTGCTGCGCCGTCCGGGTGTTTCGTACGACGGCGTCTGCGGCCTGCGTGCGGGTGCCTGCGCCGCGCCGGAAATCCTGGCGGAAGACGAGGTGCTGCTCGCCCAGATCAAGGAGCAGATCGAGATTGCGATCAAGTATCAGGGCTATATCGACCGCCAAGCCGGTGAGATCGAGCGCAATGAGGCGCACGAAAGCACGCGCCTGCCAGAGGGATTGGACTACGCGGAAGTGCGTGGGCTGTCGTTCGAAGCGCGCCAGAAGCTCACGCAATTCCGCCCTGAAACCATTGGGCAGGCATCGCGCATCTCCGGCATTACGCCGGCGGCGATCTCATTGCTGATGGTTCATCTGAAGCGCGGCTTGGGGCGTCGTTCGACGAAACCCGTCGAACCCGGCACCGACAGCACGCCGGTGACGCAATGACGGTAAGCCAGAAGGGAAGCGGTCGGGAAGCATTGGCGCCGTTGCTGGAAGAGGGTGTTCGCGAACTCGGCCTCGATTTGAGCGATGCCCAGCTTGGCAAGCTGCTCGACTACGTCGCGTTACTGTCGAAGTGGAATGCCGTCTACAACCTGACGGCCATCCGCGATCCGCGACAGATGCTGATCCAGCACATTCTCGATTCGCTTTCGATCGTGCCGCATCTGGCGCCGCGCGGCCCGTCGTCGGTGCTCGACGTCGGCTCGGGCGGCGGTTTGCCGGGTATTGTGCTGGCGATTGTTTTGCCTGAATGGACTGTCACCGTGAATGACATCGTTCATAAGAAGACGGCGTTTCAGTCGCAGGCCAAGGCCGAACTGAGTTTGGCCAATCTGTCGGTGGTGACGGGCCGCGTCGAGACATTGCAGCCGGGCGCCGAAGTACCCGCAAAGTTCGACGTAATCGTCTCGCGCGCATTCGCAGAGCTCTCGGATTTCGTTACACTGGCCCGTCATCTGGTTGCGGAGCAGGGCGCGATCTGGGCGATGAAAGGCGTGCGTCCGGAATGCGAGATCGAGCGCTTGCCTGCGGGCGCCCACGTGGAACAGATCATCCGGCTGAATGTGCCGTCGCTCGATGCCGAACGGCATCTGATCAAGGTTCGGGTGGATGCGGTCAACTGACAGCCGCAGACTTCGTGGGCGGGCCACTAGCGCCATTAGCCGCACCCCGTATCAGCAGCAAGCTTTACTCACTTCATCCAGGCAGCAAAAGGGACACACCAACGATGGCAAAAATCTTCTGCGTTGCGAACCAGAAAGGCGGCGTCGGCAAGACGACGACCACAGTCAATCTGGCCGCGAGCTTGGCAGCGCAGGGACAGCGTGTCCTTCTCATCGACCTGGACCCGCAGGGTAACGCCACGATGGGTAGCGGCATCGATAAGGCCGCCTGCGCGACTACGGTCTACGAAGTGCTCGTGGATGGCGTCGCGGTGACGGATGCGCGAGTGCGACCCGAAGCGGTGGGCTACGACGTACTGCCGGCGAATCGCGAACTCGCCGGTGCCGAGGTCGAGCTGGTCAGCGTCCAGAACCGTGAGCGTCAATTGAAGAACGCGCTTGCCGCGGTCGAAGGCGAATACGATTTCGTGCTGATCGATTGCCCGCCGGCTTTGTCGCTGCTGACGCTCAACGGCCTGTGCGCCGCACACGGCGTCGTGATTCCGATGCAGTGCGAGTACTTCGCGCTCGAAGGTCTGTCGGATCTGGTCAACACCATCAAGCAGGTGCACGCCAACCTGAACCGCGACCTGAAGGTGATCGGCCTGTTGCGCGTCATGTTCGATCCGCGCATCACGCTGCAGCAGCAAGTCTCCGATCAACTGAAAGAGCATTTCGGTGACAAGGTATTCGACGTGGTGATCCCGCGCAACGTGCGTCTGGCCGAAGCGCCCAGCTACGGTTTGCCGGGCGTGGTGTTCGACCGCGCATCGCGCGGCGCGCAGGCATACGTGCAGTTCGGCGCGGAAATGATTGAACGGGTACGCGCGTTGAATGACGCGCCCCAGGCATCCTAAGCGGATCGAGGAAGCACGATGAACGCAGTAGCGAGAAAGAAGGGATTGGGTCGCGGCCTTGAAGCACTGCTGGGTGGCAGCGCGGATATCACCGAGGCCGTTGCCATTGAAGGCGCGCCGAACGTGCTGCCGCTTAGCAAGATGCAGGCGGGCAAGTATCAGCCGCGCACTCGCATGGACGAAGGCGCGTTGCAGGAACTGGCGGCGAGCATCCGCGCTCAGGGTGTGATGCAGCCGATCCTGGTACGTCCCGTGTCCGCGGACAAGTACGAAATTATCGCGGGCGAGCGGCGCTTCCGCGCGGCGCGGCTTGCTGGCCTGAGCGAAGTGCCGGTGCTCGTCAGGGATGTGCCGGATCAGGCCGCCGCGGCGATGGCGCTGATCGAGAACATTCAGCGCGAGGATCTGAACCCGCTGGAAGAGGCGCAGGGCATCCAGCGTCTGCTCGACGAGTTCAATTTCACGCACGAGCAGGCGGCGGAGTCGGTGGGGCGTTCGCGCAGTGCGGTATCGAACCTGCTGCGCCTGCTCAACCTGGCGTCGCCGGTACAGACCATGTTGCTCGCCGGCGATCTCGACATGGGCCATGCGCGCGCGCTGCTGGCCGTGGACGCCGCGACGCAGATCACGCTGGCCAATCAGGTCGTCAATAAACGCATGTCGGTGCGTGAGACCGAGAAGCTGGTCACGACGACCACCAAGGCCGCGCCGGCGGTGAAGGCGCGGGTGAATCCGGACGGCGGGCGCGACACGCGGCGGCTTGAGGAAGAGCTGTCCGATTTGCTGGCGTCGACGGTGAAGATCAAGCTCGGCCGACGGGGGCGAGGGCAGGTGCTGGTCGACTTCGGCGATCTGGATGCGCTGGAAGGTATTCTGGTGCGCTTGCGTGGTAACGCTGCCGCTGTCTGATTGGCGAGCTGAAGTAGGGGGCTTGCGACGGATCGGGGCGAGATTTCGTTCGCAAGCTATTTGGTGCGTTGCCGGGTTATCAACCGCGCCGGAGTAGGCCAATCGATGCAAGCACGCAGCGTTGATCGAGTCGCCGCCTATCTATCAGAGCGTGCTGGAATCCTAACTAAATCCTGCCTTGAATAATCAGGAATGCAGATGTACGTGGCTTGGCCTTCACAGCTAGCGCGATCTACGAAGCCGACTGCCTACCCAACGCCGCCCCGCCTGTCCACCCGCGCGCGCAAAAATCGGCGTTTGTTGCGTTTTCGAGACGGCCGTTACGGCGTTAAAAGCCCGTTTGCGCGGGCGCAAATTGGCGCGATTCAATGCGCATGTTTTACCGCCCCCCAGCCGCCTTACATTTGGCGCGTTTTGCCCCGCCGGGCGGCCATTCCCGCATCGTGAGGGCCGGTTTCACGCAGCTTATTGAACGGCCTAAAGTCTTGAATTGCCTGCAACTATCGCTTACAATCGCCCGGATTTAATTGCACGGCAACCCCGTAAGCGCAGCGTAAGCTGGCGGGCTGGAACAAGACTTTCGGAACACTGCGATGGCGGTCAAAACGTCGAATCAAGCGCCGAAGAATGGGCACGACGAATCCGCTGAACGCACCGCTTCCGTTGCGTCCACCGGTCAGCGAGTCCCTTCTGACGAAGCGTGGGATGTCGAGCAGCAAGATAACAATATCGTTCCGCTCACGCGGACCGAAGCTGAAAAGCTGTTTGGTCCGAATGTGAGTCGTCCATCGCGCGTTACGCCTTTCAAGGTCGTGGCGGCGCAAATGGTTTTGTCCCTGGGTGCAACGCTGCTGTGGTGGCTGTTCTACAAGCCACCGGGCGATGCTGCGCTGTCCGCATTCCTGGGGGGAGCGATCTGCTGGGTGCCGAGCGCGTTGTTCGCGGCACGACTTAGAACGCTGAGCGGCGCCACAACAGCCATGAGCTGGATGATTGGCGAAGCGCTCAAGATGGGGACAACGATCGCGATGTTTGTAGTCATCGCCTTCTGGTATCACGACGTAAGCTGGGTTCCGCTGCTCGTGACCTACCTCGTCGCGCTCAAGACGTACTGGATCGCCTTAGCCTGGCGCTAAGGGTGCAGGAACAAAGCAGCACAAAATTCAGGCTGGCGCGCAGCGCTGGCATCAGGAGTGCGGATATGACACGATCCGCACCCGGCGTGTTCCCGCAATACAGCATTGCTGCGGGAACGGCCTAAGACGATTTTCGACAATTTGGGTGGCTTTAACGATATGGCAGCTAGCGAAGGCACGCGCGCAATGGATCCGTCCGAGTACATCGCGCACCACTTGCAGAACTTTTCCACCGCGCATCAGACGTCGATTTTCGACATTCACGTGTGGAATCTGGACACCCTTTTCTGGTCGATCGTTTGCGGTCTGGCCACCATCTTCATTCTGCATCTCGCTGCCCGCAAGGCAACGTCCGGCGTGCCGGGCCGTTTCCAGTGCGCGATCGAAATGCTGGTCGAAATGGTCGAGGATCAATCGAAGTCGATGATCCACGGCTCGCGTACCTTCATCGCACCGCTGGCCCTGACCGTGTTCGTCTGGGTCGCGCTGATGAACTCGCTCGACTTTATCCCTGTGGACCTGCCGGGCAAGATCATTGGCTTGCTGGGTCTGTCCGAAGTCATCCCGCACCACCGCATCGTGCCGACCGCCGACCTGAACGGTACGCTCGGTATCGCCCTCGGTGTGTTCGCGCTGATGATTTACTACAACATCAAGATCAAGGGCGCCGGCGGCTTCGTGCATGAACTGCTGTCCGCTCCGTTCGGTGCGCATCCGCTGCTGTGGATCCCGAACCTTGCACTGAACATCATCGAGTTCGTCGCCAAGACGGTCTCGCTCGGCATGCGGCTGTTCGGCAACATGTACGCGGGCGAACTGTTGTTCCTGCTGATTGCCCTGCTCGGGAGCATGTGGGGTTTCGGCGCGGACGTGTCGGTGCTTGGCTTCATCGGCCATGTGATCGCAGGCACGGTTTGGGCGATCTTCCACATTTTGATCGTTCTGCTGCAGGCGTTCATTTTCATGATGCTGACGCTGGTGTACCTCGGCCAGGCTCACGATACCCACTAGTAGCGGCTGCACGTCGCGAATAGTTTTTGGTTTTAGCTTTAGTTTTTTAAATCCCAGTTCCAACCAGTTCTAAAAGACTTTTCACAAAGGAGTGATCATGCAAGCTTTCATCGCCAACATCCAGGGTCTGACCGCCATCGGTATCGGCATCATCATCGGCCTGGGTGCAATCGGCGCCTGTATCGGTATCGGCCTGATGGGCGGCAAGTACATCGAAGCATGTGCTCGTCAGCCGGAATTGATGAACCCGCTGCAAACCAAGATGTTCCTGCTGGCTGGTCTGATCGATGCGGCGTTTCTGATTGGCGTTGGTGTGGCAATGCTGTTCGCGTTCGCGAACCCGCTGCTGTCGAAGCTGGCAGGCTGAGGTTCCTCGGAAGTTTGCGCCTGAGCTATAACTGGTAAAGGCGCAGGGCGGAACGGGCACTTGGGCGCTGATCGAATACAGAATCGATGAGCGCCTTGCCGTTTCACTTTCCGAACTAGCAACGTTTAAGGAAACACCGTGAATCTTAACGCAACCCTGTTTGCGCAAATGGTCGTGTTCCTGATCCTCGCGTGGTTCACGATGAAGTTCGTGTGGCCGCCGTTGATCAACGCCCTCGACGAGCGCTCGAAGAAGATTGCTGACGGTTTGTCGGCTGCTGAAAAGGGCAAGGCTGAACTCGAAGCCGCTCATAAGCGCGTCGACCAGGAACTCGCTCAGGCACGCAACGACGGTCAGCAACGTATTGCCGACGCAGAAAAGCGCGCTGTGACAGTCGCTGACGAAATCAAGGCGCAAGCACACGCTGAAGCCGCTCGCATCATCGCGCAAGCGAAGGCCGACGCGGACCAGCAAGTCGTGAAGGCGCGCGAAACGCTGCGCGGCGAAGTCGCTTCACTCGCAGTGAAGGGCGCTGAACAGATCCTGAAGCGCGAAGTCGACCAGGCAGCTCACGCTGACCTGCTGAATCAACTGAAAGCCGAGCTCTGATCATGGCCGAACTTGCAACCATCGCCCGTCCGTACGCAGAAGCGCTGTTTGGCGTGGCCGAAGCTGGTGACATCGCCGCCTGGTCCACGCTCGTGCAGGAGCTGGCACAGGTTGCGCGTCTGCCCGAAGTGCTGTCGATCGCCTCGAGCCCGAAAGTAAGCCGCGCCCAAGTCAGCGAACTGCTGCTGGCCGCGGTCAAGTCGCCGCTCAAGGACGACGCGCAAGCGAAGAATCTGGTGCAAATGCTGGTGGATAACCATCGCCTGCAATTGCTGCCGGAAATCGCTACGCAGTTCGAAGAGTTGAAGAATGCCCGCGAAGGGGCGGCCGATGTGCTGATCGTCAGCGCATTCCCGCTCGAAGGCGCGCAGTTGAACGACCTCGTCGCAAGTCTCGAACGCAAGTTCCACCGCAAGCTGAAGCCGACGGTCGAAGTCGACTCGTCGCTGATTGGCGGTGTGCGCGTGACGGTTGGCGACGAAGTGCTCGATACCTCGGTCCGCGCGCGGCTTGCCAGCATGCAGACGGCTCTGACGGCCTGAAGCGCGTAACGCGCTGAAGCGGCTGGCACGCAACAGAATTGACTATCAGGAGCGAATAATGCAACTCAATCCCTCTGAGATCAGCGAGCTGATCAAGAGCCGGATCCAGGGCCTTGACGCGAGCGCAGACGTTCGCAACCAGGGCACCGTGATCTCCGTGACCGACGGTATCGTGCGTATTCACGGCCTGTCGGAAGTGATGCAAGGCGAAATGCTCGAATTTCCGGGCAACACCTTCGGTCTCGCGCTGAACCTCGAGCGCGACTCGGTCGGCGCCGTGATTCTGGGTGAGTACGAACACATTTCGGAAGGCGACATCGTCAAGACGACGGGCCGCATTCTCGAAGTGCCGGTGGGTCCGGAACTGCTCGGCCGCGTGGTCGATGCACTCGGCAACCCGATCGACGGCAAGGGCCCGATCAACGCGAAGAAAACCGACGCAATCGAAAAGATTGCACCGGGCGTGATCTGGCGTAAGTCGGTTTCGGAACCGGTCCAAACCGGTCTGAAGTCGATCGACGCGATGGTGCCGGTTGGCCGTGGCCAGCGTGAGCTGATCATTGGCGACCGCCAGTGCGGCAAGACCGCAGTCGCTGTCGACGCGATCATCAACCAGAAGGGCAAGAACCTCTTCTGTATCTACGTCGCGATCGGCCAGAAGGCTTCGTCGATCATGAACGTGGTTCGCAAGCTGGAAGAAACCGGCGCGCTGGAATACACGATCGTCGTCGCCGCTTCGGCGTCGGAATCGGCTGCGATGCAATACCTCGCACCGTACGCCGGCTGCACGATGGGCGAATACTTCCGCGACCGCGGTCAAGACGCGCTGATCGTGTATGACGATTTGACCAAGCAAGCTTGGGCATACCGTCAGATCTCTCTGCTGCTGCGCCGTCCGCCGGGCCGTGAAGCTTATCCGGGTGACGTGTTCTATCTGCACTCGCGTCTGCTGGAACGTGCGGCTCGCGTCTCGGAAGAGTACGTCGAGAAGTTCACGAACGGCGAAGTGAAGGGCAAGAGCGGTTCGCTGACGGCACTGCCGGTCATTGAAACGCAAGCGGGCGACGTGACCGCATTCGTTCCGACGAACGTGATCTCGATTACCGACGGCCAGATCTTCCTGGAAACCGACCTTTTCAACGCAGGTATCCGCCCGGCCATTAACGCCGGCGTGTCGGTGTCGCGCGTTGGTGGTGCGGCTCAGACCAAGGTCGTGAAGAAGCTGTCGGGCGGTATCCGTACCGACCTCGCGCAGTACCGTGAGCTGGCTGCGTTCGCGCAGTTCGCGTCGGACCTCGACGAAGCGACCCGCAAGCAACTGGAGCGCGGCCGCCGCGTGACGGAATTGCTGAAGCAGCCGCAGTATCAACCGCTGCAAGTGTGGGAACTGGCGGTCGCGCTGTTCGCCGCGAACAACGGTTACCTCGACGATCTGGAAGTCTCGCAAGTCCTGCCGTTCGAAAAGGGCCTGCGCGAACATCTGAAGTCGAGCCACGCTGACCTGGTCAAGCGCATCGAAGATACCAAGGAACTCTCGAAGGACGACGAAGGCCTGCTGCACACGGCCCTCAAAGACTTCAAGAAGTCCGGCGCTTATTGATCCGCGAGTGATCCGCAAGGCATAAACGGACCTTGAAGCGGCGCGGGCCGCATGAGAATGCTCCCGCGCTGCTTCGATGGGCCCGAGTCAGTGCTAAAGCGCTAACTCGGGCCGACAAGGAGCAAGCAATGGCTGGAATGAAGGAAATTCGCGGCAAGATCAAGAGCGTGCAAAACACGCGCAAGATCACGAAAGCGATGGAGATGGTGGCCGCATCGAAGATGCGCCGCGCTCAGGAGCGCATGCGCGCTGCTCGCCCGTATGCCGACAAGGTCCGCGATATCGCTGCACACATGAGCCGTGCGAACCCGGAGTATCGTCACCCGTTCATGGTGTCGAACGAAGGCGCGAAGGCGGCCGGCATCATCCTCGTGACGACCGACAAGGGTCTGTGCGGCGGCATGAATACCAACGTGCTGCGTGCGTCGGTGCAGAAGTTCAAGGAACTGGAAGGCCAGGGCAAGACGATCGAAGCAACTGCGATCGGCACCAAGGGTTTGGGTTTCCTGAACCGTTTGCGCGCCAAGGTGGTGTCGAACGTCGTGCATCTGGGCGATACGCCGCATCTGGAAAAGCTGATCGGCGCGGTGAAGGTGCAGCTCGACCTGTACTCGGAAGGCAAGGTTTCGGCGGTGTACCTCGCGTACACGCGCTTCGTCAACACGATGAAGCAGGAGCCGGTGATCGAGCAACTGCTGCCGCTGTCGGCAGAACAGTTCGAGCGCAAGGAAGTAGACGGCACGACGCCGAGCACGCAGTGGGACTACATCTACGAGCCGGATGCGCAGGCAGTGGTGGACGAACTGCTGGTGCGTTATGTCGAAGCGCTGGTCTATCAGGCCGTCGCGGAAAACATGGCATCGGAGCAGTCGGCACGAATGGTCGCGATGAAGGCCGCTTCGGACAATGCGAAGACGGTCATCAACGAACTGCAGCTCGTGTACAACAAGAGCCGTCAGGCCGCGATCACGAAAGAACTGTCGGAAATCGTCGGTGGCGCGGCGGCTGTCTGACCGTGACGGTCAAGCAAGCTGCCACGGGTGTGCCCGTGTGGCGCACCCGTCCAGGCGACCCCACCGAAACTGCGCCTTTGCGCGAGTGAAGAATTGAGTATCTAAAGGAAAAGCGATGAGTACTACTGCTTTGGTAGAAGGCAAGATCGTACAGTGCATCGGCGCGGTGATCGACGTGGAATTCCCGCGTGCAACCATGCCGAAGATTTACGACGCGCTCATTCTCGAAGGTTCGGAACTGACCCTCGAAGTCCAGCAACAACTGGGCGACGGCGTTGTCCGTACCATCTGTCTGGGTGCATCGGACGGCCTGCGTCGCGGTACGGTCGTGAAAAACACGGGTAAGCCGATCAGCGTGCCGGTCGGCAAGCCGACTCTGGGCCGGATCATGGACGTGCTGGGTCGCCCGATCGACGAAGCCGGCCCGATCAACTCGGACGTGGTTCGCGGTATTCACCAGAAGGCTCCGGCGTTCGACGAACTGTCGCCGTCGACCGAACTGCTCGAAACCGGCATCAAGGTTATCGACCTGATCTGCCCGTTCGCGAAGGGCGGCAAGGTGGGTCTGTTCGGCGGCGCCGGTGTGGGCAAGACCGTGAACATGATGGAACTGATCAACAACATCGCTAAGGAACACGGTGGTTACTCCGTGTTCGCCGGTGTTGGCGAGCGTACCCGCGAAGGGAACGACTTCTATCACGAAATGAAGGACTCGAACGTTCTCGACAAGGTCGCGCTGGTGTACGGCCAGATGAACGAGCCGCCGGGCAACCGTCTGCGCGTTGCGCTGACCGGCCTGACGATGGCTGAGCACTTCCGTGACGAAGGTCTGGACGTGCTGTTCTTCGTCGACAACATCTACCGTTTCACGCTGGCAGGCACGGAAGTGTCGGCACTGCTCGGCCGTATGCCGTCGGCAGTGGGCTATCAGCCTACTTTGGCTGAAGAAATGGGTAAGCTGCAAGAGCGTATTACGTCGACCAAGACTGGCTCGATCACGTCGGTGCAGGCCGTGTACGTCCCTGCGGATGACTTGACCGACCCGTCGCCGGCTACGACTTTCGGCCACTTGGACGCAACCGTCGTGTTGTCGCGTGACATCGCTTCGCTGGGTATCTACCCGGCAGTCGACCCGCTCGATTCGACCTCGCGTCAGATCGACCCGAACGTGATCGGCGAAGAGCACTACGCAATCACGCGCGGCGTGCAGCAAACGCTGCAGCGCTACAAGGAACTGCGCGACATTATCGCGATTCTGGGCATGGACGAACTCGCGCCGGAAGACAAGCTCGCCGTTGCGCGCGCTCGTAAGATTCAGCGTTTCCTGTCGCAGCCGTTCCACGTCGCTGAAGTGTTCACGGGCTCGCCGGGCAAGTACGTGCCGCTGAAGGAAACGATCCGTGGCTTCAAGATGATCGTTGAAGGCGAGTGCGACCACCTGCCGGAACAAGCGTTCTACATGGTCGGCACGATCGACGAAGCCTTCGAAAAGGCCAAGAAGATCCAGTAAAGGTCGGGTGTAACGAAGCGGGCGCCGGCCTCGCGCGTATCGGTACCGAACGGTAGCGGAACGCAAAGCCGGCGCCTCTTACTACGTTCAACCCAGCCTTGCATGAGACGAGGGGAAGCGCTAAAGCGCCCACTCTCGTCGACAGGAGTCGACACTTATGGCAACTATTAAAGTAGACGTCGTCAGCGCGGAAGAGCAGATCTTCTCGGGCCAGGCGAAGTTCGTCGCGCTGCCGGGCGAAGCCGGTGAACTCGGCATTCTGCCGGGCCACACGCCGCTCATCACGCGGATTCGTCCGGGTGCGGTGCGCATTGAAGCTGAAAACGGCGAAGAAGAGTTTGTGTTCGTCGCTGGCGGCATCCTCGAAATCCAGCCGGGCGCTGTGACGGTTCTCGCCGACACCGCAATTCGTGGCAAGGATCTCGACGAGGCCAAGGCTGAAGATGCACGCAAGCGTGCGGAAGAAGCGCTGCAGAACACGGGTTCGAACCTTGAGTACGCCACCGCGCAAGCGGAACTCGCGTACGCGACGGCTCAGCTCGCTGCGATCCAGCGTCTGCGCAAGCTGCGCGGTCAGAACTAAAAGCGGTTAAGCGTTTCCCAGATTTGGCGACGTGTGTCGCTACCTCCGGCGGAACGGCAAGAATGAAAAAGGGCTCCTGATAGGAGCCCTTTTTTACGTCCGCTTGCGGATCGATGTGGCGCGTCAGGCTTTTGGATCGTTTTGAACGAACGCCTGCATGTTCAGACGCGTCAGTTGGTCCTGGTTTCGATTCAGATGCATGTTGGCGATATCCGTCTCGGCGTGATACGGGACGCCCGCATAACGATTCAGATAGGCGCCAAAACGCGACCAGTTCCTATCGCCTTGCGAGAGCGTCGAGTCGTGAACGTCGTTCATGAAGGTCCTATATTCCGACGACGACGCTTCGGCGTTCGTCATCTTGCCGTTTTGAACGCGATTGAGATTGGTCGATATCCGGTCGAAGGCCTGGTCGGATAAACCGACCTGCAATCGCGAAAGTCCATCGTTCACGAGTTTGACGCTGTTCGCGTAGCTCCCCGGCTCGCTGACACTCCGGATCACACCGAGTTGGGTGCCGAGCGCCTGGCGATTGGTGTTGTGGTCCGCCGCGCCGTGACTCGAAGAGTTGGCCGGTGTCTTGTCGAAAAGACCGCCGCCCTTGAGTCCCACGTTGTTATGCAGCGCGAAGTTGCCGTCGGCATCGCGCCGTATCGGGTATTGGGGTTTGTAGGCCCTGTCGGGCTGCCAGACGCGCAAAGTGCCGTTGTCGGCGTCGTAGCGCACCGGGTACCAGCTGGAATTGTGATGGAGGTATTGACCGCCGCCCGCGTCACGATAGAGGTCCGGTTGCTGCGTGACCGGCGATAGCTCGCCTGCGGGGCGCTCAATGGCATAGGCGGGCGGAAAATCAGGCGCCAATTCGCGCGAGGCGCCGCCGTTCGCCGCGTCGTGCGGATTCAAGGCCGGCGTGGGCCTCGGCGCATCCAGTCGGGTTTGCGTGTCCGCCATGTCCGCAGCCGGATGAAACGTGTTGCTGACTACTCTCATTTCAATTTCCTTCGAAGCGTCGAGTTCACGGCGTCATCGATCATCGCGCTGCCGGATAGGCCGGCGTGGAATAACTGCGGTGATTCGGGGCGCCACCCGGTCGCGAGCGACTAGCGCGTCGCGATCGTTCGGTTTGCGTGAGCGAACAGGACAGCCACGGTGATCGTTGTCCTTCGCCGGCATTCCGCGTCACCATCTTCGCCGCGCTCGCGGTGACCGGGGACGCTAACCGCGCGCGCCATGACCACGGTCGATAACGCCACACAATTCGTCAATGGGCATGACGGGGTAACACCACCGGCCTGCGGTGCGGGTAAGACTTGATGCCGCCGCGCTAGGCGCTAGTGGCACAATCGGTTTCAAATTCATTTCAATAGAGCAACGATTGCCTCTCGGAGACTTCACCATGGCAGGTCAAGTAACAGACGAAAGTGCGCTCATCGAGCCCCGCGATGGCATCTCTTACGTGCGCGGCTCGACGCAGGTCCCGCTCAGCGATGCGACGGTGAGTCAGTTTCTTCGGGACACAGCACAACGTTTTCCAACCAGGCCGGCCGTAGTTTTCCGGGAGCAGGGCATCCGCTGGACATGGCAGGAATTCGCCGACGAAGTCGACGTGCTCGCGTCGGGGCTGGCCGCGCTCGGCATCGTAAAGGGCGATCGTGTCGGGATCTGGTCACCCAACCGCGTCGAATGGCTGCTGACCCAATTCGCCACCGCGCGGATCGGCGCCGTGCTGGTGAATATCAATCCCGCCTACCGTCTGGCCGAACTCGAATACGCGCTGAACAAGGTGGACTGCAAGGCGATCATTGCGGCGGAGCGCTTCAAGTCGTCGATGTATCTGCAGATGCTGCAGGAGCTCGCGCCCGAACTGGCGAGCGCCGCGCCCGGCGACCTGCATGCCGCGCGTCTGCCGGGGCTGCGGATCGTGATCCGCATGTGCGATACCGAGACGCCCGGCATGCTGTCGTTTTCGGAGGTGGTTGAGCAGGGCCGTGCGACGTTCGACCTCGCCAGACTCGACGCAGCCGCCGCGACGCTGCACGCCGACGAGCCGATCAATATCCAGTTCACCAGCGGCACGACCGGCAACCCGAAAGGCGCGACGCTGACGCACCGGAACGTGGTCAACAATGCGCGCTATATCGCGATGGCGATGTGCCTGAGCGAGCAGGACGGCCTGTGCATTCCCGTGCCGCTTTATCACTGCTTCGGCATGGTGTTGTCGGTGCTGGCGTGCGTGTCGGTCGGCGCCAACATGGTGTTCCCCGGCGAGGGCTTCGACCCGGCGGCGACGCTGGCCGCGGTTGCGGAAGAAAAATGCACCGCGCTGCATGGTGTGCCGACCATGTTCATCGCCGAACTCGACCACCCTGATTTCGCCACATACGATTTGTCGCGCCTGCGCACCGGCATCATGGCCGGTTCACCGTGTCCGATCGAGACGATGAAGAAGGTCGTCTCCAGAATGCACCTGAGCGAGATCACCATTGCCTACGGCATGACGGAAACGAGCCCGGTGTCGTTCCAGAGTTCGACCACGGACCCGCTGGACAAGCGAACGACAACCGTCGGCCGTATCCAGCCGCACCTTGAAGTGAAGATCGTCGATCCGCTCGGCGAGATAGTTCCGGTGGGCGAAACCGGGGAGCTTTGTACGCGCGGCTATTCGGTGATGCAAGGCTATTGGGGCGACGAGGCGAAGACGCGCGAAAGCATCGAAGATGGCTGGATGCACACCGGCGATCTGGCAACGCTCGACGCCGACGGCTACTGCAACATCGTCGGCCGGCTGAAAGACATGCTGATTCGCGGCGGCGAGAACATCTATCCGCGCGAGATCGAGGAGTTTCTGTTCCGCCACCCGAAGATCCAGAGCGTGCAGGTGTTTGGCGTGCCGGATGCGAAATACGGCGAGGAGGTTTGCGCGTGGGTGGTATTGCGTTCCGGTGAGCAGGCCACCGCGGAAGATATCCAGCAATTCTGCCAAGGCCAGATTGCGCACTACAAGGTGCCGAAGTACATCCGCTTCGTCGACGAATTGCCGATGACGGTGACCGGCAAAGTGCAGAAATTCATCATGCGCGAGCGGATGATCAGCGAACTGAAGCTGCAGGAAAACAAGACGGCTTAACTTTAGGGCGGGCCGGCCGATCGACAGACGCCGCGCCAGCAAGTCATCTTGCGGCGCGGCTTCCGGATGGAGAAGATTGGTCAAAACCGTTTGCTGTGCAAGCCCGCGCGAGCCGTTAGCTGGCTGCGAACAGACTCCAACCGGCGCGATACCGTACCGCGCAAACGTTTGACCGGGCGAAAAAAAAGCGGGCCTGGAGCCCGCTAAAAACCACACGCTACGGGGTTAGCGCGAGGAGACCAAAGTTGGAACCAACTGAGACGACGCCCCAGCGTCGACTACGGCCCCAGCAGGGATGCCCCTTCACAGGGCTTCGGCATACGCCGACCGGCAAGTGCATCGTATCCGCTCACACCACACACCCAGCCACATCCGTGTTGAAACCGTTGAGGGCATTGTGGGCGAATTAATCTACGAGCGCGGTAACAAAGTGTTTCAGGTTGTAACGCCCGCCAGATAAGGCGTTGCGGGACATATTGCCAAATAAAAACGTTTTAAACGTAAGTATTACCGATGACTTGCCCGCAATTTCATACGCCTGATTGATGCTATTCGCGACGCATGGCGCGGCGTAATCCATTCAGTCGATTCCGCATGAAATAGTTGCATCCTCATCTTCTTTCTCAAGAATCGCCTGTGTTACATGGGCTTTTCCGGTTCGAGAAATTAATCAGATAAAACGAACTGCGGCGTGCTGCATTGCGGAACGTCAAGCTAAGGAGAAGGCCGGGACGGGGCCGATTCATGGGAGGCAATACGGCCACATTGTTCGGCTTTCGCTTAACTCGTCGGCGTTCCGTTACATGATCCTGTGGGGGATGCGGCCCTATCAATGAGCCGAATCGCCGCCCGTTCTTCAAAAAACCGACCCGCACCGCTCAACCTGGCGGCTTTATTTCAGCCATTTATCCGAGATCGCCTGATATTCGCCCGTCGCGCGTGCAAGGTGCAGCCACTGGTCAACATACTGCTGGAACGTCACGTCGCCACGCGGCAGCAGCCAGGCTTTCTCACCGTACTGGAACGGTTTGTCAGGATGCACCGAACACAGGCCCGGATTCAGCTTTTGCTGCAGCAAGGTTTCCGACGCATCCGTCACCATCACGTCGGCCTTGCCGGCCAGGATCTGCTTGAAGATCGTCACGTTGTCCGGATAAACAGTGAGGTTCGCATGCGGAAAGTATTGTTTCGCGAACCGTTCGTTGGTGCCGCCCGGGTTGACAATCACCCGCGTGCCCGGCTGGTCGATCTGCGCGACGGTTTGATACTTGTTGACGTCGTCGCAGCGAACAATCGGCGTTTTGCCGTCCACCATGTACGCCTGCGTGAAGAATGCGCGCTTTTGCCGTTCGAGCGTCGGCGACACCCCGCCCACGCCGATATCGCATTTGGCGACGAAGTCGTTCATCAGATTCGACCACGACGTTTTGACGTACTCCACCTTCACGCCGAGCGACTTGGCGAGCGACTCCGTCATGTCGATGTCGATGCCCTCGAACTGGCCGTCCGGCTTGTAGAACGAGTAAGGCTTGTAGTCGCCGGTCGTGCACGCGCGCAGCGTGCCGCGCGCAAGAATGTCGTCGAGCCGGGAGGGCGCCGCGGCGGTGCTGGTCTGCGCCACGGCCACCCCTGCGTGCATCAAAACCCCGGCCAGTGCGCCGAGCAGTGCGAGTGCTGCCTTGTTCATGGAGTCTCCTTGTGTGCGTGTAATTGTCCGGTAAGGTGGTCGGATAATAGCCCGGCAATTCGGGCTTGAACATTAGCCGTTCAGCTGAGTCGTCATGGGCATTGGGCGCCACCAGGCGCGGCCGCCGGCCGGTTGCGCAACAGTTATTGCCCGCATCAAGCGCGATGCCGGGAGCCGGGTCCGGTAAAATGCCCCTTTGCCCTCAGTCGTACGCACCGTGGCCCATAAACTCCTGAACGACACTTTCCTGCGCGCGCTGCTGCGCCAGCCGACCGACTACACGCCGATCTGGTTGATGCGGCAAGCTGGCCGCTATCTGCCGGAATACAACGCCACACGTGGCCGCGCGGGCAGTTTCCTTGGGCTCGCGAAGAACCCGGCGTTCGCAACGGAGGTCACGCTGCAACCGCTCGAGCGCTATCCGCTCGACGCCGCCATTCTGTTTTCCGACATCCTCACGGTGCCGGACGCCATGGGCCTCGGCCTCGAGTTCGTCACGGGAGAGGGGCCGAAATTCGCCCGCCCGGTGCGCACCGAAGACGACGTCGCGCGTCTCGCGGTGCCGGATATCGACGCCACGCTGCGCTACGTGACCGACGCCGTGCGTGAAATCCGCACCGCGCTCACGGACGCACAAGGCCGCCAGCGCGTGCCGCTGATCGGCTTTTCGGGCAGCCCGTGGACGCTCGCGTGCTACATGGTTGAAGGTGGCGGTTCGGCCGACTTCCGCACCGTCAAATCGATGCTCTACGCGCGCCCGGACCTGATGCATCGCATTCTCGAGATCAATGCGCGCTCGGTGGCGGCGTACCTGAACGCGCAGATCGAAGCCGGCGCGCAAGCCGTCATGATTTTCGACACGTGGGGCGGGGCACTGGCTGACGGCATCTACCAACGCTTCTCGTTGCAGTACATCCAGCAGGTGGTGAGCCAGTTGAAGCGCGAACACGACGGCGAAAAAGTGCCGGTGATCACCTTCACGAAGGGCGGCGGCCTGTGGCTCGACGAAATCGCCGAGATCGGCGTGGACGCGGTCGGCCTCGACTGGACCGTGAATCTCTCCAAAGCGCGCGAACGTGTCGGCGGTAAGGTGGCGCTGCAGGGCAATATCGACCCGTCGGTGCTGTTTGCGCCGCCGGCGGCGATCCGCATGGAAGCGCGCGCCGTGCTCGACAGCTTCGGCAATCATCCGGGCCATGTCTTCAATCTGGGCCACGGCATCTCGCAATTCACGCCGCCGGAAAATGTCGCCGAGCTCGTTGACGAAGTGCATCGTCATAGCCGGGCGATTCGAAGCGGCGCGCATGCACCGGCGTGATGCTGTAATCGTTACCGTTTTTGCTGCAACGCGGCAAAGTGGGCTCTCGCTCTAAGGGAAAATTGGCATGCCACAGGCCGTCGGATGGCGGTCCTGAGAAAGTCAAGACTTGACTTATGCACATTCTTCACGCTGCGGCGCGGTAGAAGCTTTCGTCGTACCGTGGCCCTTGCACTTTGCCGGCGCATTTGATCTAAGCCTTGTCTGGCAAGGGTTTCAGGGGTTCGCGGCGAAACGTGCGGAAACCCACAGAACGCCGCTGCGGCGCGCTTCGCGGGCCTTTCCAGCGAAGTTCTCAACAAAGTTATCCACAGGCACGCGGACCGATTGCAATTGTTCAGCCGAATCCAAAACTTAGCGCCGAAATTGAAGTTTTACTTTAACTTCGACGGGTTCGGCACGCGCTCAACATGCACGGAGATGCGGCGTCGTGCCGCGCCGGTGCATCCGCTTCGGCTTGCCGCGTGAGCGACGTGTTCGTCCGCGTTGCGCTGGATCATCCGCTGCCGACGCTGTTCGACTACCGGTGCGACACGCCCGAACTCGCCGAGCCCGGCATGCTGGTCAGCGTGCCGTTCGGCAAGCGCCACGTGGTGGGGCTCGTCTGCGAAGTAACCGCTCACAGTGACGTGCCGTCCGACCGGCTCCGCGCCGTGAGCGCCGTATGCACGGCGTGTCCACCGGTGTCGGCGGAATGGCTCGCGTTGGCCGCCTTCGCCGCGGACTACTATCAACGCGGCCTCGGCGAAGTCGCGCTGCCGGCGTTGCCTCAGGCGCTGCGCGACGCTTCGCGTTGGTCGCGCCTGTTCGCGCCCGAAGAGCGCTACAGCCTCACGTCCGAAGGGCGCGCGGCGTTGCCCGACGCGTTGCCGGCGCGCGCCAGCGCGCTGCGCAAGCTCGCCCAGGCACTTACCGAAGCCGATTTCCTGCTGGCCGCCGACGCACGTGCGCTGCACCCGAAAGCAATCGCAACCTTCGAAGCATGGCTAACGCAAGGCTGGGTTGCGCTGGAGGTGATCGAGGCGGCCGACGTAGTCGGCGCAGCGGCATCACCGGAGACGCCCGCGCCCACGCTACCCAAGCTTACCGACGAACAAGCCGTCGCCGTCGAGGCCATTCGCGACGCGAACGGTTTCGCGCCGTTCCTGCTGCACGGCGTGACGGGCAGCGGCAAAACCGAGGTCTATCTACGCGCGCTCGCCGAAATTCTCGCGGCCAAGCCGGACGCCCAGGCGCTCGTCCTCGTCCCCGAAATCAATCTGACACCGCAATTCGAGGCGGCCTTCCGCGCCCGCTTTGCCGCGCTCGAAGGGACGTCGATCGTCACGCTGCACAGCGGTCTCGCGGAAGGCGAACGCGCGCGCAACTGGTTCGCCGCGCACACCGGTCGCGCCCGTATCGTGCTCGGCACGCGGCTCGCGATCCTCGCGTCGCTGCCGAAGCTGGCGGTGATCGTCGTCGATGAAGAACACGATCCGGCCTACAAGCAGCAGGAAGGTTTGCGCTATTCGGCGCGCGATCTGGCGATCTATCGCGCCAAGCAACTGGGTTTGCCGGTCGTGCTCGGCTCGGCGACGCCGTCGCTGGAAAGCTGGTGGCAGGCCGACCAGGGGCGCTACAAGCGCCTCACGCTGTCGCGCCGAGCGGTGGCGGACGCCGTGTTGCCCACCGTTAGGCTGATCGATCTGGAAGAAGAGCGGAGGCGCGGACGGGCGTCGGTGGAAGGTCTGTCAGGGCCGCTGATTGCCGCGCTGAAGGCCCGGCTTGAACGCGGCGAGCAAAGCCTCGTATTCCTGAACCGTCGCGGCTACGCGCCGCAACTTGCCTGCGACGCCTGCGGCTGGGTCGCCGGTTGTCCGCGCTGTAGCGCTTACGTGGTGCTGCACAAGCCCGAGCGTGCGCTGCGTTGCCACCACTGCGGCTGGGAGTCGCGCATTCCGCGCTCGTGTCCCGAGTGCGGCAACGTCGACATCGAGCCGATGGGGCGCGGCACGCAACGCGTCGAAGAAACGCTCGCGAGCGCGGTGCCCGGCGCCCGCGTGTTGCGCATCGACGCCGACAGCACGCGCCGCAAAGGCAGCGCGCAGGCGCTGTTCTCCGACGTTCACGCCGGCGAAGTCGATATTCTGGTCGGTACGCAGATGATCGCGAAGGGCCACGACTTTCAGCGCGTGTCGCTGGTGGGGGTGCTGAACGCGGACACCGCGCTGTTTTCGCACGACTTCCGCGCGAGCGAGCGTCTCTTCGCGCAACTCATGCAGGTGAGCGGCCGGGCCGGCCGCTCAGGTTTGCCCGGCGAAGTACTGGTGCAGACGCGTTATCCGCGCCACGCGCTGTATCACGCGTTGGGTCGTCACGACTACGTCGGCTTCGCCAATTCGACCTTGGCCGAGCGCCGCGACGCGCATTTGCCACCGTTCGTTTATCAGGCCCTGCTGCGCGCCGAAGGGCGCACGCTCGAGGCCGCGATTGCGTTCCTGCAACAGGCCGCCGCGGCGCTGACCGGCATTCCGGCCGCTGAACGCGTGACCGTCTACGACGCAGTGCCGCTCACCATCGTCAAGGTGATGCACGTACATCGCGCGCAGTTGCTGATCGAAAGCGCGTCAAGGGCGGCTTTGCAGGCAACTTTGCGCGGGTGGCAGCCGCTGCTGCGCGGCTTGAAAGGCGTGCTGCGCTGGAGTGTCGAAGTCGATCCACTCGACATCTGACGGCCAACGCGCGTCATTCGCAGCACGCGCACCAATCAACTCAAATCAATCGTTCAACGCTGTCCGCGTATCGCCGGCCGATGCACGCGATGCCGCGCGCGTGCGTCCTTCGACCGCCGAGCGTTTGTCCGCGCCGCCCGTTGCGCCACGAATAAACAGCACCGCGCAAGTCGCACACATTGCCCAGATGCCCAATACCACCAGCCACTTTTCCATTTCACCGATCCTCTAAAACGCCAAACCCCGTTTCGTTTTTTTGCGTGCCGTGAGGCCGCTTGCCGCCCTGTTCTCTATAACGGCGCGCCGTCCCGTTTGATAAGGGTAAAAGCAAAAAGAATCACGCCAGGGAAAGTACTGATCGAAACCCGCTCCGCCGCACGCGGCGCCGTCGGGCGCAAACCCCCGCCCCGCAAGGATTTAAAGAAGGTGCAACCATATGTTTGGTATGGTTGCACCTTTTTATTGAGAGGCGTACGATTCGCCAACTTTTAGTCTTTCGCCGGGCATTCGTCTGGTATCCGAAGAAGGAAACATGGCTAGCACCACCCTTGGCGTCAAGGTCGACGACCTCCTGCGTTCCCGGCTGAAAGATGCCGCCACTCGCCTCGAACGCACTCCGCATTGGCTCATCAAGCAGGCGATCTTCGCTTACCTCGAAAAGATCGAGCACGGCCAATTGCCGCCGGAGTTGTCCGGGGTAACGGGTTCCGCCGACCTGGCCGATGGCGCCGCGGTCGAACAGGAAGAAGACGGTGCGTCGCATCCGTTCCTCGACTTCGCGCAAAACGTGCAACCGCAGTCGGTGCTGCGCGCGGCGATCACCGCCGCTTACCGCCGTCCGGAGCCGGAGTGCGTGCCGTTCCTGCTGGGTCAGGCGCGCTTGCCGGCCAACCTCGCCGGCGACGTGCAAGCCATGGCTCACAAGCTGGTCGAGACACTGCGTACGAAGAGCAAGGGTGGCGGCGTCGAAGGGCTGATCCACGAATTCTCGCTGTCGAGCCAGGAAGGCGTCGCGCTGATGTGCCTCGCCGAAGCGCTGCTGCGTATTCCTGACCGCGCCACGCGTGACGCGCTGATTCGCGACAAGATCAGCAAGGGCGACTGGAAGTCGCACGTCGGCCAGGCGCCGTCGCTGTTCGTCAACGCCGCGACGTGGGGTTTGATGATCACCGGCAAGCTGGTGACGACCAATAGCGAAACGAGTCTTTCGTCGGCGCTCACGCGTTTGATCGGCAAGGGCGGCGAGCCGTTGATCCGCAAGGGCGTGGACATGGCGATGCGCCTGATGGGCGAGCAGTTCGTCACCGGCGAGAACATCTCCGAAGCGCTGGCCAACAGCCGTAAGTACGAAGCGCGCGGTTTCCGCTACTCGTACGACATGCTCGGCGAGGCGGCCACTACCGAAGCCGACGCGCAGCGCTACTACGCGTCGTACGAGCAGGCGATCCACGCGATCGGCAAGGCCGCCGGCGGCCGTGGCATCTACGAAGGCCCGGGCATTTCGATCAAGCTCTCCGCGCTGCACGCACGCTACTCGCGTTCGCAGCAGGAACGCACCATGAGCGAACTGCTGCCGCGCGTGCGCTCGCTCGCGATCCTCGCGCGCCGTTACGACATCGGTTTGAACATCGACGCCGAAGAGGCCGACCGCCTCGAAATCTCGCTGGATCTGCTCGAAGCGCTGTGCTTCGATCCGGAACTGGCGGGCTGGAACGGCATCGGTTTCGTGATCCAGGCGTATCAGAAGCGCTGCCCGTTCGTGATCGATTACGTGATCGATCTGGCGCGCCGCAGCCGTCATCGCGTGATGGTGCGCCTCGTGAAGGGCGCGTACTGGGACACCGAAATCAAGCGTGCGCAAGTGGACGGCCTCGAAGGCTATCCGGTCTACACGCGCAAGATCTATACGGACGTGTCGTACCTCGCCTGCGCGAAGAAGCTGCTCGGCGCGCCGGACGCGGTGTATCCGCAGTTCGCCACGCACAACGCGCACACGCTGTCGGCGATCTATCACCTCGCGGGCAACAACTACTATCCCGGCCAGTACGAGTTCCAGTGCCTGCACGGCATGGGCGAACCGCTGTACGAAGAAGTGACCGGCCCGCTGTCCGCTGGGAAGCTGAACCGTCCGTGCCGCGTGTACGCGCCGGTCGGCACGCATGAAACGCTGCTCGCGTATCTCGTGCGCCGTCTGCTGGAGAACGGCGCGAACACGTCGTTCGTGAATCGTATCGCCGACGAAAACGTCGCTATTAAAGACCTGATCGCCGACCCGTCCGACGAAGCGTCGAAGATCACGCCGCTCGGCGCGCCGCACGCGAAGATTCCGCTGCCGCGCAATCTGTTCGGCGCCGAGCGTCTCAATTCAATGGGCCTCGATCTGTCGAACGAACACCGGCTGGCGTCGCTGTCGTCGGCGTTGCTGGCGAGCGCGCATCATCCGTGGCGCGCCGCGCCGATGCTCGAGGACAACGAGATCGCCGTGGGCACCGCACGCGACGTGCGCAATCCCGCCGATCAGCGCGACCTCGTCGGCACGGTGGTCGAATCGACGCCGGAGCACGTGAGCGCCGCGTTGGCTCACGCCGTGGCCGCCGCGCCGATCTGGCAAGCCACGCCGGTCGATGCGCGCGCCGATTGCCTTGCCCGTGCCGCCGATCTGCTCGAAGCGCAGATGCACACGCTGATGGGTCTGGTGGTGCGCGAAGCCGGCAAGTCGCTGGCGAATGCCGTCGCGGAAATCCGCGAAGCGATCGACTTTCTGCGCTACTACTCGACGCAGATTCGCAACGAGTTTTCGAACGACACGCATCGGCCGCTCGGCCCGGTGGTTTGTATCAGCCCGTGGAATTTCCCGCTGGCGATTTTCATGGGCCAGGTGGCCGCGGCGCTCGCCGCCGGCAACACCGTGCTCGCGAAGCCGGCTGAGCAAACGCCGCTGATCGCCGCGCAAGCCGTGCGAATTCTGCGCGAAGCCGGCGTGCCGGCCGGTGCGGTGCAACTGCTGCCGGGCAACGGCGAAACGGTCGGTGCCGCGTTGGTGGCCGATCCGCGGACCCGCGCGGTGATGTTCACCGGCTCGACCGAAGTCGCGCGTCTGATCAACAAGACGCTGTCGAGTCGCCTCGATCCGGACGGCAAGCCGATTCCGCTGATCGCCGAAACGGGCGGCCAGAACGCGATGATCGTCGACTCCTCTGCGCTCGCCGAACAGGTGGTGGCGGACGTGTTGCAGTCGTCGTTCGATTCGGCCGGTCAACGGTGTTCCGCGTTGCGCGTTCTTTGTCTGCAGGACGATGTCGCGGACCGCACGCTCGAAATGCTGACCGGCGCGATGCGCGAACTGGCGGTGGGTAATCCGGACCGTTTGTCGATCGACGTCGGTCCGGTGATCGACCTCGACGCGAAGCGCGGTATCGACGCGCACGTCGCGGCGATGCGCGAGAAAGGCCGCAAGATCGAACAACTGCCGATGCCGGACGGCTGCGCGCAAGGCACCTTCGTGCCGCCGACGCTGATCGAGCTCGACAGCATCGACGAACTGAAGCGCGAAGTGTTCGGCCCGGTGCTGCACGTGGTGCGTTATCGCCGCAGCCAGTTGGACAAGTTGCTCGAACAGATCCGCACGACGGGTTACGGCCTGACGCTCGGCATTCACACGCGGATCGACGAAACGATCGCTCACGTGATCAGCCGCGCGCACGTCGGCAATATTTATGTGAACCGCAACGTGATCGGCGCGGTGGTGGGTGTGCAGCCGTTCGGCGGCGAAGGTCTGTCGGGCACGGGTCCGAAAGCGGGCGGCGCGTTGTATCTGCAACGTCTGCTGGCCAAGCGTCCGGCTGGTTTGCCGAAGTCGCTGGCGCAGTCGTTGATCGCCGACGTACCGCAAGGCAATGAAAACAGCGACAATCCGTCCGCCGCGCTGACCGCGTTGCGTGACTGGCTGATCGCCGAACGTCAGCCGCAATTGGCCGCACGTTGCGACGGCTATCTGTCGCATGTGCCGGCAGGAGCAACGGCGGTATTGTCGGGGCCCACCGGCGAGCGCAACACCTACACGCTGGGCGCGCGCGGCACGGTGCTGTGTGTGGCGTCGACGGCGAGCGGCGCGCGCGTGCAGTTCGCTGCGGCGCTGGCTACCGGAAATCACGCGTTGTTCGAAGGCGCGGCCGGCGAACAATTGGTGTCGCAACTGCCCGCCTCGCTGAAGTCGCATGCGAGCGTGAAGAAGAGTGCCGACACACCGTTCGACGCCGTGCTGTTTGAGGGCGATAGCGACGAATTGCTCGCGCTGGTGAAGGAAGTGGCGAAGCGCACCGGGCCGATCGTGTCGGTGCAAGGCGTCGCGGCGCGCGCGCTGGAAAGCGGCGACGAGGACTACACGCTGGAGCGTCTGCTGACGGAACGCTCGGTCAGCGTGAATACCGCGGCAGCCGGCGGTAATGCGAATTTGATGACGATTGGTTGAGCGACCCTCTTTCCGATCTTTTCAACAAAACGGAAGCGGTACGGCGACCCCGAAACCGCTCCATCCACACCTGGTACCAAGGAGAAGCTATGCAACACAAGATGAAACAGCTGGCAGGCGCGGCATTGGTTGCGGCGATGTCGCTGGCGGGGACGGCCAACGCTCAATCGACGGAAGACGTGAAGGTCGGTTTCGCCGGCCCGATGACGGGTGCGCAGGCGCACTACGGCAAAGACTTCCAGAACGGCATCGTGCTGGCAGTGGAAGACATGAACGCGAGCAAGCCGATGATCGGCGGCAAGCAGGTTCGTTTCGTGCTGGATTCGGCCGACGACCAGGCTGACCCGCGCACCGGCACGACCGTCGCGCAGAAGCTGGTGGATGACGGTATTAAGGGCATGCTGGGCCACTTCAATTCGGGCACCACGATTCCGGCGTCGCGCATTTACGCGAACGCGGGCATCCCCGAAATCGCCATGGCAACGGCGCCGGAATACACGCAACAAGGCTTCAAGACCACGTTCCGCATGATGACGTCCGACACGCAGCAAGGTTCGGTCGCCGGCACGTTCGCGGTCAAGACGCTGGGCATGAAGAAGATCGTGATCGTCGACGACCGCACGGCTTATGGCCAGGGTCTGGCGGATCAGTTCGAGAAGGCAGCGAAGGCAGCGGGTGGCCAGATCGTCGATCGTGAATACACGAACGACAAGGCTGTCGACTTCAAGTCGATCCTGACGAAGCTGAAGGCAGTCCAGCCGGACCTGATCTACTACGGCGGCGCGGATTCGCAAGCAGCGCCGATGGTCAAGCAGATGAAGGCACTGGGCATCAAGGCGCCGCTGATGGGCGGCGAAATGGTCCACACGCCGACGTTCATCCAGATCGCGGGTGACGCAGCGAACGGCACGGTGGCATCGCTCGCCGGTCTGCCGCTGGAACAAATGCCGGGCGGCAAGGACTACGTTGCGAAGTACAAGAAGCGTTTCAACGAAGACGTGCAAACGTACTCGCCGTACGCTTATGACGGCGCAATGGCAATGTTCGACGCAATGAAGAAGGCCAACTCGACCGATCCGGCGAAGTACCTGCCGCTGCTCGCGAAGACTTCGATGCCGGCAGTGACGTCGTCGAACCTGGCTTACGACGGCAAGGGCGACCTGAAGAACGGTGGCATCACGCTGTACAAGGTGGTGGATGGTAAGTGGACGACGCTGCAAAGCGTGGGCGGGAAGTAAGCTTTTTGGGCTTGCTTTGACGTCGTAGAGAACCCCGCTCCGGCGGGGTTTTTTTATGGCTTGCCGAGGTTGTATTGCGACTTGTTTGGGCTCGACAGTTAGGCTTCTCCCGAAAAAAAATTCATCGACAATCCACGAACGCGGCGCGACGTGGATCACGCCAATTAATACGAGAACTGTCGTATAATGGAGGTGAGGTTGTCGATACCAAGTCATTACCGTTTAGTGAAGCGCGCGGTCATCTCCGCGCTCAGATCCGGCAGATTCCAGCACGAGGCCCGTGCGAGCATCGCTGTGAAAAACCTGCTGTCGACCGGAGAGGTCACCGCTCAATTCGTCGAGTCCGTCATTACGAGAAGCGACGGGACGCAATACAGTTCATCCCCTCATCACAGCGCTCCATCCGTGGACGTTCATATCATTGAGTGCGGTGGCTGGTACGTGAAGTTTTATTTCTTGGGTGACCCGGAAACGGTGTTTATCAGCGTGCATCAGTGAGTGAAACAATGAAGATGAAACTGTACGAAGAGGGCGAAAAGAGCAAGGCGGTTTGCCACCACTGCAAGCAGCTTGTGAGCACGACTTTCACGCGGCGCGATGTGCCTTTCAGCGACGGGAAAGGTGAGGTGAAGAACATCCTCTCGGCGGTGTGCGATGTGTGCGACCAAGTGGTCGCCGTTCCCGCGCAATCCACTCCGGCGATTCGTGAGGCGCGTCAGAAAGAGGTCAGGCCGATCGAGGCACAACTTCCCGCCATCTATCTCGACGTGCTCGACCTGGCCGCGTATATGGTCGACAGTGCGAGCTCGACCGAATTTCGCAAGGTGCTCATGATGCTTTATTTGCATCGGTTTGCATCTGGCGAATATCCACGCTCAAGACTGGTTAAGGCGCATGAGCTAACGATCGAGCGGTTCAAGGAGCGTCGCGGCGCAGCGCGTCGACGGCTTTCAATGAAGGTCACGCCTCGTATCGCCGAAGACCTGAAGGCGCTAATGGACGCCACGACCATGACGCAGACGCAGATCATCAAGTCAGTGATCTATCAAATCCAATGCGACGTGATTGAGTCTCAGAAGCCGGCCTTACTGAAGGAACTTGTCGCACTGGCGATCATTTACGCTTAGTGAAAGCGCTTGAGAAACAAGAAAGCCCTGCGGTTCTCTGAATCGCAGGGCTTTTTATTGGTAGCTTCGCTGCATGCGTCGCGTGCCAAACCCGCGCTACGCTTCCCCGCGCAACTTCCTCCCCTGCTCACGAATCTGCTCCAGTGTCGCCCCCGGCGTACTCGCCTCCTGCGGCATGCGAATCTCGATCACCGCTGCGCGCTTCGCTTCCATTGCGCGTTGCAAGGCCGGCAGAAAATCCTCCGTGCGCTCCACCGTTTCGCCGTGCGCGCCGAACGATCGCGCGAACGCCGCGAAGTCCGGATTAGTCAATCCGGTGCCATGCACCCGCCCAGGATAATGCCGCTCCTGATGCATCCGGATCGTGCCGAAGTGGCCGTTGTTCACGACGATAAAAAGCACATGCAAGTCGTACTGCATTGCCGTCGCGAGTTCTTGCGCCGACATCATGAAGCAGCCGTCGCCGGCTAGCGCAACGACAGCGCGCTGCGGATAGAGCGACTTCGCCGCGATCGCCGCCGGCACGCCGTAGCCCATCGCGCCGCTCGTCGGTGCGAGCTGCGAGCGATAGTGCCGATACGAAAAATGCCGATGCAGCCACGTCGCGTAATTGCCCGCGCCGTTCGTGAGAATCGCGTCGTCCGGCAGATGCGCGCGCAATTGCTGGATCACTTCGCCCATTTGCACATCGCCCGGAATCTGGCGCGGCTTGCGCCAGTCGAGATACGCGCGGTGCGCTTCGTCCGCTGCTCCTCGCCAGGCCAGCTCGTCGGTAGAGGCAGGTTTCATCGCCGCAAGCATGGCCGCCAACTCGGGCATGCCGGAGACGATCGGTAGATCCGCGGCATACACGCGTCCCAATTCGTCCGCGCCTTGATGGACGTGAACGAGCGTCTGCTTCGTTTTCGGAATGTCCAGCAACGTATAGCCGTTGGTCGTGGCTTCGCCTAAACGCGGACCGAGCGCGAGCAGCAAATCCGCGTCGTGGATACGCTTTGCGAGCGCCGGATTGATGCCGAGGCCGACATCGCCCGCGTAGCTCGGATGCTCGTTGTCGAGCGTGTCCTGAAAGCGGAACGCGAGCCCAACCGGCAACTGCCAGTTCTCGACGAAGCGCCGGAAATCCGCGCAGGCCTCCGGCGTCCAACCGCTGCCGCCCGCGATCACCATGGGCCGCTGCGCGCCCTCCAGCAGTTGCCGCAACCTCTCAATCTGCGCGACCGACGGCGACGCCGCCACGCGCTGATAAGCCGGCGCGCCGGCGACGGCATCACACGCCTCGCTCAGCACATCTTCCGGCAACGACAACACCACCGGCCCAGGCCGTCCCGACGTCGCGGTGTGAAACGCATGACTCAGATATTCGGGAATGCGCTTCGGATCGTCGATCTGCGCGACCCACTTCGCCATCTGACCGAACATGCGCCGATAGTCGATCTCCTGAAACGCCTCGCGATCCAGATGCTCGCGCGCGCATTGGCCGATCAGCAAAATCATCGGTGTGGAGTCTTGAAACGCGGTGTGCACGCCGATCGATGCATGCGTGGCGCCCGGCCCGCGCGTGACGATCGCAACGCCCGGGCGACCGGTCAATTTACCGACCGCTTCGGCCATATTCGCGGCGGCGGCCTCGTGACGGCAAACGACGGTCTGGATGCGTTCCGTCTCATCGTGCAGCGAATCCAGCACAGCGAGAAAACTCTCGCCGGGTACACAGAAAACACGTTCGACACCATGCGTGAGCAAGGCATCGACAACGAGACGCGCGCCAGTGGTTTGAGCGGCGACGGAACCTGAAACGGGAGCATTCGGCAGCGACATTGCGATGAAGCCTCCAGGCAGTGCGTGAGTGCGATCTGAGATTGCCGCATCGGCGAAGAGGGGAGCCGATCGGCGCTTCGACAGCTTACGCCGACAGCGCATGCACTGTCACGGCGCAGCGCAATGAGCGCACACACGGCGAAGCGTCAACGATGCGCAACGCAAAGGGCGCAGCTCCGGCGCAACCACGGCGAGCCATCGCCGCACAACCACGCGCCCATAAAAAAACGCGGACCGTAGCCCGCGTTCATCGTCATTCACCGTACAACACCGCGCTCAACACTCGACGATATTCACCGCCAACCCGCCGCGCGACGTTTCCTTGTACTTGGTCTTCATATCCGCGCCGGTCTGCATCATCGTCTTGATGACGGAGTCCAGCGACACGTAATGCGTGCCGTCTCCGCGCAGCGCCATGCGCGCGGCGTTGACCGCCTTGACCGACCCCATCGCATTGCGCTCGATACACGGAATCTGCACCATGCCGCCGACCGGATCGCACGTGAGCCCGAGGTTGTGCTCCATGCCGATCTCGGCAGCGTTCTCGACTTGTCTCGGCGTGCCGCCCATTACCGCAGCGAGTGCGCCCGCCGCCATCGAACACGCGACGCCCACTTCGCCCTGACAACCCACTTCCGCACCCGAAATCGACGCATTCAGCTTGTACAGAATGCCAATCGCGGCCGCCGTCAGCAGAAAATCGATCACGCCTTGCTGGTTCGAACCCGGCATGAAGCGCACGTAGTAATGCAGCACTGCCGGGATGATGCCGGCCGCGCCGTTGGTCGGCGCGGTGACCACCCGGCCGCCCGCGGCGTTTTCTTCGTTGACGGCGATCGCGTAGAGATTGATCCAGTCGACCATCGACAACGGATCGCGCAGCGCGAGTTCCGGATTGCCCGACAACGCGCGATACAACTGCGGCGCGCGGCGCTTCACCTGGAACGGTCCCGGCAGGTTGCCGTCGGCATCCGGATTGTTGATGCCGCAACCACGCGACACGCACGACTGCATCACGTCCCAGATCTTCATCAGGCCCGTGCGCGTTTCTTCCTCCGTATGCCAGACACGCTCGTTTTCCCACATCAACTGAGCGATGCTCTTGCCGGTCGATTCACACAGCGCGAGCAGTTCATTGCCGCTTCGAAACGAGTGCGGCAGTTGATCGACGGCGCTCAGCACCTTCGTGTTCGGCGCACCGGCCGTCACCACGAAACCGCCGCCCACCGACAGATAGGTCGACTCGCGCAGCGTCTCGCCTTGCGCGTCGAGCGCGCGCAGCTTCAGGCCGTTCGGATGCTCGGGCAGCGCCTGCCGATAAAACGAAATCTGCTCTTTCAGCACGAATGGCACCTCGTGCGTGCCGAGCAGCGCGAGCTTGCGCGAGACCCGCACGGCTTCGAGCCGTTGCGCGATCGTGTCGGGGTCGACGGTGTCGGGCGCGTCGCCCATCAGGCCGAGCATGACGCCGCGGTCCGTGCCGTGGCCCTTGCCGGTTGCGCCAAGCGAACCGTACAGATCCACCTTCACCGACGCGGTGTTGTCGAGCAGCCCGTCGCGTTCAAGCCCTTGAGCGAACATCAGCGCCGCGCGCATCGGCCCGACCGTATGCGAACTGGACGGACCAATGCCGATTTTGAAGAGATCGAACACGCTGACTGCCATTTACTGCTCCCTGCTTAAAGAGTGTGGGTTTATCGCGCCGGCAGCGGCAAACACACGGCGAGCCACGCGGGCGGCGTCGGTGCGAGCTGTAGCGCGATTGGCGTATAGCGTCCGTCGAGACGCGCCGCCAGGTGAAACAGTTCCGTCGCGTTCTTCGGGTCCCATTGACCCGAATAGCCGGGCAAACCGGCCTCGCGACGTTTTGCATCGAACGGAACGCTCGAATGCACGAATTCTTCATGGGTCTTGCTGCCGGTCGCGTACGGCGTGAGCCAGTTGAGCGCGGCCTGCAGCGACGCGCCGTTCGTGCCCTTCTCCGGCAACCAGTTGCGGTTGTGGCGGCGCGCGGACAGCGCGGCCGTGACGAGCGGCTGCAAGTCGTAGGTCACGTAATGCAGCGCGTCACGTTCGCTGAAGTCGATCGTCGAGCCGTCCGGCGCGATGTTGTCGCCGATATGCTCGTCGAACAACCGTTGCGCCGCGTTGATCATCTTGCGGTTGTCGAGCGTGAACGCGGCCATCGCGATCAGCTTGATGCGGTGGCTCTGCCAGTTGTTGCGGAAGGTGCCCTTGAGCGGCCGCGGCTGCGCGTCGATCTGACCGATGTAACCGTTCGCGAGTTTCGTCAGGAACGCCATCGCAGCATTGCGCGTTTTCACGGGCAACGCGCTGGCGGTCATGTCGTACGCGAGGATCAGGCCTTCGAAATGCGTTTCGTCGATCGGATTGAAGCTCGGTTGATACGTGGTCACCCACGCGAACAGCAAACGGTCGACGAGCTTCAGATAACGGTCGTCGCTGGTTGCGCGCCAGGCGAGTGCGGCGTCGCGCAGCAGATCGAGATCTTTCTCCGCTTCGACGCTCTGATCGTGGATACCCTCGTGCGGCAGCGTGCCCTCGGTGTGCAGTTTATCGAGCGCGTGCGGCGGATCGTTCAGATGCGCCTGCACGTTGCTGACCAGTGCTTTCACACCGGGATCGGCATTCGTGCGTTCGCTGGTTTGCAGCGCGGGCGCCGCGCAAAAATTCATCGCCGCCTGCGCCTGCCGCAACGGCAGCAGCAACGCCGCGCTCGCCAGCGTGAACGCACAAGCCTGCTGCCACGTCTTCTGGGCTTGCCTGATACCGGTCCGGCTATGCATCGATCGCACCTTTCGCGCCATGCGAAACTCCTCGTTAGGCTGATTCGGTGTGTGATGTTAGCCGTTTGCGGCCACTCGCGACAGAAATGCGAACTGAACCGCGCACCGCCTCCTTACAACCGCAGGCGATGCGCAGGGACGGCCACGCTTACTCGTAGTCGGCGATCGGCACGCAGGAGCAGAACAGATTGCGGTCGCCGTACACGTTGTCCGCACGGCCAACCGGCGGCCAGTACTTCTTCGCGATCAACGTGGGCAGCGGATACGCTGCGGTTTCGCGCGCATACGCGTGCTTCCAGTCGTCCGCGATCACGACCGCCGCCGTGTGCGGCGCGTGCTTCAGCGGATTGTCCTCGCGATCCGAGCGGCCTTCTTCGACGGCACGGATTTCGTCGCGGATCGCAATCATCGCTTCGATGAAACGGTCGAGTTCTTCCTTCGATTCCGATTCGGTCGGCTCGACCATCAGCGTGCCCGGCACCGGGAAGCTCATGGTCGGCGCGTGGAAGCCGTAGTCGGCGAGACGCTTGGCGACGTCGTCGACGCTGATGCCGCTGGTTTCCTTCAACGGACGCAGATCGAGAATGCATTCGTGCGCGACCAGTCCGCCGGGGCCCGAATACAGCACCGGATAATGCGGCGCCAGTTTGTTCGCGACGTAGTTCGCGTTGAGGATGGCGGTTTCCGTCGCGGCGGTGAGGTTCTTCGCGCCCATCATCGCGATGTACATCCACGAGATCGGCAGGATCGACGCCGAACCGAACGGTGCGCCCGACACTGCGCCGATTCCGTTCGGCGCGCGCTCATAGCCCGACGAGAGCTGGTTCGGCAGGAACTGCGCGAGATGCGCGCCGACCGCGACCGGACCGACGCCCGGTCCGCCGCCGCCATGGGGAATGCAGAACGTCTTGTGCAGATTCAGGTGCGACACGTCGCCGCCGAATTGACCCGGCGCGCACAACCCGACCATCGCGTTCATGTTCGCGCCGTCCACGTACACCTGGCCGCCGTGCGCGTGCACGATCTCGCAGATTTCGCGCACGTTCGCCTCGAACACGCCGTGCGTGGACGGATACGTGATCATGATCGCCGCGAGTTTGTCGGCGTGTTGATCGGCCTTCTTCTTCAGATCGTCGATATCGACGTTACCTTGCGCGTCGCACGCCACCACGACCACCTGCATGCCGGCCATTTGTGCCGACGCCGGGTTCGTGCCGTGCGCCGAAGCGGGAATCAGGCAGACGTTGCGATGCGCTTCGCCGCGCGACGCGTGATACGCGTGGATGATCAGCAGACCCGCGTACTCGCCTTGCGAGCCGGCATTCGGTTGAAGTGAAACCGCCGCATAACCCGTCGCGGCGACCAGCATTTCTTCGAGCTGATCGATCATTTCGCGGTAGCCGACGGTTTGCTCAGCCGGTGCGAACGGATGGATCTGACCGAATTCGGGCCACGTGACCGGTAGCATTTCCGACGTCGCGTTCAGCTTCATCGTGCACGAGCCGAGCGGGATCATCGAGCGGTCGAGCGCGAGGTCTTTGTCGGAGAGGCTACGCAGATAGCGCAGCATTTCCGTTTCAGAATGGTGACGGTTGAACACGTGGTGCGTGAGGTACGCGCTGGTGCGTTCGAGCGCGGCCGGCACCGACGCGGTGTTCGACGCCGCGAGTTTTTCGTCGAGCGTGTCGATCTGCGGCACGTCTTTCGAACCGGCGGCTTCGGCGAACACCGCGAGCAGATCGGCCAGGTCGCGGCGCGAGGTGGTTTCGTCGATCGACAGGCCCACTTGCGTGTCGCTCACGCGGCGCAGGTTGATGCGCTTCGCGTTCGCCGCGTCGTGCAGCGCTTGCGTGCGTGCGCCGCTGTTGAACGTAAGCGTGTCGAAGAAGTTTTCGTTGGCGAGCGTGTAGCCGAGTTGCTGTGCGCCTTCGGCGAGCAGCGCGGCGATGCGGTTCACGCGCAGCGCGATCGTCTTCAGACCGTGCGGGCCGTGATACACCGCGTACATGCTGGCCATGATGGCGAGCAGCGCTTGCGCGGTACACACGTTCGAGGTCGCCTTCTCGCGGCGAATATGTTGTTCGCGCGTTTGCAGCGCGAGGCGCAGCGCGGGATTGCCTTGCGCGTCGACGGTGACGCCGACGAGACGGCCCGGCATCTGACGCTTGAATTCGTCACGCACCGCGAGGTAAGCCGCGTGCGGACCGCCGAAACCAACCGGCACGCCGAACCGCTGCGTGTTGCCGACGGCCACGTCCGCGCCCCATTCGCCCGGCGGCGTGAGCACGGTCAGCGCGAGCAGGTCGGCGGCGACCACCACATGACCGCCCGCGGCGTGGATCGCTTCGGTGAGCGCGCGGTAGTCGCGCACGTCGCCGTTTACGCCGGGGTATTGCAGCAGCACGCCGAACGCATTCGCGCTGGCGGCTTCAGCAGCCGGGCCCACTTTCACTTCGATGCCGACCGGCGTGGCGCGCGTCTTCACCACTTCGATGGTTTGCGGCAGCACGTCGTCGGCGACGAAGAACACGGTCGACTTCGACTTGCCCACGCGTTGCAGCAGCGTCATCGCTTCGGCGGCGGCGGTCGCTTCGTCGAGCAGCGACGCGTTCGAGATCGCCAGACCGGTCAGGTCGACGATCATCTGCTGGAAGTTCAGCAGCGCTTCAAGACGGCCTTGCGAGATTTCCGGCTGATACGGCGTGTACGCGGTGTACCACGCCGGATTTTCCAGCACGTTGCGCAGGATCACCGTCGGGGTGTGCGCGTTGTAATAGCCCTGCCCGATGTACGAGCGGAACACCTGGTTCTTGTCCGCGAGTTCACGCAACGCGGCGAGTGCTTCGGCTTCGCTCTTCGGTTGCGCGAAGGGGCCGAGCGGCAGCGTTTCGGTGCGGCGGATCGTCTTCGGAATGACGGCGTCGATCAACGCGGCGCGCGATGCGAAGCCGAGGGCTTCGAGCATGGCGTGCTGGTCGGCCGTATCCGGGCCGATGTGCCGTTCGGCGAAGGCGTCATGCACTTCGAGCGCGGCGAGCGAGAGAGGAGTGCGGTTCATCAGACGATCCGGGTGTTCGAGCTTCATGGGTGTTCCTGGCGGTGCGGCTGTCCGTTCTTTCGAAAGGGACCCGCCGCACCTGACGGGTTAAACGTAAAGGTGAATCAGGCGCCGATGGCCTTGGCGTACGCGTCGGCATCGATCAGACGATCGTGCGTGGCATCGTCGGACGGCTTGATCTTGAAGAGCCAGCTGTCGTACGGCGTGGTGTTCACCGAATCGGGCGTGTCGGCAACGGCGGTGTTCGCTTCGATGATTTCGCCCGAGACCGGTGCGTAGATATCGGAAGCGGCTTTCACCGATTCGATCACGGCGACGGTGTCGCCGGCTTCGACGTTCTTGCCGAGTTCCTGGACTTCGAAGAAGACGATATCGCCGAGCGCTTCCTGCGCGTGGTCGGTAATGCCGACCGTCAGCGTGCCGTCCGCTTCAGTGCGGACCCATTCGTGCGATTCGGTATATTTCAGATCGGCCGGGATGCTCATCGGATGCTCCTATGCGGTGTTCGGATGGTGTTCAATAAAGGGGGAAGCGTACGCGCCGGCCTGCTTAAACCGCGAGCACTTTGCCGTTGCGCACGAACGGCAGTTTTACCACGCTTGCGGGAACGTTTTTGTCACGAATCTGAACGTGAACGGTGTCGCCCGGCTGCACGCCTTTCGGCACGCGCGCAAAGGCGATCGATTCCTGCATGGTCGGGGAAAACGTGCCGCTGGTGATTTCGCCTTCGCCGTGCGGCGTGACGACTTTCTGATGAGCACGCAGCACGCCTGCGGCCTTGCCGTTGTCTTTCAGCAGGATCAGGCCGACGAACGCGGCCTGCGAGCCGTCCGCTTCCAGCTTGTCCTTGCCGACGAAGGCACGCGGCGACGTGAGGTCGACGGTCCATGCGAGACCGGCGTCGAGCGGCGAGACGTTGTCGTCCATATCCTGGCCGTACAGGTTCATGCCGGCTTCGAGGCGCAGCGTGTCGCGCGCGCCGAGGCCGGCCGGGCGGACGCCTTGCGCCAGCAGCGCGTCCCACAGGGCGGCGACGTGTTCCGCCGGCACGATGATTTCGAAGCCGTCTTCGCCGGTGTAGCCGGTGCGGGCTACGGTGAGTTCGCCAAACGGCGTGCCGTCGATACGGGCGGCGTTGAACGGCTTCAACGTTTCAGTCGCGGCGCGCGCGGCCGGCACGGTTTGCCAGACTTTATCGCGCGCGTTCGGGCCTTGCACGGCGACGATCGCGTAATCGCGACGCGGCGTGATGGTCAGGCCGAAGCTGCCTTCGGCGTTGAGCTGGCCGAACCACGCGATGTCTTTGTCGGCGGTGCCGGCGTTGACGACCACGCGGAAGTGATCTTCGCCGAAGTAATAGACGATCAGATCGTCGATCACGCCGCCGTTCGGGTTCAGCAGACAGGAGTAGAGCGCGCGACCCGGGGTTTGCAGCTTGCCGACGTTATTGGCCAGTGCGTAGTCGAAGAACGCGCGCACGCGCTCGCCGGTGAAATCGACGACGCACATGTGCGAGACGTCGAACATGCCGGCGTCGGTGCGCACCGCGCGGTGTTCGTCGATCTGCGAGCCATAGTTGACGGGCATGTCCCAGCCGCCGAAATCGACCATGCGGGCGTTGAGCGCACGATGGGTGGCGTGGAGCGGGGTGTGTTTGAGTTCGGTCATGGGGCCTCAGGCGTCTCGCGAAACAAAAAAGGCCATGCGGCACGACGCCTCGCGGCCTGATGGCTGCGAGCGATGCGCTGCATGGCCCCTCTGTCCTCGATACCTGAGAGATTGCGTTGCCGCGAACACGTTGACGTGTCGCGGTGAAACGCGCGCCCCTTCGGTGGGCAGCCTGCCGGAATCTGCATTTGCAGATGGCTACTGCCGCTCTCCAGAGTGCGAAAAACCGGAGCCCCGATGTTGCCTGGAGGCGGGTTTTTCGACGCGGTCGGTCCTTTTGCCTGAGAGTTTGCGGGTGTGCCCCTTCGGCGGCGCGGCCTGCGATTTTCAGCGGCCAGCACGCTCTCCCGACGCGTGCGGCGAATGTACGCGACGCCCCCGAGCTTGTCAAATAAAGGCGCGCGAGCGGCGCGGGGATTGGCGCAGCGCGATTGCGCCTGTCAAAAAAAAGCGCGGGACGTGATGCCCGCGCTTCTTTTGTACCGCATGACCTGAACTGGCGCGATTATTCGCCGATGGCGTGTGCCGCGTTGTCCAGTTCCTGGTTCAGCACGCGCTGTTCGTCGCCGGACAGCCCGCCGCCGTGTTGCGCCGCCATGTCGTGCGATTCCTGACGGATCACGTCGAGGCGGTGATGCAGCGCGCCGCCTTGCGGGGGCGGGTAGTAGCCTTGGTTGACGTGAGCGTCGATGCGGCGGCTCAGGTTGTCGATACGGCCGTCGACCTGATGCAGGCGCTCATACGCGATCTGCTGCGGGTTAGGGCGCGGGGCCGGCGCCGGTTGGGGTGCCACCACGCAAGCGGCGAGCGAACTGAGCAAAGCGCATGCTGCTACTGCGCGAATGATACGGGGCATGGACTCTCCGGAAGTCGTTGTCGTTTTCTGGTGCTACCCGGGTAGCAACGGATAAGACGGCGTTCGCGCTGACCGGAGAGGGGCGCTTATTTGTAACGTTATGTTCCTTTCGGGCTTGTCAGTTTCAGGCGGCGCGGCGACGCTGGTGAACCGGGTTTTGGGTACACAGACCGTCGCCGGACGTCGGCCAACCCGCCGGCCAACCCCTTAGCGAATCCGCTCGAACGGCAAACGGACGCCTTCCTCCGAACTGCGCGCAGCCAGTTCGATAATCGTCATGACGTCGACGGCTTCCTGAGCGCTGACCGGGAATTTCACGCCGTTCTGGATCGCATCGGCGAGGGCAATGTAGAAGCCGGCGTAATCGCCGTTAAGCGTCGGCAGTTCCTGTTCCACTTCCTGATCGCCTTCCAGCACGCGCAGCACGCCCGCTGTATTGCCGGCGGCGAAGCCCTCGTCGCCGGGGCGCAGACCGGCCTTCAACTGATCTTCCTGGGTGTCGAGCCCGTATTTCACGTAGCTCCCGCGCGTGCCGTGGATCGCGAACCGCGGCGCGAGCAGCATGGTGAGCGCGCTGGCGTGCAGCACGACCTCGAATTCGCCATAGCCGAGTTGAATGTGCACGTAGTCCGGCGCGCTGGCTTCGTCGCGATGCGTGCGCACGGTCGCCGATACGGTCTGCGGCGCGCCGAATAACGCGAGCGCCTGGTCGATCAGATGCGGCCCAAGGTCGAACAGCAGGCCGCCGCCGCGCGACGCCTCTTCGCGCCAGCGTTGCCGCACTTCCGGACGAAAGCGGTCGAAATGCGATTCGAATTGCGTGACGCGCCCCAAGGTCCCGGCGGCGAGCAGGTCGCGCACGGTCATGAAATCGCCGTCCCAGCGGCGGTTATGGAACGGCACGAACCGCTTGCCGCGGGCCAGCGCGATGTTGGCGAGCGTATGCGCGTCGGCGGCGGTGAGCGTGACCGGCTTGTCGACCACCACGTGTTTGCCGGCTTCCAGCGTGCGGCGCGCGAGGTCGAAGTGCGTGTCGTTGGGCGTCGCGATCACGACGCAGTCGATTTCCTCGAGCGCGAGCAACGCGTCGAGATCGGCCACCACTTTCGCGTGCGGATAGTCGGCGAGCGCCTGCTCCGGCCGGCCCGTCGCAATCGCCGCGACGCTCGCGCGCCCGCAGTGGTCGATCACCGGCGCATGAAAGGTGGCGCCAGCAAAACCGTAACCCATCAATCCAATCTTCAGCGATGCGGACATGCGTGTCTTCCTGCAAAAACGGCGCGCCGCCTGGCCACCGCGGCGTCGGCGCGCAACGCTGTAATTGTGGCATGTTCGGGCGGCGGCCCGCGGGCGTGGCAGTCACGGATTGTCCGGCGTGCCTGTCAGGCGAAGTCAGCCGGCACTGCGGCACGGAAGGTCGACTAGCGTCGTCGTCCGTCATATTCATCCGTGTTAACATCGCTCCTCTCGCGCGAACCCAAGCGGGCCGGAACACCCGCGCGGCGCGCAGGGCACCCGTACCAGCCGCCGGTGCCACGCAGCATGATCTTGGGCCTCCAGACCGCCGGCCGGCAATGCCGGGCCGCCGCGTCTTCCGCCGCCTTCAACCGCATTACCCATCCACACACGATGTCCGCAGGCCTGAACCCCGCCCAGAATGAAGCGGTCCGTTATCTTGACGGCCCGTGTCTCGTGCTCGCCGGCGCCGGCAGCGGCAAGACGCGCGTGATCACGCAGAAAATTGCGCACCTGATCGAGGCCAAGGGCTTCGAGCCGCGCCACATCGCCGCCGTCACATTCACCAACAAGGCCGCGCTGGAAATGCGCGAGCGCGTGGGCAAGCTGCTCGAAGGCAAAACGCTCACCACGCCCGGCAAGGAAGGCCGCAAAGTGCCCGTCAATCAGTTGACGGTCTGCACCTTCCACTCGCTCGGCGTGCAGATTCTGCGGCAGGAAGCGGAACACGTCGGACTAAAGCCGCAGTTCTCGATCATGGATTCGGACGATTGCTTCGGGATGATCCAGGAGCAGGTGGGGTCCACGGACAAGGGTTTCATCCGCAAGATCCAGTCGATCATCTCGCTGTGGAAAAACGGCATGATCATGCCGGAACAGGCGATGGCGATCGCCGCGAACGAAGACGAGCATCAGGCCGCGATCGTTTACCGCAATTACGTGGCGACGCTGCACGCGTATCAGGCAGTCGATTTCGACGATTTGATCCGCCTGCCCGCCGAGCTCTTCGAGAAAAACGAGCCGGTGCGCGACCGCTGGCAAAACAAGCTGCGCTATCTGCTGATCGACGAGTATCAGGACACCAACGCGTGCCAGTACGAACTGGTGAAGCAGCTGGCCGGCAAGCGCGCGGCTTTCACCGCAGTGGGCGACGACGATCAGGCGATCTACGGCTGGCGCGGCGCGACGCTCGAAAATCTCGGCCAGCTCAGCAAGGATTTTCCGAAGCTGCACCTGATCAAGCTCGAGCAGAACTATCGTTCGACGGTGCGCATTCTGACCGCCGCGAACAACGTGATTGCGAATAACCCGAAGCTGTTCGAAAAGAAACTGTGGTCCGAACACGGCATGGGCGACACGATCACCGTCACGCCGTGCAATGACGAAGAACACGAAGCCGAGTCCGTGGTGTTCCGGCTGTCCGCGCACAAGTTCGAGCGCCGCGCGAATTTCCGCGACTATGCGATTCTGTATCGCGGCAATTTCCAGGCGCGCATCTTTGAACAGGTGCTGCGTCGGGAACGGATTCCGTATGTGCTGTCGGGTGGGCAGTCGTTTTTCGACAAGGCCGAGATCAAGGACATCTGCGCGTATCTGCGCCTGATCGCCAACGCGAACGACGACCCCGCGTTCATCCGCGCGATCACGACGCCGCGTCGCGGCGTCGGCAATACGACGCTCGAAGCGCTCGGTTCGTTCGCGGGTCAGGCGAAGGTGTCGCTGTTCGAGGCGGTGTATATGGGCGGCATCGAAGCGCGCCTGTCGCCGCGCCAGATCGAACCGATGCGCGTGTTCTGCGACTTCATGCAGCGCCTCACCGATCGCGCGGAGAAAGACGCCGCCGGCCCGCTGCTCGATGAACTGATGGACGCGATCCACTACGAGGCCTATCTGTACGACGCGTTCGACGAACGTCAGGCGCAGTCCAAGTGGCAGAACGTGCTGGAGTTCATGGAATGGCTAAAACGCAAGGGCACCAAGGCCGAGCCGGAAGGCGCCGCGAATAGCGAGGCAACCGGCTACGACACCGCCGACGGTCTCGGCGACACCGGCAAGAACCTGCTTGGCCTGATTCAGACGGTCGCGCTGATGTCGATGCTCGAAGGCCGCGAGGAAGATCCCGACGCGGTGCGGTTGTCGACGGTGCATGCGTCGAAAGGGCTGGAGTACCCGCACGTGTTTCTGGTGGGCGTCGAGGAAGGCATCATGCCGCACCGCGGCGGCCCCGACGACGAGCCGATCGACGACGCGCGCATCGAGGAAGAACGCCGCTTGATGTACGTCGCGATTACGCGTGCGCAGCGCAGTCTGCATCTGAACTGGTGCAAGAAGCGCAAGCGCGCGAGAGAGACGGTGGTGTGCGAGCCGTCGCGTTTCATTCCCGAGATGCTGCTCGATGATGCGCCGCCGCCTACGGCGGATGAGGCGCCGATGTCGCCGAAAGACCGGCTGGCGAGTTTGAAGGCGCTGTTGCAGAAGCCTTGAGCGGGCTGGGGTCGTGCCTTGCCTTACCGTATCGTGTCGCGCCGCTGCGTGGTGCGCAAAACCCCGCGAGCGACAGGTGCTTCGGTGGTTTGGCGGCGCGCTCGCGCTAGAGTGACGCGGCTCGTCGACGGTGAAAGTCGGCGGGCATCGCCGTTCACTGGAGACCGCCCGCATGACCTCGCTGCCGCTTGCACCTTATCGTCGCGCGCTTGAAACCTACATCGACGCGAAAGACAACACGCGGGCCGAACGCATCGCCGAGGCCTTCGCTGCCGACGCCGTGCTCACCATGTCGCTTGCGACGTCGAATATCGCGTTTCCGGCGCGCACCGTCGGCGCCGATGCCATCGCCAAAACGCTCGTTACCGATTTCGGCGCCCAATACACGCGGTGCAGGACCTATTACGTCTGCGATGCGCTCGCCGTGCAAGACGGCGTGATCGATGCGTTGCCCTGGCTGGTGGTGATGCGCGAACCGGCGACGGGCGCATTGCGCGTCGGCCACGGCGTGTATCGGTGGACGTTCGACGAAACACCGGTCGTCACGGGCTTTCATATTCATATCGCCCGCATGGACGTCGTGCCCGATGCCGACGGCGCTTTGCTCGACGCGCTGCAAGCGGGGCTGGCGTATCCGTGGCTTACGCCTGCTGCTTTGCATGAGCATCTCGCCGCGCTGGCTCGCGACACACCGGCGTTGGCGTTTGTCGATGCATTCAGCCGGCCGGCGATTGCACCGAGCCACGACGAATAAGCAAAAATCCCTGCCTCACGTTGCCGTGAGACAGGGATTTTTCGTTACGCGGCTAGGGCCGCGAGTAGTCGATGCCCGTCGAGCCGGTTACTTCACCGCGCTGACCATGTAATCGACGGCGGCCTTTACGTCTGCGTCCGAAGCGTTCGATCCGCCCTTCGGCGGCATCGCGCCCTTGCCATGCAGCGCGTAGTTATAGACCGTGTCCATGGAATCTTTCAGGCGCGGCGCCCAGGCGTCCTTGTCGCCGAACTTCGGTGCGTTCAGCACGCCGGCCGCGTGACAGGCCTGGCAGACCTGCGTGTACAAGGCCTTGCCCGCTTGCGAAGCATCTGCGCTTTGGGCACCGGCTGCCGGCGCGGCGGCTTGCGGCACGCTCGCCATGGCGGCCATGGCTGCGGCTGCTTGGGCCGCGCCTGCGTCGGAAGCGCCGCCCGGCGCGGCTGCTGCCGCTGCCGTTGCGCCAGAAGCTGCTGTCGCCGGCGCACCCGCTGCCGGTTGTGCCGGTTCAGGGAAGCTCGCGCCGGAATTGTTCGCCATGTAGACCACGGCGCGCGCAATTTCGAAGTCGCTGTAGTCGTCGGGGCTGGTGCCGCCGCGCGGCGGCATCGCGCCTTTACCGGCGAGCGCCGTGTGCCACAGCGTGTCGAAGCCTTGCGAAATGCGCGGGGCCCAGTCGGCGGCATTGGTGAATTTCGGCGCGCCTGCCGCACCCGACGCGTGACACGCGGAGCAAACGGCCTTGTAGACTTCTTCGCCCGTCTTGTAGACGCGCGGCGCATTGGCGTCGCGAATGTCGACCTGCGCGAACGGCTTGATGCGCGCGGTGACTTCGGCTTCGGAGAGAGAGTCGGTGCCGGCGCCGGTGCGTGTCGAATTATCGACGTACGCGACCAGCAGAACGATGATGACGATCGGAACAGCAAAGCTGGCGATGATCGCGGCAATGAGCTGTCCTGGGGTTTTGATCGGGGCTTCGTGTGGTGCTTCGCTCATGCTTGTCTCGTCTCCGTGGGTATGTGAGCGGTACAGCGTGACGGCAACTTCTTGTTCTATATCAGCCAGGGACGATTATAGACGCAAGCTTTCGACGGCGGCGAGGGGCGCGGCGCGGTGTTCAGCAGGCGTTTACCCGCATCGATGAGGGCGAGCCGAGCGCGTCCGACGGGGCTATCGAGGCCGCCCGGTGGACGCTTGGGCCGAAACCGGGTATTCTCTCGGTCTCGCTTTGGCGTCGCTTCCGCTCTGGTTGCCGCGCTTTTGTGTTGAAGCGCCCGTAGCTCAATGGATAGAGTACTGCCCTCCGAAGGCAGGGGTTGCTGGTTCGATCCCAGCCGGGCGCACCAAAATGGCCAATGGAAAAACATTCGGCACAATGTCTTTCGGCATCTTCATTTCCGTTTGAAAAATAGACGGAAATCCAGGTTCGCCTTCTTCCTCCCAGTTGTTCACCCAGTTCCTGCCGTCGCGACGGAGCGGGACGACTCGTCATTCAGGATATCAGCGGCACATCACGGCGGCCTGAATCACCGCGTGAGCCCTATGGTTCCGATAAGCGCAGTACATGAACCAAAGCCCGATGGGCGCCAGGACGAACGAGGCACAGAACAGAATTCCGACAATGACATTGAGGCCGACCGACGATTTGCCATTCACTGCCTGGGTCCTGTTGAAATAGGCCAGGCCGCGAAAGGTCGTCCGGTTGCGACCACCGGCAACAATAATGTCGTCACCGTAGGCGATTGCGATGACATCGGCAAGCATGAGCGTCACCGACACATCATCGAGCTTGAAATCTACGACATAGGAACCCGAAAGTCCGCCTTCCGTTGTATTCAACGTTCGCGTCGTATGGCGGGTGTTTCTTGCTATTCCTGACACTAATCTCATGGGAATTGCGCTCGCTTGTCATTTCGGAAGCAGGAGGCGAATCTGCGCTCGTATCGCTTCCTCCAATCCACTTTTCCGCGACCTTGACGCCAGGATTCGCCCCGCCAACACGCCCGATCCGTGCGCCTCGCCGACGACGCCCAGTCTCACTCCCATTCAATCGTTGCCGGCGGCTTTCCGGAAATATCGTAGACAACGCGATTAATCCCCCGAACCTCATTAATAATGCGATTCGAAACATGCCCGAGCAACTCATGCGGCAGATGCGCCCAATGCGCGGTCATGAAATCCTGAGTCTGCACCGCGCGTAGCGCCACAACATACTCGTAAGTCCGCCCATCTCCCATTACCCCGACGCTTTTCACCGGCAGAAACACCGCAAACGCCTGGCTGGTCAACTCGTACCAGGACTTGCCGGTTTCCTTGTCGATGGTGGTCCGCAGCGTTTCGATCAGGATCGCATCCGCACGACGCAGCAGATCCGCGAAATCACGCCGTACTTCACCCAGAATCCGCACGCCCAGGCCCGGACCTGGGAACGGATGGCGGTACACCATCTCAGCCGGCAACCCGAGCTTCACGCCAAGCTCTCGCACCTCGTCCTTGAACAGCTCACGCAACGGCTCGAGCAGCTTCAGATTGAGCGTCTCCGGTAAGCCACCCACGTTGTGATGGCTCTTGATGGTCTGCGCCGCCTTCTTTCCCTTACCCGCCGATTCGATCACGTCCGGATAGATCGTGCCTTGCGCGAGCCACCGGGCGTCGGTCAGCTTGCCGGCTTCCTGCTGGAACACTTCGACGAATTCCGCACCGATGATCTTGCGCTTTGCTTCCGGATCGGTCACGCCGGCCAGCTTCGACAGGAACGCGCCGCTGGCGTCGACGTGGATCACCTTCACGCCAAGATGATCGGCGAAGGTCGCCATGACCTGTTCGGCTTCGTTCAGACGCAACAGTCCATGGTCGACGAACACGCAAGTCAGTTGATCTCCGATCGCGCGATGCAGCAGCGCCGCCGCTACCGACGAATCCACACCACCCGATAAGGCCAGAATGATCTGCTCGTTGCCGACCTGCTCCCGAATCCTCGCGACGGCTTCGTCAGCGTATTGGCCCATTTCCCAATCAGGGCGAGCACCGCAGATCTTGAGCACGAAGCGCTCGAGGATCGCCGCTCCTTGCGGCGTGTGCGTGACTTCCGGGTGGAACAGCACAGCGAAAAATCGTCGAAGCGTATTTTCCATGCCGGCGATCGGAACCGATGGCGTCGAGCTTGTCGGCACGAACCCCGCCGGCACGGCGGTAATCTTGTCGGCGTGACTCATCCATACGTCAAGCGTTCGGCGTCCATCCGCAGACTGAGCGTCCTGTAGACCATCCAGTAATGCGGAAGGGCCGTCGATGCACACCTGCGCGTGACCGTATTCGCGCAGGTCGCCCGGCTCCACGCGCCCGCCCAGTTGCGCGGCCATGACCTGCATGCCGTAGCAAATCCCCAATACCGGTACGCCGAACTCAAACACGAGCGGGGGCACACGCGGCGTATCGCTGTCTCGAACCGAGTCCGGGCCGCCGGAGAGAATGATGCCTTTGGGATCGAACTCCCTGATGAAATCGTCGCTGACGTCGAACGGATGAACCTCGGCGTAGACGTGGGCCTCGCGCACACGCCGTGCGATGAGCTGCGTCAGTTGGGAACCGAAATCGAGAATGAGGATGCGCTCGCGTAGAGGTGCGTTGGCGGAATCGACGGACATGGGTGGCAATCCTGATAAGGAAAAGGTGCGTTTCACCGACTGACCAAGATCCGCGCAGCCGGCTTCATGTTCATAAGCGGAATTCAGTAAAGCAGACCAAGCATGGTTCCCTTGATGGCTGCAGAGGTTTTGTTGGAGGTGTTGAGCTTCCTCATCGCGTTGTTTCGGGCCCGACAGACCCCCGATACGTTCTTGCGGATTGCTCTTTCACCGGCGAGGCGTCTACGCCCGGCGTCCATGCTCGCAATATATCGATGACCTCCGGATCCTTCGAAATATTGCTGCGGACTCCCTCTGACTTTCACGCGAAGCCCATGTACGCCGAACTGATATTAATCAGTACATCGACGCGGTACTCGCTCACGCCAGCTTGCGTTGGCCAAATGATGCTACCGAAAGTTTATTTAATTTGCCACGGCAAGTTCTATTTCACTTTGTTTAACGTTGCCACTCTAAACGCCCTACCCGTTTTCATCGCGTGCGAATACTTCACGCCACGTCTCACGTGGCGATGCCGTGAACGAGAGCGAGATGGAGCTAGACCCTGCATTTCTCATCGGGGACGAAGATGCTTTGCGCGATCTATACCCTTCAACACGTTTTCCGTATCGAGCAGAGAGGGTCGAATTACGGTGTTCATGAAAGCGAATGCGCAAGACGTGGATAGATCGACTCGCCGCCGCGGCGATCGCAACCCTCGGAATCAGGCTGATACTGACTGCGGCGCGTACCGGTTTGTGAGGTCGTTTGTTGTCGACGCTTGCCTGCAGTCACGCTGACACGGTGACTGTTTCGCCAGGCGCCGGCTAGCACCGCGCGAAGCAGGCGGGAATCGCGAATGCCGCACCTGTGCGGCATTCGCCACTATCGCTCTAGTTCGCGGGCGCAGCCGTCGCCGCCGCCCCACTAGCCGCCGCATCCGCTTTAAAAACCGTCTTCCAGTCTCCCTTCATATCCACAACCAGCCAGCCCTTCGTCCCGGCTTCATCCAAACCCTTATCGAGCTTGCCGCTCTTTGACGTGCGGTCGTACGCATACTCCCGCTCCGCATCCGTGTGATGCACGAGCGCAGCAAGCCGCGGGCCGTCGCCGGCCGAAGTCCATTCGAGCATCGGCACGTCGCCGTCCGAGTTGCCGAACGCGATCACCGGACGCCGCCCGATCACGCGATCAATCGCAAGCGGCTTAGCCGAACCGTCGACCAGATTGTCGACCTGCGCAAGCCGGGTCAGTGAGATTGCGCCGTTGGTCTGCGCGTAGCGGTATTTGACGGTGCTGCCGATTACCTGCTCCGGCGGAATGCCATACACGCGCTGCGCCAGGTCGCGCACGAATTCGACGTCGCTGCCCGTCACCAGATAAGTCTTGAAGCCGTTGGCGCGCAGATAAGCGAGCAATTCGAGCATGGGCTGATACGCCAGGTCCGCGTACAGCCGGTTGAAGCGCGGATCGCTCGCGGAGTCGAACCATTCGTGCACGAGCGCGGCGAACTGATCGCTGGTCATGCCGGCATGAGCCGCGGCCAACACGCGCATCGAACCGGTGTCGCCGCTCGCCGCTATGCTTTTCAGATTTCCTTTGAGAATCGAGCGGAACGGCTCCTGACGCTTCCATTCCGGATGCTTGCCGGCCACCGTCTTCACGCGTTGCAGCGCGAACACCAGTTGCACCGAGGCGGGCTGCTCCGGCCACAGCGTGCCGTCGTTATCGAAGACGGCAATCCGATCCGCACGGGGAACGAAATCCTTGGACTCGGGCGTCGTCACCAGTTGGACGAAATCGACGATCGAGCGTTTGGCCGTGGTGTCGTTCCATGACGCCAGCGACGCCGCCGTCGATGCATCGGCCGGCAATTCACTCACATCATGACGCGGCGTGACGGAGCAAGCGGAGAGAACTACGGCGGCGAGGGCAATGCAGTACCGGTGCATCGTGCGAATCATGAATTCCTCATCGAAAGAGGTGCGGCGAACTGGAAGGGAGCGTCAGTCTAATGGGGCGCGGCCATTGTTGCAGCCCCTATTGTTGCGGCAGACACGATCATGGCCAGATAAACCGATGCGCGCCGCATCGATTCATAAACGCGCGTTATGCGCGGAAGTGGTAGCGATATCGGGCCTTGTTCGACCGAGTGCTTTGTCTCCCTGATCGATATGCTCCCTGGTGAGCCATTGTCGTCGTTACGTCCGCGGGTTGAGAACCGGCCGGCGACGCCAGGCTAACGACCCCTTTCGGAGCACCATGAACGTCACCACATCAGACGACTTTACCGGCGTCCAGGCCGACCACTTCCTGTCGAAAGCCTTCATCGTGCTGGGCTACGCCGACGGAGCGATCTCGACGATCCCGAATAACTTCTTTCGCAACTGGATGGACGAGGAAGCGACAGTGGGCACCTTCGTGATCGGCAAGGGCTCGGGCATTGGCGTCGGCTCGATTGCCAAATACGACGGCGAGTTTCAGAAGCTGGTGATCGGAAAATTCGTCGCCGGCGGTCTGCGACTGAAATTCCTGCTGAATGGGCAGCACGAGATGCGGACCATTTCAACGTCAATGCTGAGCGTATACGGCGGCGGCATGATGAATTCGCCGCCACCTCAGTACGGCGACACGGTGATCCGTAACGACGTGTGGATCGGCGACGAAGCGATGTTTCTTGGCGGCTCCACCGTTGAGAACGGCTGCGTTATCGGCGCAAGAACGCTCGTGCCGGCTAATTTCAAAAGCGAGCCGTACGGTATCTACGTCGGCTCCCCGGCACGCCTCGTCCGGTTCCGCTTCTCCGAGAAAATCCGCGAGATGCTGGTTGAACTGGCCTGGTGGGACATGCCCGGGCTGTGGATCCGCCAACATAACAGTCATTTCCTGACCGACCTGACGGCGGACGAGGGGCAGTCGATCGAAATCCTGACCGAGTTGCAGCGCGTGAAGAAAGAGTGGCTTGAATTGCGGGCCGCGGCGAACGCCTGATTGGTCGGCACGGAGCGGGCCGTCGCCGTCGCCGGCGCGCTCGCTCGTGCTACCGGAGACGCCGCCTTAGCCGGCAAACCCGGCTAGAGGTATTTGTCGCCGGGCTGGCGATCGCGGACCTTCCTGGCCGGCGAGCCGTACGTAATCGAAAACGCTTCCACCGCGCTGAGAACGAGCGACCCCGCGCCCACCACGCTGTGTTCGCCGATCGCAATACCATGACGCAGCACGGCGCCGATGCTCACGGCGGCGTGGCTGCCGATATGACAATTTCCGCCGGTCGTCACGCCCGGCGCGAGGCTCGAAAAATCCTCCATCACGCTATCGTGATCGAGCGAGGCCTGGGTATTGACGATGCAGCCGCGTCCAATGCGACAGGCCGGATTGATCACCGCACCTGCCATGACAACGGTGCCCGCATCGATCGTCGTTTCTTTGCCGATGCTGGCGGACGGATGCACCGCACTGACAAACGGCAATGACGCGCAGACCTCGGCCACTTTGGCCGTCACTTTCGCGCGAACGCTGTTATCGCCGATCGCGACGATGACGCCCTTCAGATCATGTTCAGCGGCAAGCGCCGGGAGATCCGGCTCGCTACCAAGAACGGCATAACCGAGAGTCGTTTCGCCGACCTGCCGAAACGCGTCGATGAGCCCGACGATCCGGTAGCGCGCCTGTTGTTCGACGATGTCGATAACTACTTTGGCATGGCCGGACGACCCCACGAGCACGATGTTTTGCATTGCATCCGTTCCGCTTTGAAGACTCGCCGCTTTCAATTGACGCTGGCGACGATGCTCACAATGCGTTCAACCTGCACCGGGCTCAGATCCGGAAAGATCGGCAGGCACAAGATGCGTTTTGACGCGGCGCTGGCGGTCTTCAGATTGTCGTTATTCGCAGACGGCAGTCCGCGATACATCGGAAATTCGGAAATCAGCGGATAGAAGTAGCGGCGCGCAAAGATGTCGTGTTCCTTCAGTCGCTCGTACAGTGCGTCGCGGCTGATCGGAAAACTGTCTTCGACCTGAACGGGGAAGTACGCGTAGTTCGCGACTTTTTCGCCGGCGTCCTGCAGGCAGCGTATGCCCGGCACGTCGGCCAGCAGCGCGCGGTAATGCGCGTCGATCGCCTTGCGTTTGGCGAGCGCCTTGTCGACGTGTTGCAGTTGCAGAAGCCCGAACGCGGCGTTGATCTCGCTCATCTTGCCGTTGATGCCGGCTGCGACGACCGTCACTTCATCCACGAAACCGAAGTTCTTCAAGTGGTCGATGCGTTGTTTCGTCTTCGCATCCGGACAGATGATCGCGCCGCCTTCGAACGTGTTGAAGACCTTGGTCGCATGAAAACTGACGATCGACAAATCACCGTGTTTGAGCACGCTGCCGTCTTCGGTCTGTACGCCGAACGCATGCGCGGCGTCGTAAATGACCTTGAGGTTGTAGTTGTCGGCAATCTTCTGGATGGCCTTCACGTCGCACGGATGGCCATAGCAGTGCACCGGCATGATCGCGGTCGTTTGCGGCGTAATGGCGGCCTCGATCTTCTGCGGATCGAGATTGAGCGTGTCCGGATCGACGTCCACGAAGACCGGCTTGATGCCGTTCCACAGCAGCGAGTGAGCCGTCGCGGCAAACGAATACGGCGTCGTAATGACTTCGCCGTTGATGCGCAGCGCCTGCAGCGCCGTCACTAGGGCCAGCGTGCCGTTGGTGAAGAGCGCCAGATGCTCGACGCCGAGATACTCGCAGAGCGCCTTTTCGAGTTGCTGGTGAAACGGCCCGCCGTTCGTCAGGATCTTGCTGGTCCAGATTTTTTCGAGGTACGGGAGAAACTCGTCCAGCGGCGGCAGATGCGGCTGGGTTACGTAGATGCGTTCGTCGTCCAGCGACGCGATCGCACGAAGAGGAGCGCTAGAGCCCATAGTTTCCTCGCTGCTGTTTTTTAGTCAGGGTGATGGGCGAGTACGGTTTGCGGCTCGTCCGTGCTGAAGGCGGCCGGAGCGAGACCGTCGCTCCAGCGCTGCCACATCGTGTGAAACGCTCGCGAGAGGCTTTGCGCGACAACCTCCGGCCGGAACGGAGCCGACTGCATGCAGCGCTCGCGCAAGCCCGTGCGAATGCTCGCGAGCGCGGGGATGTCGGAGGTCAGCTTGACGCCCTTGGCGACGAAGTCGTCCGCGTTTTCGGCCGCGAAAGCGTCAAGGCCCGAATGCGACAGCCATGCCGTGGCGGCCCGGCTCGCCATCGTCTTGCCGGCGATCGTCAGCGTGGGCACACCCATCCACAACGAGTTCAGAACCGTCGTCGAACCGGTATAGGGGAACGTGTCGAGACAGATGTCGACCTGGAAGTGTTGCTGCAGGTAGACCTCGACGCGCGAGCGCGGACGGAACGTCAGACGGTCTCGCGAAATGCCTTCGTTGACGAACCAGCTAATGAGGTTTTCGTCACCTTCGTCGCCGTTCATCGAACCGAGCACCATGCGCGACGTGGGCAGCTCGCGAAGCAATCGCGCCCACACGGCGATCACGTCGGGACGCAACTTGTTCAGCCGGTTGAAACTGCCGAACGTGATGTAGCCGTTATGCATTGCCGGCAGGATGTTGACCGGCGGCGCATTCCTGTCCGGCAGGAACGGTCCGATGGAAGCCAGATGGACGAGCTTCTCGGAGAACTGCTTCTCCATCTCGCCGAACGGCGTAAAGAAGCGGTCGCTGAGGTAGTAGTCCATCGCGTCGAGACCGGTCGTTGCCGGATAGCCGATCCAGCTCACCTGAATTGGCGCGGGCTTGCGCGCGAACGCCTGCAGCCGGTTGCGGCCGGTGTGCCCGCTCAGGTCGATCAGAATATCGATCTTGTCGGCGCGAACCTTGTCGATGAATTGCTCGTCCGAGATGCCGGCCGTGCGGGTCCACTGGTCGACCTGGGTCGTCAACCAGTGCGTGTAATCATCGTCGTGCACGTGGTTGTAGTAGACATGGAGCGACAGGCTCTTGTCTTTCGCGAGCGGCTCGATGATCGGCATCAGGTACGACGCGACGGCGTGACGGAACAAGTCGCCGGAAACGATACCCACTTTCAGCGGGCGGCCGGGTGAACGGCTATTCGCGTGACGCACCTTCTGCAAGCGCAGCGAGGCTTCATGAATCCGCGCAAATTCGCGATGCTCGGCGTAGATCTGCTCGGGTGAGATTTGCGGATTGTGCGCGATGCTGAAGAGCAGGTTACTGCGCGTCGGCGAATTCTTCGGATCGAGCTCGAGCGCGCGGCGAAAGCATTGCTCGGCCTCATCCGTGGCGCCGATATCGAGCAGCACCACGCCCAGCGTGCTATGGGACTCCGCGTAGTCGGGCGTCAGCTCGGTGGCGCGACGGCATTCCGCGACCCCTTCGCGAGCGCGGCCGAGGCCGGAGAGCACCATGCCGAGAATGCGATGGCCTTCCGAATGGTCCGGATGCAGCTCGAGCAGTTTTCTGCACTCGACTTCCGCTTCGACATGCATGCCCAACAGGCGCAGCAAATCGGCCAGTGCCTTACGCACTTCGGAATCGTCGCTGCCAAATGCGACGGCGTTTTTCAACGGCTGGAGCGAGTCGGCGTAGCGGCCGGCCCGATGAAGCGCGATACCGAGGCAGCGCCAGGCGAGGCCGTTCGACGGACACCGCTCCGTCATGCTGCGGGCGAGCTTGATGGCGTCCGGAATGTGCCCCTTGCCGAAGAGCGTGTTGAAGCGGGTGATTTCTTGCGGGGCGGGGCGGCGCGTATCGAGTGTTGCCGGTGCGGCGTCGGTGGTGTCGGTTGCGTTCCGGTTCGTCGAAACGACCTCCGCTACCGCGGGTTCCGGCGAGACGACGACCGGTGCGACCGCAGCGGTCGCGTAGCCGGCGCCGCCGTGCGCCATGCGCGTGATCAGTCCGTCGACGGCGGGTCCCTTCAAGCCCCTTTGCTGCCCCATTTCCAGCGCCATCCAGGCCGCCTGAATCTGGTCCGCATCGATCAAGGCGCTGATGTAGGCCACCCAGAACTGGCCGTTGTTCGGCGCACCGCCGAGCGCGGCTTCCAGGTGCGGCAGGGCGTCGGCGGGACGGTTGCGCTGCACGTACAGCACGCCGAGGTTGTATTGCACGTCGACGTGGCCGGGCATGGCGTCGAGGATCGCGTTGTACAGCGCCTCGGCGTCGTCGAACTCAGCCTTGTGGTGATGCGCCAGCGCGGTCTGCAAAACCAGAGCGATGTCTTGCTCGAGCTGTTGCTCGGGCGTCAAAGGTTCAGCGGTCGGCTGGTCGTGAAGGAGAGTCATGGTCTCAGCGCGGAATGGTCTATGACGGAAATTGTGCGACGGGGACGGGGTTTCCGATGCGCGGAGATGACGGTAAAAACGCCGCTTGTTTAGCGTATGGACGGGTGGGTGCGGGCGCCGAATACAAGAAAAAAGCCCGCACGAGGCGGGCTGAGGGAACGAGCGCGTCTCACTTCGACGCGTAGTTCTTATTATTGGGTTGTACGCGGAAACCGGATGCCGGCGTCCGCTTGCCTCGCGGCAGCGCGGCGGCGCTTTCAGGTTCCGCGCTAAGTCGGTTTACATGCGTGCCATGCGCTGGTACTCGCCGGCTGCCTTGGCGCGTCCCATGGCCGCTTCGAACTCGATATGCAGTTCGTTTTGCGTCGTTTCGGCTTCCACGAGCAGCGCCGCGTCCATGGCCTGGATCTGGCGAATCTTCTCCAGCGCGGCCGGTTCCTGCTCCGCCACCAGCGACATCAGCAGCGGCGAGCGCGCTTCGGTCAGGCGGGCCGCTTCCGGCCAGTCGGCCAGCGACGCCGCCTGGGCGATTTCCCGCGTCATTGCCAGCAGGCGTTCTACTAATTCCGTCTGGTTCATGTTGAGCGCCTCCGTCAGGCTCGCCGATTACGTGTTGTTGGCGCTGGCCAGTGCACCGGCGCTGTTGGCGCCGCCGAACAGCGCGGTCAGGTATTGCGAATTGCTGTTGGCACTCGCCATCAAGGTGTTCAGCGCCGTGAACTGCGCCTGATACTGGCTCGTCAATTGCGCCGTGTAGTCGGCGAGCGCGCTTTGCTGCGTGGCGACGCTCTTCAGATCGGTGTTCAGCCCGGTGTTCTGGGTATCGATGATGCCGCCGGTCTGCGTGAACGTCGTGATGTCGTTGTTCAACTGCGCGGCGATGCCGGTGGTCGAGTTGAACAGCGAGGCGACCGTTGCCGGGTTGGCCGTCAGCGCGGTGGTCAGTGTCGGGCTGTCGACCACCAGGGTGCCGTCCGCCGGATCGTCTTTCAACGTGATACCGATCGACGCCAGCGTCGTGCCGGTGCTGCCCGAGCCAACGGCGCCGCCGACCACCGACGCCAGTGCGTTCTGGATGGTCAACAGCGTCGAGTCGCCCAGCAGCGGGCCTTGCGACGATGACGACGAGTTATACGAGGTGAGCGTGGCCATCGTCGTGACGACGGTGTTGTACAGGCTCACGAAGGTGTTGATCGCGCTGCTTTCCGCCGTCGTGTCCGACGTGACGTTCAGCGTCTGCGACGTGGTGACTGCCGCCGCCGACAGATTCAGCGTGACGCCCGAAATGGCGCTCGTTACCGAGTTGCTTGCGCTGGTCGCGGCGATGCCGTTGATCGAGAACTCCGCGTCCTGCGCGAAGGTGCTTTGCGACCAGGCGTTGCTCGTATTCGCCGAGGTAATGGTCGACTGACCGCCCGTCGTGCTGGCCGTCGACGTCACGCCGAGGCTCGACAGGCCGTTGTCGCTCGTGACGTTGGTCGTCACGTTGATCACGTTGGCCGCGCCGCTGTTCGCCGAGCGCAGCACGAGGTGAGCGCCGTCCGTGCCGGTCACGACGGTAGCCGTCACGCCGGGGTTGCCGCTGGCGCCGTTGATCGCGGCCGCAATGCCGGACAGCGTGTTGTTGGTGCTGTCGATGTTGACATTCACCGTCTGGCTGCCGAGCCCGATCGTCAACGTGCCGGTGCCGAGTTGCGTGGTCGCGCCGAACGCCGCCGACGACAACGCCTGCGAACCGGCAATCTGCTGCACGGCGACCGTATAGCTGCCGGCCACGGCGCCCTTGCCGGCCGTCGCGGCGAGGCCGGTGCCGGTGGCGGTGGCGGTGAACGTGGACAACGTCGAACCGCTCGCCAGACCGGCGATACCGGATTGCAGTGCGCTCAGCGCGGCGCTCAGTGCGCCGTACGCGGAAAGTTTGGTGTTGTCGCTGGTTTGTTGCGCACTCAGCGCCGCGGCTTGTCCCGCGGTTTTGGCATTCACGAGCGCCGTGACGAGCGACGACACGTCCATCGACGAATTGCCTGTCGAGCCGCTGATGATCGACTGAGCGGCCGACTGCAGCGCAGCGTTGGCGCTCGCTGTAGAAGACGTGGTTGAGATCGAGGACATGCAGAGGCTCCAGGCGTCTAGGAATCTGAAATTGGGTAGTGCGGGATGCTACAGCATCGTGTCTTGCAAATGCACATCGGGAGGCTTGCCTCCCGTTGCTTGAAACCTGGCTGCGCGCCGTCGCTAGATAGCCTGGCGCGCAGCCAGTACTACGCCACTCTTATTGCAGGAGCTTCAGAACTTGCTGCGGGTTCGAGTTAGCTTGCGCCAACACCGAGATACCCGCTTGTTGCAGCACTTGCGCCTTGCTCAGGTTCGCCGTTTCTTGTGCGAAGTTGGCGTCCGTGATTTGCGACTGTGCCGACGACAGATCGGTCGACTCAGCTTGCTGCGACGTGGCGATTGCCGTGAAACGGTTCTGCGCGGCGCCCAGCGATGCTTGCAGGTTGTTGACCGTTTGCAGAGCGTTGTCGATGGAGACCATCGCTTCGTTCGCGCCCGTCACCGTGCTGATGTTCAGGTTCGAGACCGTCGGCGGGCTGTTGATCGCGTTGATCTGCGCCACTGCCGAAGCTTGCGCTGCGGAACCCGCGCCTGCCGTCGTCGTTGCTGCGGCCTGGAGTGCCAGAGCCGTACCTTGCGTACCCGTACCCGCCGTTGCGCCTGCGCCGAACACTGCAGCTGCGACCGTTGCGGCGATTGCCTGGTTGTTCTGGTCGGTGAAGGTATAGCCGCCCTTGCCGTCCGACAACACGTTGATTGCCGTGATTGCCGGGCTCGCTGCCGACGTGTACGTACCCGTTGCGTCGACGCTGACTGCCACCGTGCCGACGGTTTGACCCGTTTGCACCAGGCCGCCACCGATCTTCGCTGCCGACATCGACTGGCTCAGGTTCAGACTGATGGTCTGGCCAACGTTCGCGCCGACCTGGAACGTCACGTTACCTGCCGAGCCGTCCAGAATGTTCGTGCCGTTGTACGTCGTTTGCGACGCGATACGGTTTACTTCCGAGATCTGTGCCGAAACTTCCTGTTGCAGTGCGGCCTGGTCGCTCGACGACAGCGTGCCGGTCGATGCTTGCACAGCCAGCTGACGAATACGTTGCAGGCTGGACGTCAGCGACGACAGTGCGCTCGATGCCGTTTGAATCATCGACACGCCGTCGTTGGCGTTCGACACGCCTTGATTCAGACCGTTGATCTGCGTTTGCATACGCGTCGAGATCGCCAGACCTGCTGCGTCGTCGGCCGCGCTGTTGATGCGCTTGCCCGAAGACAGACGCGTGATGGCTTGCGAGAGGGCGCTTTGCGAGCCATTAAGGTTTTGCTGTGCAACCAGCGAGTTGATGTTGCTATTGATTCCGAGCATGAAAATCTCCTAAATAAGCCTTGAGCCCAATACGCCACGTTGGCATCGGCGGAAGCACTCGTTCATTGCTGGCCGCCTCAGTGAAGGTTGACGGCGCTCCTAAAAAAAACTTGAGGCACTTTGTTCAAGGTCTTCCCAATTGTTTTGTCGCCGCGACGCCGTGCCGCATCGCTGTGAGCCGCATGCTGGCTTGCTTGACGGGCTCACTGCAGGGATCGGAAAGGCGGCGTATTCTCGTTTTATCTTGTAACAAATTCGGGAGAAATCATGCAGAAACGAAAGATTGGGCGCTCCGAATTACAGGTCGCTCCGCTTATGTTTGGTGGCAATGTTTTCGGCTGGACCGCGGATGAATCGACCTCGTTTTCCATTCTGGATGCGTTCGTCGACGCCGGTCTCGACTTCATCGATACCGCCGACGTCTACTCGGCCTGGGTGCCGGGCAACCAGGGCGGCGAGTCGGAAACCATCATCGGGAAATGGTTCCGGCAGAGCGGCAAGCGCGACCAGATTGTGCTGGCGACCAAGGTTTCGAAGCATCCGCAGCGCCTGGGGTTGTCGGCGGCCAACATTCAGGCGGCGGTCGAAGATTCCCTGCGACGCCTGCAAACAGATTACATCGACATTTATTTTTCCCACGACGACGACACGGCCACGCCGCTTGCTGAAACGCTCGGCGCTTATCAAAAATTGATCGAAGCCGGCAAGGTGCGGGTGATCGGCGCTTCGAACTATGGCGGCGCGCGGATCGAAGAGGCGCTGGCGGTGTCCCGTCAGCATGGACTGCCCGAATATCAGCTATTGCAGCCGGAGTACAACCTGTATGATCGCGCCGCTTATGAACGTGACATCGAACCGGTGGCGCTCGCCAATCAGCTCGGCGTGGTGGTGTACTACAGCCTTGCGAGCGGCTTTCTGTCCGGTAAGTACCGCTCGTCGGCGGATCTGGCGAACAAGGTGCGCGGCGGCCGCGTCGAAAAGTATCTGAACGAACGCGGCTTGCGGATTCTGGGCGCGCTCGACCGGGTCGCCGACCAGCACGGCAGCACACCGGCCACCGTCGCGTTAGCCTGGCTAATCGCACGACCCAGCGTGACAGCGCCGATTGCCAGCGCGACCTCGGTGGAGCAGCTCAAAAGCCTCGCGGCGGCCGTCCATCTGATGCTGACGGGCGCCGATATCCGCGAGCTGGACGAGGCGAGTGCCTGACGCGCGGATGGCCTGGCGCGATCGCTAAACCCCTGGTAGGATGGAGAGTTTCCTGATATCATCGGGAGTGAATTGAGATCTTTGCCTGTTCCGTCAATGTTTTCCGTTGATGAAAGGTTGGCGAAACGGCAACAGACGCGACTTTCTGCATACGTCTGTCCGCGTTCGGCGGTGAACTCCCCACCTCTCTTTTCCGGCCTCCGCGGCCGCTTTGCCTCCGTTTCATTCGTGGTTTGGCCGGGTTCTGCCCGCGTTTGCCTGTTACTGGCCATGAATTGAAACGACCGGAGGGCCGGCGCGTGAGCGGTTTCCCGCCACGCAACGCAATTAACCCGTATCAAGTGATTGAGTTAGGAATTACATGACGACGATTCTTCTGAAGGAAAACGAGCCGTTCGAAGTGGCGATTCGCCGCTTTCGTCGCGCAATCGAAAAGAATGGCCTGATCGCTGAACTGCGTGAGCGCCAATCGTACGAAAAGCCGACTACGGCACGTAAGCGCAAGAAGGCTGCTGCTGTGAAGCGCCTGCACAAGCGCCTGCGCAGCCAGATGCTGCCGAAAAAGCTGCACTAAGCACGCTTTTTTAGCACGGCCGAGCGGCGGTGTGAGCTTCGAAAGAAGCCACATCGCCGTTTTGCTTTTGGGGCATCTGAAAGCCTTTGGGGCGGTGGTTTGGGGGGATTAAGCGGCGCTTTTCAGCCGCTCGGCTGACAGGCTGAATTGGACGGCGATCGAACTTAGTCGCTCGTGCCATTCCCAGGTGCCGAACACGTCGTGGACGTTTTGCAGGCAACTGAGCAGGTCGATGGTGATCGGGTCGTAGACGTTGAGACGCGCGCGCAGCAGCGCCTTCTTCAGCGCCGACACGCCCACATCCATGTAAGCGGGCACCTGCACGGGCGTCTTGCCGATGTAGCGCACGGGAATGCCCTCCATCGCGCTCATGTAGTCGAGCGGCTTGATGAAGCTGCCGACCGGGCAGCCACCGCAATAACCGCGGTAGGCGCCCCCGCCGCGCGGCAACAGCGCGGCGCGTTTCTGGCCGAGCAGATGACTCACGGCCTGGTCGAAAATCTCCTGATGCGTCAGGAAGCTAAGCGTTTTCATGGTTGGTCTCCCACGCGCTACGCAGCGGTTATTCGTTCTTAGTGCGCATGACGATCAGTATCAGGCGCGCACCGATTAACGAAGCCCCGACTAGCGCAGCGAAAGACCCTCAATTCGCGGGTTTGGCGCGCGGGCCGTGTCAACCCGCCTTGCGGTTGCGCCCCTTCTTGCCAAGCGCCACGCATCGCGCCCGACACATGCAACTCGTCTCGTGGTCGTTCACCATGCCGACCGCCTGCATGAACGCATAGCAGATCGTCGATCCGACAAACTTGCAGCCGTAGCGTTTAAGCGCCTTGCTGAGCGCATCCGAAACTTCAGTCGACGCCGGTGCCTGCTTATACGAAGCCCAATCGTTCTGGATCGGCGTCTGGTCGACGAACGACCACACGAAGTTTGCCAGCGAGCCGTGCTCGCTCTGAATCTGCTGCACGGCGCGCGCATTGGTGATCGCCGCTTCGATCTTGCCGCGATGGCGCACGATGCTTTCGTCCGTGACCAGCGCCTCCACGTGTTTCGGCGTAAAGCGGGCAACCTTGTCGATATCGAAGTCGACGAACGCGCGGCGGTAGCCGGCCCGTTTGTTGAGAATCGTCGACCACGACAGACCTGCCTGCGCGCCTTCCAGCACCAGCATCTCGAACAGATGCTGGTCGTCGCGCGAGGGCACGCCCCATTCGGTGTCGTGATAGTGTGCGAGCGATTCGCTCGACGCCCAGTTGCATCGCTGTGTCACGGTCGTGCTCCTGCGTTGTCATGTCGCCCGCCAGCATAGCCGAAGCCGCATGCAGCGCAAGCTGGCCATTCGGCCGATTGCGGGATTGAATCGGACCTGCCACGCTACCCGTTATTCACCTTCTGAACTCTTTCAATTCGATGAACCAAGACCTCTTTCTGATAGGCGTTGACGGTGGCGGTAGCGGCACGCGAGTGGTGCTCGGCGACGCGCAGGGCCGCGAGCTGGCACAGGCGGCGAGCGGGCCGTCGGGTTTGGGGCTGGGCGTCGAGCGCGCGTGGCAATCTATCGCGGCCGGCTGCGCTGACGCATTCGCGAGCGCCGGGGTCGCGCTCGACTGGTCGCGCTGCGTGTTGGGTTGTGGTCTGGCAGGGGTCAACAATCGCGAATGGCTCGCCGCGTTTCGCGCGCAGGCGCCCGCTGTCGCGGGGCTCGCGGTGGAAAGCGACGCCTACACCACCTTACTCGGCGCGCACGGCGGTGCGCAGGGTGTGATCGTCGCGTTGGGCACCGGCAGCGTGGCGGCGGCGCTCGACGGCGACGGCGAATGCCGCATCATCGGTGGCTTCGGCTATCCGTCGGGCGACGAAGCGAGCGGTGCGTGGCTCGGCCTGCGCGCCATCGTGCATGCGCAACAATCGCTCGACGGGCGCGCACCCCGCGACGATCTCGCGCAAGCGCTGCTCGCCCACACCGGCGCGTACGACCGCGACAGCCTGGTCGTCTGGCTTTGCGAGGCCAATCAGACCGCTTATGCGAGGCTCGCGCCGATCGTCATCGCGCATCGTACGCATCCGTTTGCCGCGCGTCTGCTTGGCGAGGCCGGTGAGGAAGTGGGCAAGATGATCGCCGCGCTGGATCCTTCGGCGAGCTTGCCGGCCGCCTTGTGCGGCGGTCTTGGCGCGCCTTTGCGCGAGCATGTGCCGCAGGCTCACCGGTCAAGGTTGCGCGAACCGCTGGCTGACTCAGCGCATGGTGGATTGCAACTGGCTCAGCGCGAAGCCCAGCGCATGGCGGGTTGAGTTCGCAGGTTAAGCTCGCCGGCTGAGTTCGCCGGCTGAGTTCACCGGTTAAGTTCACCGGCTGAATGCACCGGCTGAATGCACCGGCTGAATGCACCGGCTGAATGCACCGCTGAGTTTTCGCGGCTAAGTTCGCCTGCTGATTTTCACCGGCCGCGATGAAGACCGCAGCCGCGACTTCGTCAGGCAACGGTAAAATACGCGCTTCGACGCTGCCCGGTTGCTCATACCATGTACAAAGTCATTGCCACGGATCTCGACGGCACGCTGCTCAACGCGGATCATCAGGTGGACCCGTTCACGGTCGCCACCGTGCGCAAGCTGGAAAGCGACGGGCTGCACTTCGTTATTGCAACGGGCCGGCACCATTGCGACGTCGCGGGCATTCGCGACGTGCTGGGCATCAGCCCGTATCTGATTACCTCGAACGGCGCGCGCATTCATGCGCCGGACAACACCGTGATCCACGCCGACGACCTGCCGCCGGCAATCGTGCAACGCCTGGTGCAGCCGGAAATCGTCGGCGAGCATGGCCGCGTCATCGTCAACCTGTTCGCCGATCAGGCGTGGTTGATCGACCGCGATGCACCGGATCTGTTGAAATTCCATCAGGATTCCGGCTTCACCTACGAGGTGACCGATCTGCCGAAACACGACGGCGCCGACATCGCGAAGGTTCTCTACATCGGCGACCCTGCCGATCTGGCGCAAGTCGCAACGAACCTCGCGCGCGAATTCGGCGACGCGTTGTATGTCACGTATTCGCTGCCGGACTGTCTGGAGGTGATGACATCGAACGTATCGAAGGGGCGTGCGTTGCAGATCGTGCTCGGGCGCCTCGGCGTGAATGCCGCGCAGTGCGTGGCGTTCGGCGACAACATGAACGACATCGATCTGCTGGAGACGGCAGGTCATCCGTTCATGATGAACAACGCCAACCCGGATCTCATCACGCGTCTGCCGAACGTGCCGCGTATCGGCAACAATTTTGAGGCGGGCGTTGCGCACCATCTGCGCAAGCTTTTCTCGCTCAACGACGAGTTGATGTCGTGAGCTGAAATGAAACCGGCCCGGTTCCATTTTCATGGAAGCGGGCCGGTTTTCTGTGTGAGCCGTTCGAAAACCCGGGCAGCGCACTGCTCAATCATTCGGCGGCATCGCAGAGCGCGCTACGCGCCGAACGATCAACCGTGCCATCCACCGCGGTAACCGCCGCGATCGTCGTGGCCCCAGCGGCGATCGTTATGATCCCAGCCGCGCTCATCCCGGTGGTCACGGCGGTAGTAATCACCGCGATCATAGCGATGGTCCCAGCCGCCATTGCCGTAGTAAACCGGTTGCGGGGCTGCATAAACCGGAGCGGGTTGCGCATAAACCGGTGCGCCGAGCGACAGGCCGATGTTCAGATCCGTATGCGCTTGCGCGACACCGCATACGCCGACCGCGAGTCCGGCGGCAACCAGCAAGTGAGTGACGATGCGTTTCATGTTGTTCTCCTGTGAGGCGACGAGTGTTTGTCGCACAGGATCAATGTACGCATGCCGGCACGCGGTGACTGCGACGAGATGTTACGGACTGCAAGCATCTTCACAGGGTTGAAAGCTCACTGAAGCTTGGTCCACGCCCCACCTCACTGCATGATCTCTGCAGCCAACTCGCTGTTCCATAAGCGATTTCAGCACGTCGACGAATGAAGAACCGCAACGGCGCAAAGATTCGCCAGGAACCTGGCCGCCGTGCCCGTAATCGCGACTTACATCTGTATTACCGAATTAATCCGCCGCATTCGTGGAAGCCGCCGATGCAGCCGCCGACGGCGCACCGGGCAACGCCGCGCATGGGCAATCGGCTGAACGTCCATCGAGACCCTGGCGGTCACGCTTGAAGCTCGCCTGCGCGACGCCGTTCTGCCAGTTGAGGCGAACAATGTAAATACTGTCGAAGTCGTCGCTCTTCCAGTTCGGGACATCGGCGGGATTGCCGCCATGCGCGCTCAACATCTGGCGCAACAGTTTCACGATCAGCTTGTGCTCCCAGGCGACGACGATCAGCTTGCTGCGATTGTTGGGATTCACGAGCGCGGTACCCAACTGGTCGATCTGCGCAAACCCGTACGGCGTTTGTACGGGCATCTGGAATTGAATGGCCGTCGGCTCGATCGTGGCGAGCGGCCGGATGTAGTAGTAAGGGTGGCCGCTGTCGTCTTTCTGCTGGCCGGGATCGGGCGCGTAGATCGCGTCCGGTTTGCCGAACTTGGCCGCGATCACCGCCGGCAAAGCCAGCGCCCGATTCAACCCCTGGCAATTGAGTTGCCCGTAGCCCGCTGCAGGTTTCTCGCCGTGCCGCACGAACACGAGTGTTTCGGTTTGGCTATCGGCCGCATGCGCATTGGGTAGCATCAGCGCGCCGGCACACAAACCGCCGATCAAGAGTGCGATGCCATGCAGAAATCCGCGGAAACGGTTCATCGGTAGTACCTGTGCGAGCTTGGGAAGTCGCACGATTCTAGCAGCGGACTTTCAGCGCGCCCGCCGACGGATATCGACCGGTACGCCTGGTTGACACCGCAACGAAGCGAACCGAAACGCTAAAAAAGCAAAGCGGGCGCCGAGGCGCCCGCTTAACCTGCTCGCTCAACCGCATCCGCCTATCAGTCGACCGCAAGCGTCGTCGAATTGCCGCGCTGGTTTTCGGCGACGACCGGATACAGCACGCCCGCGATCACCGCGCCGAGGATCGGCGCCACCCAGAACAGCCAAAGCTGATCCATTGCCGCCCCGCCGACGAACAGCGCCGGCCCAGTAGAGCGCGCCGGATTGACGGATGTGTTGGTGACCGGGATCGAGATCAGATGGATCAGCGTCAGGCACAGGCCGATGGCGATCGGTGCGAAGCCGGCCGGCGCGCGCTTGTCCGTTGCGCCGAGAATGACGAACAGGAAGAAGCCGGTCATGACCACTTCGCAGATAAACGCCGCCACGAGCGAGTAGTGGCCCGGCGAGCGTTCGCCGTAGCCGTTGCTGGCAAAGCCGCTGGCCACGAGGTCGAAGCCGGGCTTGCCCGAGGCGATCAGCGAGAGCACCAGCGCGCCGAGCACCGCGCCGACCACCTGCGCGACGATATACGACGGCAGATCACGCGCCGGAAAGCGCCCGGCGACCGTCAAACCGACGCTCACCGCCGGATTCAGATGGCAGCCGGAAATGTGGCCGATCGCATAAGCCATGGTCAGCACGGTCAACCCGAACGCGAACGCCACGCCGACGAAGCCGATACCGAGGCCATGAACCGGGCCGGCGAAGTTGGCGGCGAGCACGGCGCTCCCGCAGCCTCCGAGCACGAGCCAGAAGGTGCCGAAGAGCTCGGCGGCGAGGCGTTTTGACAACGGCATGGTCGGTAATCCTAAAAAGAATGACGCTTTACACGGCATAGATGAGACAAGCCGCGGGTAGATGTTTGAGCGCGCAATTCTAGGGAAGGACAGCCAGAATGGGTGTCAAGAATTGTCAAAAGTGGAGTCTGATTTACCTATTATTACCGGATAAAGATGGCATTTTACAATTCATCGAAGCTTAATAATTATCAGAGGATATCTTCCTAAATCGGTATTATTGGCCATTGCGAATTTTTATAATTGCAGTTAGTCTGCGAGCGAATGAGTTCTAGAAAAGGGGAGAACCGGAATGTCACAATACGCAGATCTCAAGGCGCAGATCGCCAAATTGCAGGCGCAAGCAGAAGAAGCGCGCCGTACTGAAATTGACAATGTTGTCGCCGACATCCGCCAAAAGATCGCTGAATACGGTCTGAGTGCGCAAGACCTGGGCTTTGCGGTCGCCGCGCGGCGCGGACGCCCGCCCAAAAAGGCGCCGTTGCCGGCGAAATACCAGGATCCCAAATCGGGCAATACGTGGAGCGGCCGCGGCAAACCGCCTAAGTGGATTGCCGGCAAGAATCGCGAGCGTTTTCTGATTGGCGCGGCGTGAGTCTATTTGCAGCCCGACGAAAGCCAACTGAAGGTTAGTGGCAATCGGACTTATTGACCGCACGCGAATCCGCTATGGGAGCGTATCCATGCCGGCATTAAAAAAGCCGCCCGGGGAGGCGGCTTTTTCTGCAAATTAGGTGGGATAACTCCGACTTCCCGCCCGCGCAAACGATTCACATGGTGAATTGACTGCCGATTTGGCTGGGAAATGGGAAAGCAGCGGAAAGCGGCGTAAGCGGGCGGGGGGCACGCTTAAACGCCGCTAAACGATGAGGCATAAGCCGCTTGTCCCACGCCATTCACCTCATTCAACCGAGCTTTCAGCCCACCGCCACCTGGCGCAGCATCGGCCGGCGGGTCGCTTCGATCAGTGCCGAATAGCCGTCCACATAGTTCTGCGCCATCGTCTTCGAACTAAACCGGCGTTCGAATTGCGCGCGAATCTCAGTGCGCGACAACTCGTCCAGACGCTGCAGCGCGGCCACCGCGCCTTGCACGTCCTCGACGATATAGCCCGTCACACCGTGGTCGATCACTTCCGGTACCGAACCGCGATTAAACGCGATCACCGGCGTGCCGCAGGCCATCGACTCGATCATCACCAGGCCGAACGGCTCCGACCAGTCGATCGGGAACAGCAGCGCCTTGGCGCCGGACAGGAACTCGGGCTTCTGCGCCTCGTTGATCTCGCCGACGAACTCCACGTGCGCCATCGACAGCAGCGGCTCGATCTCGCGCTTGAAGTATTCCTGGTCGACCTTGTCCACCTTGGCGGCGATCTTCAGCGGCAAACCGCTTTGTGCAGCGATCTTGATAGCTGTATCGACGCGCTTCTCCGGGCAAATGCGGCCGAGGAACGCCAGGTATTCCGGCTTCTTGTGCGCCTGCGGCGTCAGCAACTGGTCCGGCAAGCCGTGGTAAATCGTGTTCAGCCAGTTGGCTTGCGGCAACGGCAGACGCTGCGAATCGGAGATCGACACCACCGGCACGTGGGAGAACGCGTCGAACACGGGTTGCAGTTCCGGCAAGTCGAGGCGGCCGTGCAGCGTAGTCACGAACGGCGTGTCCATGGTCGTGAACAGCGGGAACGGCATGTAGTCGAGGTGAAAGTGCAGCACATCGAACTCGTGCGCGACCTTGCGGACCTTTTCCATCATCAGGACGTGCGGCGCCAACGCGTCGCGGATCGTCGGATCGAGACGCAGTGCGCGCGGCCAGCAGGCGTCGAGGTTCGCGGACGTGACCGAGTCGCCGCTCGCAAACAGCGTGACATCGTGGCCGAGGTCGACCAGCGCTTCGGTCAGGTACGACACGACGCGTTCGGTGCCGCCATAGAGCTTCGGCGGGACGGCTTCATACAACGGCGCAATTTGGGCGATTCGCATGCGTTTCTCCTGTTCATATCGGCTTCGCACAGCAATGCTCGGGTCGAGCGAAGCGCGAATGCCTGTCGGACGGTTGGGCGCGGTAAGCCGCCGCCCGGGGGTGCTCCGAACCTGCATCGGGTAATCCCTTAGCGTCCATTATCGGGATCGGCCGAGCTAATTCGAGTTATTTTTCAAACGCTTAATGTTGTTACAGCGCGAAACATGGTGCGTTACAGGTCGACTGGACGCTCACCGTCGGCATTCAGCCGATAGCAGCGGCGCGAAATGAAACACTGCGCAGCCTTCAGCAAGGCGCGCGCCTGACGGCTGGAGGGCAATACCTACGCGCCTGCGTAAGGACGCGTTGCGGAGAAGTGAAATGGTCTTATAATTCTTTTTCACCGCTGCAACGGTGCGGATCCAGAGTCATTCACGACTCACCATTCGGTCCGCGGCCTTCTCCAGGCGAGTATTCAAAGCGCATCGCAAAACGCAAATTGCGCGCATGCCGCGCCAACTCACTGTCCCACGCACGCCCCTTTGTAGGAATTATTCCTACATGAATGACGGATTAATCCGTCAGGCAGGCTGGGTGTCTGTCCGATTTTCGTCCGCTCCCCCTTTCGAGACAATGTGCGCAAGACCAGAAACGAGCCGATTCGTGCGGTTGGGGTGCGCGCGTTCGAGCAAACGTTTCCGTAACGGCCTGACCAGCCAGATTTACCCCGGGGGAATCATGAGCGCGACAAGCGAAATGCTCAATGAGATCAGAGAAGTCAACCTGTCGTATCTCCTGCTAGCGCAGCGATTGCTGCGCGAAGACAAGCCGATGGGCATGTTTCGCATGGGGATTTCGGACCAGTTAGCCGATGTGCTCGCCAGTTTGTCTTTGGCGCAGACCGTGAAGCTGGCGGCGTCCAATCAGGTGTTGTGCCGTTTCCGTTTCGACGACCATGCCGTGCTGTCCGCGCTCGCGGACAAAGGCAAAACCAGCGCCGTGGCTCAGGCGCATTCCGCGATCCTGATGGCTAGCCAGCCGGTCGAGCAACTCGGCTGATGGCAGCTCGCATGTCAAACAAAGCGATCAGGACGGGAGATTGGCACGCGGATGGCCTATAAAAGTGTGGTGCTCGAAGTCAGGGAAATCACCCTGGCCATCGAACTGATCGAACTGGGCGCGCGCCTGCAATTGCTGGAAGCGGAAACCAGTCTGTCGCGCGACCGGCTCATCAAGCTGTACAAGGAATTGAAGGGGGTGTCGCCACCCAAGGGCATGTTGCCGTTTTCGACCGACTGGTTCATGACCTGGCAGCCGAACTTTCACTCCTCGCTGTTCTACAACATCTACCGTTTCATGGCCGGCCACGGCGGTTGCCAGACGATCCAGTCGATCGTGAAAAGCTACCGGCTGTATCTGGAACATGTCCATTTGCACGACGACGAGCCGGTGCTCAGCCTCACGCGCGCGTGGACGCTGGTGCGCTTCTTCGATTCCGGCATGCTGCAAATGACCGCCTGCTGCCGTTGCGGGGGACATTTTGTCGCGCATGCACACGATCCGCAGCATGCGTTCGTCTGCGGGCTGTGCCAGCCGCCGTCGCGGGCCGGTAAGACAAAGAAATTCGCCGACGCTCGCGCCCGCGAGAACCTTGCCGCGCTCGAAGCCTGAGCCAGGGCGGCTGCGGGCAGCCAACATGGCCAACACGGCCGCCACGGCTGCCATGGCCACCCGCGGCATGCCGACGCACCGCGCGCCGGCCACCTCCCTATCCGGCGGACTCTTCGGTCCGCCCGTTCCGCGCCTGCCCTTACCGGGTCTGGCGCACCCGCCTCTGGTTTACACCGGAGCGACGAGCCGCTTTTCCACCAAAGTTTTCTGCTCCGTTGCCGTAAACCAGATTAACGACGGTCACCGTCGCTTCTTTGTGAGGGCTCGGCAGTGCTGATTTTCGTGGGAACTCTCGTGACGCTGTTGTCCGTTTTCGGCGGTTACGCGCTTGAAGGCGGCCATCTTGGTGCGCTGCTGCAGCCTGTCGAAGTGCTGATGATCGTCGGTGCGGGTATCGGCGCGTTCATTCTCGGCAACGGAATGAAGACGATCAAGGCGACGCTGCGTGTCATTCCAACCCTGTTCAAGGGCGCGAAGTACAACAAGGACGTCTACATGGAGCTGATGGCGCTCCTTTACGTTCTGCTGGCCAAGGCGCGCAAGGAAGGCACGCTGACGCTGGAAGCGGACATCGACGATCCGTCGAAGAGTCCGATCTTCACGCAATACCCGAAGATTCTCGCCGACCATCACATCATCGAATTCCTGACCGACTACCTGCGCTTGATGGTGGGCGGCAACATGAATGCGTTCGAGATCGAAAGTCTGATGGACGAGGAAATCGAAACGCATCACCAGGAAGGCGAGGCGCCCGCGCACGCCCTGAACAAGGTCGGCGACGCCATGCCGGCGTTCGGGATCGTGGCCGCGGTGATGGGCGTGGTGCACACCATGGCCTCGGCCGACAAGCCGCCCGCGGTGCTCGGCGAGATGATCGCGCAAGCGCTGGTCGGCACCTTCCTGGGGATTTTGCTCTCGTACGGGCTGATCGGGCCGCTCGCGAGCGTCGCCGAACAGCGCGTGACCGAGTCGACCAAGATGTTCCAGTGCATCAAGGTGACGATTCTGGCCAGCCTGAACGGCTACGCCCCGGCGATCGCCGTCGAATTCGGCCGCAAGGTGCTCTTCTCGACCGAGCGCCCGTCGTTCGCCGAGCTCGAAGAGCACGTGCGCCGCGTCAAGGCCAAGTAAAGGGCGCCGGGAACCGAATCGATGAGCAAGGATAAAGACCGCGCCATTGTCGTCAAGCGCGCAGCACCGAAGAAGGCCGGCCATCACGGCGGCGCGTGGAAGCTCGCGTACGCGGACTTCATGACCGCGATGATGGCGTTCTTCCTGCTGATGTGGTTGCTGAGTTCGGCGTCCACGGTGCAGTTGAAGGGGATCGCCGATTACTTCAACCAGCCGTTGAAGGTGACGCTGTGGGGCGGCGACCGCAGCGCGGAAGACTCCAGCATTCTGAAGGGTGGCGGTCGCGACATTTCGACCGACGCCCAGGGCATTACGCGCATGACGGACGGCCAGAACAGCCGTGCGCAGCGGACCGTTTCGCACAGTAACGACGATTCGATGAACCAGACGCAAGGCGAGCTGGAACGCCGCGAACAGGTCCGGCTGCACGATCTGCAGGTCAAGCTGATGGCGGCGATCGAGGCGAATCCGGTGCTGCGTCAGTTCAAGCAGCAGATCCGCATCGATTCGACGCTGACCGGCCTGCGCATCGAGATCGTCGACTCGCAGAAGCGGCCGATGTTCGCGACCGCGAAAGACCAGGTGGAGCCGTACATGCGCGACATTCTGCGCGAGATCGGCCACACGCTGAACGACGTGCCGAACCGCATCATCGTGCAGGGACACACCGACGCCGCGCAGTACGCGGGCGGCGAGAAGGGTTACAGCAACTGGGAACTGTCCGCGGACCGCGCCAATGCGTCGCGCCGCGAGCTGATCGCCGGCGGCATGGACGAAGCGAAGGTGATGCGCGTGCTCGGTCTCGCGTCGACGCAGAACCTGAACAAGGCGGACCCGATGGATCCGGAAAACCGCCGCATCAGCATCATCGTGTTGAACAAGAAGTCGGAGGAGGCGCTCGATCATGACGACTCCACCACGACCACCTTGTCGGACGACGCAGCCGGCTCCAAGCCGTTGCTGCAAAAGCTTGCGCAGCCGGTGACGGCTGCACCGAAGTTGCCGGCGGCAGCGCCGGCGGCCCAGTAACAGACAGCGGTCGTCTGGCCGGTCCACGCGCCCACTGGCGCGGACCGCCGGGCGATCCATAGCGTAAGTGCAGCGAGGTTTTCATGATCAGGCATATCCTGGCAATCGACGATTCGGCATCGATGCGGCAGATTCTCGCCGCGACGCTGACGACGGCCGGCTATGAGGTGACGCTCGCGTCGGACGGCATCGAAGGGCTCGAAAACGCGCTCGCCATGTCGTTCGACCTCGTGTTGACCGACCAGCACATGCCGGGCAAGACCGGCCTCGATCTGATCGCGGAGCTGCGCGGCAACCCGGCCTACCAGGCGACACCCATCCTCGTCCTCACGACGGAATCGGGCGAGCCGTTCAAGGCGGCGGCGCGAGCGGCGGGCGCGACCGGCTGGATCGAAAAGCCGCTCGACCCGGACATGCTGACCGAACTGGTGGCGGCGTTGGCCGAACCGGATCAGGCGTAAGCATCACCCTTAGACCAAGTTATAGAAGCTCTCGACGCGGCGGCACGGTAGCCCAAGCCTAGACAGGAACTCTCGCGGTGACCCAGGCATGACACTCGACATCACTCAGTTCTATCAGACGTTCTTCGACGAAGCGGACGAACTGCTCGCGCAGATGGAGCAGTTGCTGCTCAATCTGGACATCGCGCATCCGGACCCGGAAGATCTCGCGGCGATTTTCCGCGCGGCGCATTCCATCAAGGGCGGCGCGGCGACGTTCGGCTTTACCGCGTTGACGGAAACGACCCACATTCTCGAATCGCTGCTCGATCGCGCACGCAATAACGAACTCGTGCTGCGCAAGGACATGATCGACACGTTCCTCGAAACCAAGGACGTGTTGTCCGGCCAGCTCGCCGATTACCGGGCGAGCGCCGAGCCGGACGCCGCGATCGCCAAGGCGATCTGCGCGAAGCTCGAACAGTTGCACGCGGAAAGCCGCGCAGGCGGCGCGCCGGCAGCACCGGCCCCGGCCGTGCAAGCGGCACCGGCACCGGTTGCAACTCAAGCAGTACAGGAAGGTACCCCGCCGGAGCACGTCGTCGAACAGGCGTGGCAGGCAGCGGCGGGTGAATGGACTGACGGCGACCCGGCACAGACCGGGCAAGTCGCGGGTGCCGGCGGCGCGGATGACAACGCCGGCCCTCATCTGAAAATTACGCTACGGGGCGTTGGGGAGAAGGACCAGGAACTGCTGGCCGAAGAGCTCGGCAACCTGGGTAACATCGTCGGGCAGGTCAAGAGCGGTGGCGATTTCACGCTGTGGCTCCAGACCGACGTGACCTCCGACGATATCATCGCCGTCTGCTGTTTCGTGATCGACGAAAGTCAGATCTCGATCGGCCGCGGCACCGCACCGGTGGACGAAACGCAGCAAGGCGAACCTGGAACGCCCGACGCTGCCGATTCGGCCCCGGCGCAAGCAGTACAGGCAGTAGAAGCGGTGCAGGCAGCGTCGTCGGCCCCGGTGGCCAACACCGCTGCGCCCGCTGCAACACACGGCATGTTCGACGCAGCGGCGGCGCAACCCGCCGCGGCTAGCAGCGCACCGGCGGCCAGTGCGGCGCCGGCGGCGAGCGCCGCCGCGCCTGCCGAACACGACCGTAAGGCCGCGGCCCGTCCGGCTGCGGCTGCCGGTGGCGCGGAAGGCAGCTCGATTCGCGTCGGCGTCGAAAAGGTCGATCAATTGATCAACCTGGTCGGCGAACTGGTGATCACGCAAGCCATGCTCGCGGAAACCACCAGCACGTTCGACCCGGCGCTGCACGATCGGCTCTTCAACGGCATGGCGCAGCTCGAGCGCAACGCGCGCGATCTGCAGGAAGCGGTGATGTCGATCCGCATGATGCCGATGGATTACGTGTTCAGCCGCTTCCCGCGTCTGGTGCGCGATCTGGCGGCGAAACTCGGCAAGGAAGTGGAGCTCGTCACCTTCGGTCAGGCGACCGAACTCGACAAGAGCCTGATTGAACGGATCATCGATCCGTTGACTCACCTCGTGCGCAACAGTCTCGACCACGGTATCGAAACCGTGGAAGCGCGGCGCGCGGCGGGCAAGGATTCGACCGGCCAACTGGTGCTGTCGGCGGCTCACCATGGCGGCAACATCGTCATTGAAGTGAGCGACGACGGCGCGGGTCTGCGCCGCGACAAGATTCTCGCGAAGGCGGCCAAGCAAGGCATGCAGGTCAGCGAGACGATGAGCGACGAAGAAGTCTGGAACCTGATTTTCCTGCCGGGCTTCTCGACGGCGGAACAGGTCACGGACGTCTCCGGCCGTGGCGTCGGCATGGACGTGGTGAAGCGGAACATCCAGTCGATGGGTGGTCACGTGGAAATCACCTCGCACGCCGGCAAGGGCAGCACCACGCGGATCGTTCTGCCGCTCACGCTGGCGATTCTCGACGGCATGTCGGTGAAGGTAGGCAGCGAGATTTTCATTCTGCCGCTGAACTTCGTGATGGAGTCGCTGCAGCCGCAAGCCGAAGACATTTACACGGTGGCCAACGGCGAGCGCGTGGTGCGCGTGCGCGGTGAATACCTGCCGCTGGTCGCGTTGCACGAAGTGTTCAACGTCGACGACGCGAAGCAGGAGCCGACCCAGGGCATCGTCACCATCATGCAAACCGAAGGGCGCCGCTTTGCGATGCTGATCGATGAACTGGTGGGCCAGCAGCAGGTGGTCGTGAAGAATCTGGAAACGAATTACCGCAAGGTGCACGGCATTTCCGCGGCGACCATTCTCGGCGACGGCAGCGTCGCGCTGATCGTGGACGTGGCGGCGCTGAACCGCGAAACGCGCCACGCGCATGGCGCGATGAGCCTCGCATGATGCCGCTCACACTCGACGTAACACTCACTCAACTTATTTCATCCCAACCGTTTGGGGGCTAACGTGGCAGAAGTCCAATCCATCAATTCGAGCGTCGCGAACGCGAGCGGTACGAATGGCCGCCGCGACGCGCAGCAGGCAGACGCCGGCGGTCAGGAATTCCTCGTCTTCACGCTCGGCGCCGAAGAGTACGGCATCGACATTCTCAAGGTGCAGGAAATCCGCGGCTACGACAACGTGACGCGGATCGCCAATGCGCCGGAGTTCATCAAGGGTGTGATCAATCTGCGCGGCATCATCGTGCCGATCGTCGACATGCGCATCAAGTTCCATCTGGGCCGCGTCGAATACGACCACCAGACGGTGGTGATCATCCTGAACGTCGCGCATCGCGTGGTCGGGATGGTGGTGGACGGCGTGTCGGATGTGCTGACGCTCGCCACCGACCAGATCATGCCGGCGCCGGAATTCGGCGCGACGCTGACGACCGAGTACCTCACGGGACTGGGCACCGTCGACGGCCGCATGCTGATCCTGATGGACATCGAGAAGCTGATGACCAGCCGCGAAATGGCGCTGATCGAATCGCTCGGCGCGTAACGGCAGCGGCAGCAAGCTTTAACGACAGATTGGGACAGGGAGCATCGAGATGCTGAGCAGGTGGTCGATTCGCACGTCATTGACGATGGTGGGGATCCTTCTGGCGGCGCTGACCGTGGTGGTCGGCGCCCTTGGGCTAACCGCGCTGAATCGCGCGAGCCAGTCGCTCGACCGCATTGCGCGCGGCGATCTGGTGGCGATTCACGCACTCGACGATGCTTCCGCGTATCTGTTGCGCTCGCGTCTCGCGATCGACCGTTTCAACACGCTGTCGGCCGCGGGTAATGCGGACGAAGCGAAGAAGGCGATCGACCGTGCGCAGGAACTGCTGGTCAAGGGCAATCAAAGCTGGCAGGCGTATCTCGACGCGCCGAAAGCCGGCATCGACCCGGCGCTGCTCGACGACGTACTCGCCAGGCGCACGGCGGTGATGCGCGACGGCGTCGATCCGGAGTTCACGGCGCTGAACGCGAACGACCTGAACGCGTACCACGCGATCGCCGACACGAAGATCAGCCCGATGTTCATCGCGTATGACGGCGCGGCGTCGGCAGTCGTCAAGGCATTGCAGCAAAGCGCCGTGGATCTGCAGGCCGGCGCGCAGTCGAACATCTCGCTGATGACCACGCTGATTATCGCGTTCACATTGTTCGCGCTGGTCGTGGTGGTCGGTATTCGTTTCGCGCTGCGCGGCCTGATCGTGCAACCGCTGAAAGATGCGACCGCCTGCTTCGAGCGGATCGCGGCGGGCGATCTGTCCGAGTCGATCAACGTGTTCAGCCGCAACGAAATCGGCATTCTGTTCGCCGGCATCAAGCGGATGCAGGACAGCATGTCGACGATGGTGAGGGCTGTCCACAGCAGCACCGAATCGATCGACACCGGCGCGCGCGAGATCGCGATGGGCAACACCGATCTGTCGCAACGTACCGAACAGCAAGCCGCTTCGCTGCAGGAAACCGCGTCGAGCATGGAGCAACTGACCGGCACCGTGCGGCAGAACGCCGAGAACGCGCGTCAGGCGAGTCAGTTGGCCGTCAACGCGTCGGACATCGCCACGCGCGGCGGCGACGTGGTGAGCCAGGTCGTCACGACGATGCAGGGCATCGCGACCAGCTCGAACAAGGTCGTCGACATCATCGGCGTGATCGAAGGCATTGCGTTCCAGACCAATATTCTCGCGCTGAACGCGGCGGTCGAAGCCGCCCGCGCCGGCGAGCAGGGCCGCGGTTTCGCGGTGGTGGCCGGCGAAGTGCGCAGCCTCGCGCAGCGCAGCGCGAGCGCCGCGAAGGAAATCAAGGAATTGATCGGCGATTCGGTCGACAAGGTGCAAAGCGGCTCGGCGCTGGTCGGCCGGGCGGGCACCACGATGGACGAGATCGTGCAGGCCGTGCGCCGCGTGACCGACATCATGGGCGAAATCAGCGCGGCGTCGGAAGAACAGTCCGGCGGCATCGAACAGGTGAATCGCGCGGTCGTACAGATGGACGAAGTCACGCAGCAGAACGCCGCGCTGGTCGAACAGGCGGCGGCCGCGGCCGCGTCGCTCGAAGATCAGACGCGTCAGTTGCAAGCGGTGCTGACCGGCTGGAAAGTGGCCGGCGGCCCGACGCGCAGCAGCGCCGCACCGGCGGCGCGTTCGCCAACGGTGGCGCGTAGCAGCGGTAACTTCGGTAGCAACGGCAACAAGAGCAAACCGGCTGCCAAGGCCACGCCGCAAGCCGGCGCGGGTCATGCAACGAATCATGCCGTGAATCACGCCACACCGGCTGCGGGCGCGGCAGCGGCGAGTAACACGGCAGAGCACGCAGCACACGCAGCACCGGCGACAACCGCGCGCGAAGCAGGCGCGGCACGCGTCGAACCGGCGTTGCGGCCGAAGACGATTCGTCCGGCCACCGATTCCGCATCACGCTCGGGCGCGTCCAGCGCGACCGCGGCGGGCTCGGACGCGGACTGGGAAACGTTCTAGGAAGTGGCACAAAGACATGCAGTCATTCGACATCTCGCTCCATGAGGGGCGAATCATCGAAGCACGCTTACAAGGCGTGTCGCGGGCCGACTGCGTGTTGGAAGAACTCGCGGGCGGGCGCGACCCCGCGAACACAATCCCTTGCACCCAGGGACACTCTTTGGGCGGCAAGCGGGATGGCTCGTATTGCAGGCAGGAACTTTCATGATGGCAACGCGCGCACAGCAACGACCCGATCGGGCGGAGCCGGTTCGATCCGGTGAACAGGGACGGGACTTCGAGTTCACGTCGGCGGATTTCGCTCGTATTCGCGACCTGATCCATCGCAGCGCGGGCATTTCGCTGTCGGATCACAAGCGCGACATGGCGTATAGCCGTCTGGCGCGCCGTCTGCGCGCCCGCGCTCTCGACACGTTCAAACAGTATCTCGATCTGCTCGAAGCGGAGAACGATCCGGCTGAGTGGGAAGCCTTCACCAATGCGCTGACCACCAACCTGACCGCGTTCTTCCGCGAGGCGCATCACTTTCCGATTCTGGCCGAGTTCGTGCCGCGCCGCCCGCAACCGGTCTCGGTCTGGTGTTCGGCGGCATCCACCGGCGAAGAACCGTACTCGATCGCGATGACGCTGATCGAGGCGCTCGGCGACAGCGGCGCGCGCCAGGCCTCGGTGCTGGCCACGGATATCGACACCCAGGTGCTCGCGAAAGCCGAAGCCGGCATGTACCAGTTCGACCAGGTCAAGCACCTGTCGCCCGAGCGGCTCAAGCGCTTCTTTCTGAAGGGCACCGGCGCGCATGCCGGGATGGTCAAGGTGCGCCCGGAAGTGCGCGCGCTGGTGCGCTTCCAGCAACTGAACCTGACCGACCGCGATTACCAGTTGCGCTCGCAGTTCGACGCGATCTTCTGCCGCAACGTGATGATCTATTTCGACAAGCCGACCCAGGCCCAGGTGCTGGGCCGCTTCGAGCCGTTGATGAAATCGGGCGGCCTGCTGTTCGCCGGTCACTCGGAAAACTTCACGTACGTCACGCAGGCGTTCAAGCTGCGCGGCCAGACCGTCTACGAGCTGACGCGTGACGCCACCGGCGCGCGCGCGCCGGTGCGTGCATCGACATCGACGTCGTCTCACACGACGAGCGGGGTGACCGTATGAGCAGCCGCCTGCCGATCGCAACCAATCTGTATTACGACAACCACTTCCAGCGCCCCGGCGTGAAGCTGTTGCCGAACGAGTTCTACACGACGCATGAAGACATGGTGCTGGTCACCGTGCTCGGCTCGTGCGTGGCGGCCTGCATTCAGGACCGCACCGCGGGCATTGGTGGCATGAATCACTTCATGCTGCCCGACGACGGCGCGGACGTCGCGCAGGCCGCATCGGATTCGATGCGCTACGGCGCGTACGCCATGGAAGTGCTGATCAACGAACTGATCAAGGCCGGCGGCCGGCGCGAGCGCTTCGAAGCGAAGGTGTTCGGCGGTGGTGCGGTGCTGGCCGGTATGACGACGATGAACATCGGCGACCGCAATTCGGAATTCGTGCGCCGCTATCTGGCGCTCGAAAAGATCCGGATCGTCGCGGAAGACTTGCAGGGCTCGCACCCGCGCAAGGTCGCGTTCATGCCGCGCACCGGTCAGGTGATGGTGAAAAAATTACGCCTGCAGCAGGAAGCGGGCGTGGCCGAGCGCGAACAGGCGCTCGTGCGGCAGGGCGCCGAGGCCCGTGCCGAGCGGCTCGCCGCCGCGCGCAAGCGGGTCGAGCTGTTCTCGACGCCGGCTGCGGCGCGGCCCAAGGTCGAACTGTTTTCGTCGACGGGCGCGGCACGCCCCAAGGTCGAGCTGTTCAGCTCGAGCGCCGGCGGAGCAGCGGGAACAGCAGGGTCGGCGGCAGGCAGTGCGGGCGCAGCGAAACCGCGCATCGAACTGTTCGGCGCCAACTCGCGCCCGATTAACTCAAACAACGCCAGAACTACAGAGGAGGCGTGAGCGCTGTGCAAAAGATCAAAGTACTGTGCGTCGACGATTCGGCGCTGATTCGCAGCCTGATGACGGAAATCATCAACGGCCAGCCGGACATGACGGTCGTGGCGACCGCACCCGACCCGCTGGTCGCGCGCGATCTCATCAAGCAGCACAACCCGGACGTGCTGACGCTCGACGTCGAAATGCCACGCATGGACGGCCTCGACTTCCTCGAGAAGCTGATGCGCCTGCGACCGATGCCGGTCGTGATGGTGTCGTCGCTGACCGAACGCGGTAACGAAATCACGCTGCGCGCGCTGGAACTGGGCGCGGTCGACTTCGTCACCAAGCCGAAGGTCGGCATTCGCGACGGCATGCTCGACTACTCGGAAAAGCTCGCCGACAAGATCCGCGCCGCCGCCCGCGCCCGCGTGCGCCAGACCGCGCCGGTCCAGCATGCGGCGGCTCATGCGGCGCATGCGCCGGTGGGCGCCGCGCCGCTGTTCAACAATCCGCTGCTCAGTACCGAGAAGCTGATTATTGTCGGCGCGTCGACGGGCGGCACCGAAGCGATCCGCGAAGTGCTGGTGCCGCTGCCGCCGGATGCGCCCGCCGTGCTGATCGCACAGCATATGCCGCCGGGTTTCACAAAATCTTTTGCGCAACGCCTCAATGGTTTGTGCCGGATTACCGTTAAAGAGGCAGAGCATGGCGAACGTGTGCTGCCGGGACATGCGTACATCGCACCTGGCCACGCTCACCTGTTGCTGGCCCGCAGCGGCGCGAACTATATCGCGCATCTGTCGGACGATCCGCCGGTGAACCGGCATCGGCCGTCGGTGGATGTGCTGTTCCGTTCGGCCGCGCAGCACGCGGGCAAGAACGCGGTCGGGGTGATCCTGACCGGCATGGGTCGCGACGGCGCAGCCGGACTGCTGGACATGAAAAAAGCGGGGGCGTATACCCTTGCGCAGGACGAGGCGAGCTGTATCGTGTTCGGCATGCCGCGCGAAGCGATTGCGCTCGGTGCGGCGGACGAGATCGCCTCGCTGCCGGAAATGAGCCGGCGCGTGATGGCCCGCCTGTCGTCGATGGGCGATCGCGTTCAACGGGTATGATGCTGGCCGGGTAGATTGAGGCGCCAGTTTGACGCGCTAGTTGCTGCGATCAGGCGGCGCACATGGATCAAGCTAAGGGAATGAAATGGATAAGGGAATGAAGATTCTGGTAGTTGACGACTTTCCGACGATGCGCCGGATCGTTCGCAACCTCCTCAAGGAGCTGGGCTATTCGAACGTCGACGAGGCGGAAGACGGTCAGGCCGGCCTCGCGCGTTTGCGCGGGGGCACCTACGACTTCGTGATTTCCGACTGGAACATGCCGAACCTCGACGGTCTGGCCATGCTCAAGGAAATCCGCGCCGACGCGAACCTCACGCACCTGCCGGTGCTGATGGTGACGGCCGAGTCGAAGAAGGAAAACATCATCGCGGCGGCCCAGGCCGGCGCTAGCGGTTATGTCGTCAAGCCGTTCACGGCCGCGACGCTCGACGAGAAGCTGAACAAGATTCTCGAGAAGATGGCGAAAGCCGGGAGCTGATGTGACTCTGCCGACCAATGCGCAAGGCGCCGAAGCGGTGAATGAGAGCGGCGACTTCGCGTCCGACCGCATCCTCGCCCGCATTGGAGCACTGACCCGCACGCTGCGCGATTCGATGCGCGAGCTGGGGCTCGACAAACACGTCGAGCGTGCGGCCGAAGCGGTGCCGGATGCGCGCGACCGCCTCAAGTACATCGCGACCATGACCGAGCAGGCCGCCGAGCGCGTGCTGTCGTCGATCGAAGTCGCCAAGCCGATCCAGGAGCAACTGCAGAAGGACGCCGGCGTGCTCGACGCACGTTGGGAGCAGTGGTACGCGGCGCCGATCGAGCGCGAAGAAGTGCGCGCGCTGATGAACGACACGCGCACCTTCCTGCGCGGCGTGCCCGAGGCGACCTCGGCGACCAATTCGCAGCTCATGGAGATCATGCTCGCGCAGGACTTCCAGGATCTGACCGGCCAGGTCATCAAGAAGATCACGGACGTCGTGTACCTGATCGAGCAGCAGTTGCTCGGCGTGCTGGTCGAGAACATCGCGCTCGAGCGGCGCGAACAGTTCGCGGCGAACGCGGCGGCATTGGCGGCGGCGGAGATTTCGCCGACCGGCAGCCCGGAGAGTCTGCTGAACGGTCCGCAGATCAATCCGGAAGGCAAGGCGGACGTGATGCAGGACCAGTCGCAAGTCGACGACCTGCTGGCAAGCCTCGGCTTCTAAGCCTGCAGTGCAACCGGCGGCCCGTCTACCGGGCCGCCCGGATCGTCTGGGCAAACCAGTCCGCATAGCAAGCCGCGCGCCCGCGTGCGCTTGCTGTCTACCGACACAAACCACAGGCATACTACGAGCTCAAGCAGCGGCACGGCTGACCGGTGACGACAGTCGCCGGACGCTGGCAAGGTGAGGAAAACCCCTCCCGTTTGCTACGTCAGCGGTGCCGTATGATCTGCATACACGCAGCCGGTCGCATCCTGTGCGAACCGCGCGCAGCTCGGGAGGAGCCTCGTCATGTGGAGTCGTGTACGCCGCGCCAGGATCGTTACGGCGCTAGTCTTGCCCAGTTCGCTGTTCGCCGTACCGTCCGCCTATGCGGGATTGGGCGGCGCCCCGATGACCCCGCCCGCGGATGCATCGGTTTCCTCCCGCACTGTTCAGCCCGCCGCGAGCGCCGCGTTGAGCGTGATGCGTTCCGCATCCGGCGCCGCTTCCTCGAGTTCCGCTTCCGCGTCGTACACCGTGCGTGAGACCACGCTCGGCAACGGCACGGTGGTGCGCGAATATCTGGCCGCCGACGGCTCCGTGTTCGGCATTGCATGGCGCGGCCCGCAAATGCCCGATCTGAACGAGATGCTCGGCAGTTATTTCCCGCAGTACGTCGCCGGCGTGAGGGCCGTGAAGGCCGAGCGCGGCGGTGCCCGTGGGCCCATCGCGGTCGACCAGAGCGGTCTCGTCGTGCATTCCGGCGGCCATATGGGCGCATTCAACGGTCAGGCGTGGCTGCCGCCCGCGTTGCCCGCTGGCGTCAGCGGTTCCGACATCCAGTAAGAGCGAGGACGACGATGCGAACCATGCGAATTGCTATCAAGGCAGTGAAGTTCAAGAGCTGGGTGCAGGCCGTCGCGGCCGTGATGCTGGTGTCGACGCTGGTTGCGTGCGGCGGCGGTGGGGGCGACAGCAACAGCAACAGCAGCGGCAACAATTCCTCGTTTACGCTGAACGGCGGATCGCTGCCGGCCAGCCCGACTCAGCAGCCGATTGCCGCGAATGCCGCGAACACCACGACGATCACGGTGGGCCCCGGCGTGAACGGCGTCGTCAATATTCCGACGGTGAGCGTGACGATTTGCGCGCCCGGCTCCACGTCCAACTGTCAGACCATCAACAATGTCCAGGTGGATACCGCTTCGTTCGGCTTGCGGCTGGTCGGTTCGGTGATCAACCAGTCGGTGCTCGGGGCGTTGCCGGTCAGCGCAGTGAGCGGCGGTCAGCTCGCCGAGTGCGCGACCTTCGCCGACGGCTACACGTGGGGCTCCGTGCGCACCGCGAGCGTGGCGATTGGCGGTGAGACGACCACGGCGGCCATTCCGCTGCAGATCATCGGCGACATGGCTGCCAGCACGGTGCCGGCGCGCGGTTGCAGCGGCTCGGCGGAAAACACCGTCTCCGATCTCGGCGCCAACGGCATTCTCGGCATCGGCACCGCGCCGAACGATTGCGGCGCGACCTGTGCGAACGCCGTGACGGCCGCGAACTACAGCAATTACTTCGCGTGCCCGGGCGGCGCGTCCTGTGCCCGTACCGCGGTGCCGCTCGCGCAGCAGGTGGCCAATCCGGTGGCGAACTTCCCGGTCGACAAGAACGGCGTGATCGTGCAGTTGCCGGCCGTGTCGAATTTCGGCACGGCGTCGGCCACCGGCACGCTGGTGTTCGGCATCGGCACGCAGTCGAACAATACGATGGCGGCCGCGCAGTCGTTCACCACCGACGCCTATGGCGATCTGAACAACAGCGTGTTCAACGGCACGACGGTACAGGCATTCCTGGATTCGGGCTCGAACGCTTACTTCTTCTCGGATAGTTCGCTCTCGCTTTGCAGCAGCAACTTTCAGGGCTTTTACTGCCCGTCGTCGGCGCAAACCCGCTCGGTGACGCTGGGCGGCGCGAACAGCACGAGAGCGACCGCCAGCATTGGCATTCTGAGTGCGTCGATGCTGTTCGGCAACAGCAGCAGTTACGCGTTCAACGATCTCGCCGGGCAAATCAGCGGCAGCAGCGCGTTCGACCTCGGTCTGCCGTTCTTCTTTGGCCGTTACGTGTATTACGGCCTCGACCAGACGGCGACTCCTGGCGGTCAGGCGCCGTTCGTGGCGTTCTGACGCACGCGTCTGAAGGCGTCACCGGCCGGCGGCCCGGGTAACACCGGGCAGCCGGCCGAGCGCCGCTCCATCTCTCGAAATACCCCCCTTTCTCCGCCCTTATCCCCCGATCAGCGCTTGCGTTGAGCGGGAATAATCGCTCTCACTGGAAAGAGGCGTCGTGCCTCGGCCGACTGGAGAGCGTTTGTGGCAGAGGATAGCGACCTCGAAAAAACCGAATCAGCCACTCCCCGGCGCCTGCAGAAGGCGCGCGAGGAAGGGCAGATCGTGCGTTCGCGGGAGCTGTCGACGTTTGCTCTACTGGCGGCGGGGTTCTTCGGCGTGTGGGGTATGTCCAGCAGCATCGGCGAGCATTTGGAGAGCATGCTGCGCACGGCCTTCACGTTCAATCACGCGACTGTCTTCGAGACCCGCCGCATGATGATCGGTGCCGGTGTGGCCGGTCGCGAAGGGCTTTACACGCTCCTGCCGGTGCTGGCTTTCACCGGCGCGGCCGCGTTGCTCTCGCCGCTGGCGCTGGGCGGCTGGCAGTTGTCTTCAAAGGGACTCGAGCCCAAGTTCAACCGGCTCAATCCGATTGAAGGGCTCGGCAAGATTTTCTCGATCAATGGCCCGGTCCAGCTCGGCATGTCGCTCGCGAAGACGCTGGTGGTGGGCATTATCGGCGGCACGGCGATCTGGAATCGCCGCGAAGAGATTCTCGCGCTGGCGACCCAGCCGTTGAATCTCGCGTTGGCCAACTCCGCGCATCTGATCGCCGTGTGCTGCGGCATGACGGTGGCGGGCATGTTCGTGGTCGCCGCGCTGGACGTGCCGTACCAGCTGTGGCAGTTCCACAAGAAACTGCGCATGACGAAGGAAGAAGTGAAGCGCGAGCACCGCGAAAGCGAAGGCGATCCGCATGTGAAAGGCCGGATTCGTCAGCAGCAGCGCGCCATTGCCCGCCGCCGCATGATGACCAACGTGCCGAAGGCCGACGTGGTGGTGACCAACCCGACGCACTTCGCGGTCGCGCTGCAATACACGGACGGCGAGATGCGCGCGCCGAAGGTGGTCGCCAAGGGCGTGAACCTGGTGGCCGCGCGGATTCGCGAGATCGCCGCCGAAAACAACGTGCCGCTGCTCGAAGCGCCGCCGCTCGCGCGGGCGCTGTATCACAACGTCGAGCTGAACCGCGAAATTCCGGGCCCGCTGTATGGCGCGGTCGCCGAAGTGCTCGCGTGGGTGTATCAGCTCCGGCGTTTCAATACCGAAGGCGGCACCGTGCCGGTCGCACCGACCGACTTCGACGTGCCGCCGGAACTCGACAAGGGCGCTGTGGCGGAAGACGAAGCCGACCAGGAAGCCGCCGACGTACTTAACCCCGCTAACGACGACGCATCAGGACGTTCCGCATGAACACTCGCGCCGGTTTCCTCGCCCGACGGCCGGATGCCTTGAGCAGCACCAATTTGCGCGCCCTCGCCGGGCCGGTGCTGATCGTAATGATCCTCGGCATGATGATTCTGCCGTTGCCGCCGTTCCTGCTGGATCTGCTGTTTACCTTCAACATCGCGCTGTCCGTGATGGTGCTGCTCGTCAGCATGTACACGATGAAGCCGCTCGATTTCGCCGCGTTCCCGAGCGTGCTGTTGTTCTCGACCTTGCTGCGGCTGTCGCTGAACGTCGCGTCGACGCGGGTCGTGCTGCTCGAAGGTCACACCGGTCCCGACGCGGCCGGTCAGGTGATCGAGTCGTTCGGCCACTTCCTCGTGGGCGGCAACTTCGCGGTCGGTATCGTCGTCTTCGTGATCCTGATGGTGATCAACTTCATGGTGATCACCAAGGGCGCGGGGCGGATCGCGGAAGTGTCCGCGCGCTTCACGCTCGACGCGATGCCCGGCAAGCAGATGGCGATCGACGCCGATCTGAACGCCGGTCTGATCAACGAAGACCAGGCCCGCAAGCGGCGCCTCGAAGTCTCGCAGGAAGCCGAGTTCTACGGCTCGATGGACGGCGCGAGCAAGTTCGTGCGCGGCGATGCGATCGCCGGTTTGCTGATCATGGTGATCAACATCTTCGGCGGCCTGATCGTCGGGATGGTGCAGCATGGCATGGACTTCGCCTCGGCCGGCAAGACCTACACGCTGCTGACGATCGGTGACGGCCTCGTTGCACAGATCCCGTCGCTGGTGATTTCGACCGCGGCCGGTGTGATCGTGTCGCGTGTGGCCACCAACGAAGACATCGGCACGCAGCTTACCGGGCAGTTGTTCACGAATCCGCGCGTGCTGGCGATCACCGGCTGCATTCTCGTGCTGATGGGCCTGATTCCGGGTATGCCGCACTTCGCGTTTCTGTTGCTCGGCGGCGGGCTGATCCAGCTTGGCCGCACGATGAAGAAGAAGGCCGACGACCGCAAGAACACCAACGCGCTGGTCGACGTCGCGCCGGCCGCGATGACGCCGGTCGAGAACACCGAAGCGAGCTGGGACGACGTGACGATGATCGACACGCTCGGCCTGGAAGTCGGCTATCGGCTGATTCCGCTGGTCGACAAGAATTCCGACGGCGAACTGCTCAAACGGATCAAGAGCATCCGCAAGAAGTTCGCGCAGGAAATCGGTTTTCTGCCGCCTGTCATTCATATTCGCGACAACCTCGAACTGCGGCCGAACGGCTACCGCATCGCGTTGAAGGGCGTCGAAGTGGGCGTCGGCGAGGCGTATCCGGGGCAATGGCTGGCGATCAATCCCGGTCAAGTGTCCGCCGCGTTGCCGGGCACGCCGACGCAGGATCCCGCGTTCGGTTTGCCGGCGATCTGGATCGATACGAATCTGCGCGAACAGGCGCAGGTGTACGGCTATACGGTGGTCGATTCGAGCACCGTGGTGGCGACGCACCTGAATCACCTGGTCGTCACGCATGCGTCGGAGCTGCTTGGCCGCCGCGAAGTACAGTCGCTGCTCGAACGGATGCAGAAGGACACGCCGTCGCTGGTCGACGATCTGGTGCCGAAGTCGCTGCCGCTCACCACGCTGCAAAAGGTGCTGCAGAACCTGCTGGAAGAAGGCGTGCCGATCCGCGATATGCGCACGATTCTCGAAGCGTTGTCCGAGCACGCGCCAAAGGTCACCGACGCGCACGATCTCACCGCGGCCGTGCGGCTCGCGCTGGGTCGCGCGATCACGCAGCAGTGGTTCCCGGGCACCGGCGACATGCAGGTGATGGGCCTCGATTCGAACCTGGAGCGGGTGCTGTCGCAGGCGCTTTCTACTGGCACCAACCCCGGGCTCGAACCGGGGCTCGCTCATACGCTGCTGAACGAAACCCAGAAGGCGATGACGCGTCAGCAGAACCTTGGGCTCTCGCCGGTGCTGCTGGTGCAGCACGCGTTGCGGCCGATGCTCGCGCGCTTCCTGCGGCGCAGCCTGCCGCAACTGAAGGTGCTGTCTTATGCCGAAGTGCCCGACACGCGCAATATCAAGGTGGTGAATCTGATCGGGGCGCATTGAGCGCCGCCATCAACCCCGTATCGAACCCCGCGTTGAACCGGGCCATCGCTCCGGTTCATCTCGCAGGCTGTATTTCCACCGGCGCTCTTCGAGCGCCGGTTTTCATTTCCGCAGCCGACTTTTCGCGCCGCAAGCCGGCCGCGTCGTTCATCACGCGCCCGCGGACGCCCCGTCGCACGGCCGTGAAAGGCGCGTTTAAAACCGCTGTGAGCGGGACTTGCAGCACGTTTCCATCGTCCGAATTACCCCCCTTTAACAGTCTTTATCCATCGATCGTCGCTCGACGGGTTTCGCAATAATGATCTCAATGGGAAGCGGTATGTCGCCGGTCCGTTAGTTCCGTTTACCTCATCGGGGGTCCAGCTTGAACATTCGTAAATTTGTCGGTGCAACCAGTCGTGATGCGCTGCGTCTCGTACGCGAAGCGTTGGGCGCGGACGCGGTCGTACTGTCCAATCGCACGATGGACGACGGCAGCGTCGAGATCGTCGCGTTGGCCGACAGCGACCTGGCCGCCATCACCCCCAAGGCGCCGCGCGCAAGCGTCGCCGCGGCACACGCCGCGTCGATGAATGGCACGGCTGGACATCCCGCGCTGGCCGCGCCGCGCGCGCTGCCGATGGGTAATCCTTATGCGAGCGGCATGCCCGATGTGTTCTCGTCGGTGTTCGGTGCGAGTCCGGAAGCCGGTGCCGAGAGCGACAGCGGTCATGCCGCCGGCCCGTACGCCTTCGACGACGCCTTGAGCGACGAACCGGCTGCCGCGCCGAAGCAGGCTATGAAGCAGGCCGCGAAGCCGGCGCCGTCCGCCGCGCCGAAATCGGCATTGCCGGGCACCGCTAACGCGCTGTCGGCTAGCGCGCCGGGCAAGCCCGCCGCAGCCGCCGCGCCGCAAGCAGCCGGCGCCGAGCAGCCGAGCGCACGTGCCGCGGTCGCGCGTCTGAACGAAGACATCCGCGCCGATCTGCTGAAGGCCGCCGGCGTGCCGCCGTCGTTCGCCACGCCGGGCGCTGACTTGCAAACGCCGCGCACGATGGCCGAATCGAATCCCTGGCTGATCGACCACGCTCGTCGTATCGCCGCTGAACAGCAGCCGGAAGGCGCCTACAGCGCACGCCCCGCCGCGATGACGCCGGCCGCCGCCATGGCCAAGGGCCTCGGCGCCGCCGTCCAGCCGGGCAGCGCAAGCGCCGCGCAATCCGTCGACACCCCCGAGTGGGCGCGCGAAGCCGCGCAACTCGCCGCACGCCGCGCCGCGCAGAAAATCGCGCCGTCGCTGACGCCGAGCGACGACCGCACTCCGGCGTCCGTCGCGGAAGCAATCAAGGTGCGCATGGAGCAGGTCGTCAACGACACGGTGATGAACGAGCTGTCGTCGATGCGCGGCATGATGGAAGAACACTTCGCCGGTCTGCTGTGGGGCGATCGCCAACGCCGCAACCCGACGCGCGCCGCGCTCACCAAGCATCTGTTCGCCGCCGGTTTCTCCGCGCAACTCGTGCAGATGATGGTCGACAACCTGCCCGACGAAGTCGACAGCATGGAAGGCGGCATGGACTGGGTGCGCTCGGTGCTCGAGTCGAACCTGCCGGTGATGGAAGACGAAGACGCGCTGATGGAGCGCGGCGGCGTGTTCGCCCTGATGGGCCCGACGGGCGTTGGCAAGACGACGACCACCGCCAAGCTGGCCGCGCGCTGCGTGATGCGCTTCGGCGCCAGCAAGGTCGCGCTGCTGACCACCGACAGCTACCGGATCGGCGGCCACGAACAACTGCGCATCTTCGGCAAGATTCTCGGCGTGTCGGTCCACGCGGTGAAAGACGGCGCCGATCTGCAACTCGCGCTCTCCGAACTGCGCAACAAGCACATCGTGCTGATCGACACGATCGGCATGAGCCAGCGCGACCGGCTCGTTTCCGACCAGATCGCGATGCTGTGCCGCGCCGGCCAACCAGTGCAGCGCCTGCTGCTGCTCAACGCGACGAGCCACGGCGACACCCTCAACGAAGTCGTACAGGCCTATCAGCGCTCGCCGGACCATCAGCCGCTCGCCGGCTGCATTCTGACCAAACTCGACGAAGCCACCAATCTGGGCGGCGTGCTCGATACGGTGATCCGCTACAAGCTGCCGGTGCACTACGTGTCGACCGGTCAGAAGGTGCCCGAGAACCTGTACGTCGCGACGAAGAAATTCCTGATCAAGAGCGCCTTCTGCATTCCGCGCGACAACTCGCCGTTCGTGCCGCACGAAGACGATATTCCGGCCTTGCTGTCCTCGCTGTCTGCCCGCTCGACAGCCGACCTTCACGAGGTCCGCTTTGGATAAGCTCATCTCCGATCAGGCAGAAGGACTGCGGCGCCTGCTGGCGCGTAGCGGCTCGCGCGTGATTGCGGTGACGGGCGGCTCGACGGACGCAGGCTGTACGACGACGGTGGTGAACCTCGCGGCGGCGCTCGCGCAGCAAGGCAAGGATGTATTGGTGATCGACGAATGCCTCGGCGAGCTGTCGGTGAGCGCGATGCTCGGCGGCCTGCGCGGCGCGGGTAATTTCGCTGCCGTGATGCGTGGCGAAATGGCGCTCGACGACGCGGCCGCGCGCCACGCGCTGGGCTTTTCGGTGCTGGCCGCGTCGCGCCTGAATCGCGAGGGTCACTCGGCCACGCAGTTCGGCGTGGTGTTGCACGGTTCCGCGGATGTGGTGCTGATCGATGCGCAGTTGGACTCGCAAGGCCACCTGTCGCCGCTCGCCAAACAGGCGCACGACGTGATGATCGTTACGCGGATGGCCGCGCAAGCGATCACCGAGGCGTACGCCTGCATGAAACGCTTGCACTACGCGCACGCGCTCGCACAGTTCCGCGTGCTGGTGAATCACGTGCAGAGTCCCGGCGACGCGCATACCGCGTTCGCCAACCTGGCCGGCGTGGCCGGGCGCTACCTGACGGTGGCGCTGGAAGACGCCGGTTGCATTACCGCCGATGCGCGGATGGCGCGAGCCCTGGAGTTGTCGCGTTGTGTCGTCGATGCGTTCCCATCGACACCGGCTGCGCGCGACTTCCGGCAACTCGCCGCCGAATTGCAGTACTGGCCGATGCGGCCAGCGATGTCGTCGCAAACGCCATGGATGGCGTCTGCGACAGTTACAGCGGCGCAACACGCCGACCAACCGTCTGCGCAGCACGCCTGAGAGGCGGCACAAGGACAAGGGGAGCACGATGTACAACGCTCAGGGAAAGATTTCCCAAGCCGAAGTTCTGACGAAGTACGCACCGCTGGTGCGTCGCCTCGGCTTGCAGCTCGTTGCCAAGATGCCGGCCAGCGTCGATCTCGACGATCTGATCCAGGCCGGCATGATCGGCCTGCTGGATGCCGCGAGCCGCTACAAGGAAGACCAGGGCGCGCAGTTCGAGACCTACGCCAGCCAGCGGATTCGCGGCGCGATGCTCGACGAGCTGCGTAGCAACGACTGGTTGCCGCGCAGCCTGCGGCGCACCTCGCGCGAAGTCGAATCGGCGGTGCACAAGGTGGAGCAGAACCTGGGCCGCTCGGCGAGCGAAACGGAGATTGCCGAGCACTTGCAAATGCCGCTCGACGAGTATCAGTCGATGCTCCAGGATCTGCACGGCAGCCAGTTGATCTACTACGAAGACTTCGACCGCTCGGCGGACGACGAGCCGTTTCTCGACCGCTACTGTGTGGACCATTCGGACCCGCTGTCGGCGCTGCTCGACGACAGCCTGCGCTCGGCGCTGGTGGAAGCGATCGACCGCCTGCCGGAACGCGAGAAGCTGCTGATGTCGCTCTATTACGAACGCGGCATGAACCTGCGCGAAATCGGCGCGGTGATGGAAGTCAGCGAGTCGCGGGTGTGCCAGTTGCACAGTCAGGCGGTGGCGCGTCTGCGCACGCGCCTGCGCGAAATGGCCTGGGCGAATGCCGAAGCGACTTGAGGCGACCTGACGCGACCTGACGTCACGCGACATAACCCCGAGGGTGACCGCGTAACCTGAAGCGCCGGCCGGATCACCCCGGCGCTTCAGTCCGAGGCGGTTCTGGCAGCAAGCCCGAACCCCGCCTGCTTCACAGCGCCATCTCGCGTTCCGCGGCTAGCGCGAGAAATGCCGACCGCGACAGACCGCGCGTTTGCGCGTAGATGTCGATATCCTGGACCAGCACCTCGGGCAGCGAGATGTTGATGCGCACGGCCTTCTTCAGGGCCGGAATATTCCGGGTGGTGACAAAGCCCCACATAAAGCCCGCGTAATCCGGATTGCGCTGATGCTCGCTCAACTTGAGCGGCTGCGGCACCGGCAGCCCTTCGTCGAGCAGCGTGTCCAGATGCGACTCGACCGCCAGCTTCGCGTTGGCGAAAGCCTCTTCAAGCGTATCGCCGGCCGCAAAGCAGCCAGGAAGGTCCGGCACCACCACGCCATACGCATGGTCGTCGTCACCCGATTCGACTGCGATCGGGAAAATCAGATTTTTCATTTCAGGCTCGCCTGTTTCAGGATGCTGTTCAATGTGCCGGGCGGCAGATCTTTCTTGGGATGAGGGATGGTCACGAGACCAACCCTGAACGGATGCCGGAAATGATGGTGGCTGCCCGAGATACGGACCAACTGCCAGTCATTCGCCTGAATCTATTTGATTACCGCGGCGCTGTTCATCTTGCACTCCTGAATCATACACACGACTACACACTATTGCTAGTGTTCAACGTTCCGCTTTGGTCTCTGCGCATCGGCATCGACGCGCGAGACGGAACGCGAAAAACCGCAGTGGGGAGGGCATGATTTCAACCCGGCGCACGCTTTCGCGCCACCTGGCCGGATGGCTAACGTAAGGTTGGGAAACGGGGAGTGAAGGCGAAAAACAGAAAGGGCTCGTCGATGACGAGCCCTTCGTTCAAGGCAATGAATTCAGCAGCAGTCGTGTGCCGCGACCGCGTGCAGCGACGTCGCTCGGCAGATCCGGGAGGTCCGGGAGTTTTTACGCCGCGGGTTGCGCGGGAATCCGCCCATCCGGTCCGTAGAAGCCGACCTTCTGCGGCACTTCGACCTGCAGCGCCGCCAGTGCGCGCTGGTTGTAGTCCATCCGCACGCGGATCAGCTCACCGTTGCTCGTGTTGAAGCGTCGCGCGCGTTCGGCGGCTTTCTGCAGCAGCGACCATTGGTCGGCGACGCGTGTGTCGGTGCTGGCCGCGAGTTCCATGCCGGGCCAACCGGCCGGCAAGCCCATATCGGCGAGCAGCTTGTCGCGGATGGCTTCGAGATTGGCCAGCACGCCGATCAGTTCGGTTTTCTTCTCGACGATCGGTGGCAGCAATTCAAGCGGCGACAAGGCGGTCAATGCCTTGGTCTCGAGCGTCAGAATCGAGGCGAACGCCTCGACAGCCGAATATTCTTCGACGAGGGTGGCAAGCAGGGCGTCTTTCATTTCAACAACTCGCTGAACACGACGGCTCGCGCTAGATTCGCGAGCCGGGTTTGTCGAACGTCGCCCGGCAAGTCACCGTACTTCGATGCGTCGATCAGTTGCCGGTCGACGAGGTTTTGCTTTGCAACAGGTCGCGTGCGGTGTTCAGCACGCCGTCGGCGATCTTGCTGGAGTCGATCGTCAGCGAGCCATTCTTGATGGCCTGCTTGATCGACTCGACGTGCGCCGTGTCGATGTCTGCCGAACCGGACGCCGCAAGGCTGCGCAGATGCTGCGACAGGCCCGACAGGCTGACGCTGGCGTCGCCCGACGTGCCGCCGGTGGCGGGTTGCGAGGCGGTGCTCGCGGTCTGCGCGTTGCTGTTCGCGGTCGTCGCGTCGCTTTGTTGCGAACGGGACAGGGCGTCTTTCAACGACGGCAGATTCGAATTGGTTGTGGAATCGACTTTCACGATTGGCTTCCTGAACGATTTGATCCTGATAACGGCACTCGCTGATCAAAACTTTAGCGCAATCGCTCCAGGTTTTGCCTTGCCATTCAAGACGATCCGGCCCCTTGGCAGGCCCGACCCGTGTCACTCGCACGGCGGGCATGCGGCCCCGCGCGGTCTGGCGCACGCGCGAATCCCGGGCGGCGCGCGCTGCCTGCCCGTTCACAGTTGAATCTCCACCGTCGAGCCGTCTTTCACGATGCCGGAAATGATCTGGCCGTTGGGCGTACGAACCCGCACCTGCTGGCCTGGCGACGCGTTGTTCATCGCACTGCCTTCGGACGAAATCGAGAAACCGGCGCCCGCCGCGACGACCCGCACCGTCTGGCCGATCGAGACCGCCGAGGTGCTTTTCAGCATGTCGCGGCGCAGCGGCATGCCGCCGGCGACGCGCGTGAGCGTTACCGAGCCGATTGCCTGCGACGGGTCCGTGACGATCGCCTGCGGCAAGCCGGTCAGGTCGCCGTCACGCGCGACGAGATCGGCGGCGGTCAGCACTTCGCCCGGCGACATGGCGCGGGCGGCCAGGTAGTAGGTGGCGTTCAGCGAAATACGCGCTTGCAGATAAATGGTCCACGGCCGTTCGCCGGAGCAGCGCACGCCGACGGTCATGCGGCCCCACAGGCGCGCGCCGCTCGGCATGAAGGGCTCGAGCGCCGTGCAGGCCGCGAGGCCGCGCGGAAACGCCTGGGCGACGGTGATCTCGACCTTGCCCGGCAAGCCGGCGGATTGCTGCTGCAGGAACGCGAGAGCGGCGCCGCGGATCGCGTCCGCATCCTGCTGGCCGGGCAACGGCGCGGGCTGTGCGACGGCCGCGGCACGCATGTTTTGCTGAGCGATGGCCGGTGCGATGGGACGAGTGGCCGATACGCGGCCGATCGTCGCGGGCGTCGGGACTGATGCCGACGTGGCGTTAGTGGCCGCAGCCGCGGTGGTGGTCGAGGAGGCAAGCGGCGCGACAGCCGCGCGCGTTGCGATTGCCCGGGCCGCGAGCGGCTTGCCGTTCGCGCCCAGTTGAGGCGGTTCGCCGCGTGAAGCAAGACTGTCGAAACCGTCGGTGACGGCGGTATTGCTGGCAATGCCGTTGACGCCGCTGGCGCTGCTCACGACACCACTATTCACGCCACGATACCCGCCGTTGACCGGCGCATTGGCCGCCACCGGCTGCACGCCCACCGCTTGCCGCGCGGCCGGCGTCACGACGACCGGCACAACCTGGCGCTGGCCCGGCACGACATTGAAGTTGGCCACGCCGGTCGGCGCATTGGCCGCACCCGGTGCCGGAATCGTCACGACGCCGTTCGCGTCGGGTTTGAAACTGGTGCGGATCATTTGCGGCGCGGCAGGCGCTTCGCCTTCGCCGGCAATCACGATCGAGCCGCTCGCATTGGCGGCGCGGGTGAATTCATCCGTGGTGCGCGAGACCGGTCCGCGCCCCAGCGATTGCGCGGTGGCCGCTGCCAGCGTCGCGGCGGTGCCGGCGCGTTTGGCCGGCGCGGCTTGCATCTGCTGCGCGAGATCGGCGAGCGCCGCCGGATTCTTTTCGCCCGGGCCGGGAATCACGATCGGCCCGTCGGCTTGCTGCGCGTAGGCGCTCGGCGCGAGCAGCAGGGCGCCGGCCGGCAGGCACAGCGCCGAACCCAGCGCCAGGCGCGCGAGCCGCATCGACCAGGCCGGCAGTTGCTTGGCCCGGCGCGGCCCGCTCGCACCGACGCCATGCGCCACCGCGCGGCTGGCGCGGAGCGTCGGATCGAAGGTGGGCTGGTCCATCGTGTTTCTCCATCGAATGCATCGGTACGCCTTGCATTCTAGTGAGCGCCCCCTTTGCGCAAACGTTGAATAGAAGCCCCCTTTCCCGGTTATTCGTCCGATTGCTCCTTGCGTAGCGCCCATAAGATGCACTTCATGCAAAAAGGTCTTCTCGCTTCACGCAGTCCTCACGCGAGGCTGCAGCGGGAAGCCTCGGGAACGTTCTCCGGAGATTTCTTATGCTGGACAAACTCGATGCCGAATTCGCCTTTGGCCGCCAGGCGCTCGATGTGCGCGCCTACCGCCAGGAGCTGCTGTCGTCGAATATCGCCAACGCCGATACCCCCGGGTACAAGGCGCGCGACGTCGACTTCGCTTCGTCGCTCGCTGGCGCGCTGAAGAAGGGCGACGGCGCCACCGGCACCGCCGCGTCGAACAACTCGACGCTCGCGATGACGCAGCCCGTGGGCGTGACGAGCGGCATGTCGATGGTGTCGACGTCGCCTGGCCACATGTCGGGCAAATCGACGCTGACGCCGACCGGCGGCGCGTCCGACGACTACGGCAATCTGCAATACCGCATTCCGACGCAGCCCGCGCTCGACGGCAACACGGTCGACATCGACACCGAACGGGTGCAGTTCGCGGACAACACGTTGCACTTCGAATCAGGCATGACGGTGCTGTCAGGCCAGATCAAAACGATGCTGGCGGCGATCCAGTCGGGCTCGTAATAACCGACGCCGCGCAGGACAGCAGGTCGCAGGAACAATCGCTACGGGAATTAACGCCGGGTCAAACCGGTAGGAGAGGTCAGGAAACCATGCCATCCCTGATGAACATTTTTGGTGTTGCAGGCTCCGCGATGTCGGCGCAGTCGCAGCGGCTCAACGTGACGGCGTCGAATCTCGCCAACGCGGACAGCACGACCGGCCCGGACGGCCAGCCTTATAGGGCCAAGCAGGTCGTGTTCGCGGTCAGCCCGCTGGGCGGCGCGCGCACCGCGTCCGGCCAGCAGGTCGGCGGCGTGCAGGTCACCGGCGTGGTCGACGACCCGACGCCGATGAAGACCGCGTACGACCCCGGCAACCCGGCCGCCAATTCGGACGGCTACGTCACGCTGCCCAACGTCGACCCGGTGCAGGAAATGGTCAACATGATCTCGGCCTCGCGCTCGTATCAGGCCAACGTCGAGACCCTGAACACCGCCAAGACACTGATGCTGAAAACGCTCACGATCGGAACCTGAGGAGAGCTTCTTGACCACCAACACCACCATCGGCAGCAACGGCACGAACGTGTCGCAGACGCTGCTCGATACCATGAACGGCACGGGCAAGAGCTCGAGCGCGACGGGCGCGACCAGCTCGACGAGTTCGAGCAGCAGCACCTCGGCCAGCAGCCTGCAGCAGACCTTTCTGCAATTGCTCGTCGCGCAGTTGCAGAACCAGGACCCGACCAATCCGATGGACAGCTCGCAGATGACGTCGCAGCTGGCGCAGATCAACACGGTGTCGGGCATCAGCCAGTTGAACACGACGCTGAGCTCGCTCGCGACGCAGATGTCGGCAGGCCAGCAGTCACAAGCCGCACTGCTGATCGGCTCGACCGTGCTCGCCCCGGGCAACTCGGTGACGGTCGCGAGCGGCAAGGCCGGCTCGTTCGGCGTGCAGCTCGCCAACTCGGTGAGCGACCTGCAGGTCGTCGTGAAGAACTCGGCGGGCACGATCGTCAACACGATCGACCTCGGCAAGCAGTCGGCCGGTACGGTGCCGGTGGGCTGGACGCCGACCGACACGGCCGGCAACACGCTGCCCGACGGCACCTACACGATCAGCGCCGTGGGCACGATCAACGGCCAGCAGGCCACCGCGACCACGCTGTCGAGCGCGACCGTGCAGAGCGTCGTCATGCAGAGCACCGGTACGCCGGGCCTCGTGCTGTCGAACGGCACGACGGTCGGCCTGACCAACGTCGCCGCCATCCTCTGATTCAGATTCAGTCAGTTACGACTTTCCAGATACGGAGACCGTCATGGGTTACCAACAAGGTTTGAGTGGTTTGTCGGCGTCGTCGAGCGACCTCGACGTGATCGGCAACAACATCGCCAACGCGAATACGGTTGGCTTCAAGAGCGGCGCGGCGCAATTCGCCGACATGTACGCGAATTCGGTGGCGACCGCGGTGGGCAACCAGGTCGGTATCGGTACCAAGCTCTCGGAAGTGCAGCAGCAGTTTTCGCAAGGCACCATCACCAGCACCAACCAGGCGCTGGACGTCGCGATCAACGGCAACGGCTTCTTCCAGTTGTCGAATAACGGCTCGCTGGTGTACTCGCGCAACGGCGTGTTCCAGCTCGACAAGAACGGCTTCATCACCAACGCGCAAGGTTTGCAACTGATGGGCTACGGCGCGAACGCCGCCGGCATCATCAACACCGCGCAAACCGTGCCGTTGAGCGTGCCGACCGCGAACATCGCACCGCAAGCAACCACCAAGATCGTTGCCGGCCTGAACCTGAACGCGCAGGATCCGCTGATGCTCGGCACGCCGCTCGTGGCCCCCGCGCTAGCAGCGGGCAGTACGCTGTCCTCGCCGGGCGCGACGATCACGAACACCGCGTCGGGCACGAATAACGACAGCTACACCGTCAACTTCACGAGCGCGACCACCTACACGGTGACCGATACCACGCTCGGCACCACCACCGCGCCCGCGACGTACACGGCCGGCTCGGCGGTTTCGCTCGGCAACGGCCAGACGATCACGATGAACGGCACGCCGGTCCTCGGCGACAAGATGACGATCACGCCGACGCCGATCGCGTTCAACCAGAACAGCTCGTCGACGTACAACTACTCGACCAGCACGACGGTCTACGACTCGCTGGGCGGCTCGCAGACGGTCAACATGTACTTCGCCAAGACGTCGGCGGGAACGTGGAACGTGTACGCCGGCACTTCGACCGGCACCGCGAACCTGGTGGGTCAGGCGAACTTCAATTCGTCGGGCACGCTGCTCGGCACGACTCAGGTCAACACCCCGATCGCGACGCCGCCGACCTTCACCGCGACCACGACCCCGTACGTCTACAACTTCAGCATTCCGACTACCGACGGTTCGTCGACGCCGCAGAACCTGACGCTGAACATCGGCGGCACGACGCAGTACGGCGGTAAAGACGGCGTGAACTCGCTGCAGCCCGACGGCTACGCGGCCGGCACGCTGACGAGCTTCACGATCGGCGCCGACGGCACGTTGACCGGCAACTACTCGAACCAGCAAACGGCTGCACTCGGTCAGATCGCGCTGGCGAACTTCTCGAACCAGAACGGTCTCGTGAACCTGGGCAACAACGAGTTCCAGCAAACGTCGCAATCGGGCGTCGCACAGATCTCCGCGCCGGGCTCGACCAACCACGGCGTGCTGCAAGGCGGCGCGGTGGAAAACTCGAACGTCGATCTGACGAGCGAACTGGTGAACCTGATCACCGCGCAACGCAACTATCAAGCGAACGCGCAGACGATCAAGACTCAGCAGACCGTCGACCAGACGCTGATCAACCTGTAAGCGACCGGGACTTCCCATCATGGATCGGCTGATCTACACCGCGATGTCGGGCAGCACGCAAGCGCTCGAACAGCAGGCTATCGTCGCGAACAATCTGGCGAACGCGTCGACCACCGGCTTTCGCGCGCAGCTCGCGACGTTCCGTGCCGTGCCGATGTCGTTCGGCGACGGCAGCACGGTCAACGACAACACGACCCGCACCTTCGTGCTGTCGTCGACGCCGGGCGCGGACTACACGCCCGGCCCGATCCAGCAGACGGGTAACCCGCTCGACGTAGCGATTCAGGGTCCGGGCTGGCTGGCGGTGCAAACCGCCGACGGCAACGAGGCTTATACGCGCGCCGGCAATCTGCACGTCGACGAAAACGGTCAACTGGTGAACGCGATGAACCAGACCGTGCTCGGCAACGGCGGCCCGGTGTCGGTGCCGCCGGGTGCGGAAATCACCATCGGCAAGGACGGCACGGTGTCGGCGCTGACCCCTGGCGATCCGCCGACGGCGGTGGTGACGGTCGATCAGCTGAAGCTGGTGAATCCGGATCCGCAAACCATGACGCGCGGCGACGACGGTCTGTTCCGGACCGCCGACGGCAACCCCGCCGACGCCGATCCGGCCGTCACGGTGGTGCCGGCCTCGCTCGAAGGCAGCAACGTGAATCCGGTCAGCGCGATGGTCTCGATGATCACCAACGCGCGCCAGTTCCAGATGCAGACCAAGCTGCTGGAAAACGCCGACAAGAACGACCAGTCCGCTAACCAGTTGCTCAGCTTTAGCTAACAGGATGCGCTGGGTTCGCCCGGCCCCCAGGAGAACACAAGTGAATCGCTCACTGTATATCGCCGCTACCGGCATGAATGCGCAACAGGCGCAGATGGACGTGATCTCGAACAACCTCGCGAACGTCAGCACCAACGGCTTCAAGGGCTCGCGCGCCGTGTTCGAAGACTTGCTGTATCAGACCGTCCGCCAGCCGGGCGCGAACTCGACGCAGCAAACCGAACTGCCTTCGGGCATCCAGCTCGGCACCGGCGTGCAGCAGGTCGCCACCGAGCGTCTGTACACGCAGGGCAACCTGACGCAGACCGGCAATTCGAAAGACCTCGCGATCAACGGCGCGGGCTTTTTCCAGGTGCAGATGCCTGACGGCACGACCGCCTACACGCGCGACGGCTCGTTCCAGACCAACGCGCAGGGTCAACTGGTCACGTCGAGCGGCTATCAGGTGATTCCGGCCATCACGATCCCGAACAACGCGACGTCGATGACGGTCGGCAGCGACGGCGTGGTGTCGATCACCGTGGCCGGTTCGACCAACAGCCAGCAGTTGGGCTCGATGCAGCTCGCGACCTTCATCAACCCGGCCGGTCTGGATGCGAAGGGTGAAAACCTGTTTTCGGAAACGGCTTCGTCGGGCGCGCCGAACATCGCGCAACCGGGCCTGAACGGCGCCGGTTCGCTGAATCAGGGTTACGTGGAAGCATCGAACGTGAACGTGGTGCAGGAACTGGTGAACATGATCCAGACGCAACGCGCTTACGAAATCAACAGCAAGGCCGTGACGACCTCCGACCAGATGCTGCAGACCCTCAGCCAGATGCAGGTTTGAGGGACTGGGAATTAAACAGGCGGTAATCATGATGTCGCACTTCTCTCGTAACCCGGTTCATTCGCGCACCGCTCAGGCGCTCGTGCAGCTCACGCTGCTCGCCGCCCTGGGTGGTTGCGGCCTCGTGCCCAAGCAGCCCATCACGCAGCAACCGATGACGGCTCTGCCGCCGCCGCCGCCGCAGATGCAGTCGCCGGGCTCCATCTATAACCCGGGTTACGCGGGCCGGCCGCTGTTCGAAGATCAGCGGCCGCGCAATGTGGGCGACATTCTGACGATCGTGATCCAGGAAAACGTCAACGCGACGAAGTCCTCGGGCGCGAACGCGAACCGTTCGGGCAGCACCAATTTCAACGTGCCGACCGCCGGTTTCCTCACCGGTCTGTTCGGCAAGACCAATCTCAGCGCGACCGGCGCCAACGTGTTCCAGGGCACCGGCGGCGCGAATGCGTCGAACACCTTCAACGGCACGATTACCGTGACGGTGACGGGCGTGCTGCCGAACGGCAACCTCGCGGTGAGCGGCGAAAAGCAGATGCTGATCAACCAGGGTAACGAGTTCGTGCGTTTTTCCGGCGTGGTGAATCCGAACACGATTTCCAGCCTGAACGCGGTGTATTCCACCCAGGTGGCCGACGCGAAAATCGAATACTCCGCGAAGGGCTATCTCGACGAAGCCGAAAACATGGGCTGGCTGCAGCGTTTCTTCCTCAACGTGTCGCCGTGGTGATCATGCGTACCGTCTTCTCCCGCCACGGCCGCTTTGCGCGACTCGTTCATCTCGGCCGAGCGATGGCCCTCGTCGCGCTCGTCTGCGCGGCACTGCCGGCCGCGACGCCCGCTCATGCGGAGCGCCTGAAAGACCTCGTGCAGATTCAGGGCGTGCGCGACAACCCGCTGATCGGCTACGGCCTCGTCGTCGGTCTCGACGGCACGGGCGACCAGACCACGCAGACGCCGTTCACTACACAGACGCTCGCCAACATGCTGGCGAACCTCGGCATCTCGATCAACAACCAGGCGGCGGGCTCGAGCAATTCGCAGTCTTCACTGTCGAACATCCAGTTGAAAAACGTCGCCGCGGTGATGGTGACGGCGGTGCTGCCGCCGTTCGCGCGTCCGGGCGAGGCGATCGACGTGACCGTGTCGTCGCTCGGTAATTCGAAGAGCCTGCGCGGCGGCACGCTGCTGCTCACGCCGCTCAAGGGCGCGGACGGCCAGGTGTATGCGCTCGGCCAGGGCAACCTCGCGATCGGCGGCGCCGGTGCGAGCGCGAATGGCAGCAAGGTGCAGGTGAACACGCTCAACGCGGGGCGCATTGCCGGCGGCGCAATCGTCGAACGTGCGGTGCCGACGTCGGTGTCGCAAGCGGGCACGATGCAACTCGATCTGAACGACATGGACTACGACACCACGCAGCGGGTCGTGTCGGCGGTGAACAATACGTTCGGCAGCGGCACGGCCATGGCGCTCGACGGTCGCACGATCCAGTTGCGCGCGCCGAGCGATCCGGAGCAGCAGGTCGCCTTCATGGCGCAATTGCAGAACATCGACGTCAAGCCGGCGCAAGCTTCCGCGAAGGTGATCCTGAACGCGCGCACCGGCTCGATCGTCATGAATCAGATGGTCACGTTGCAGAGCTGCGCGGTCGCGCACGGCAATCTGTCGGTGGTGATCAATACGCAGCCGGTGGTGAGCCAGCCCGGCGCGTTCTCGAACGGCCAGACCGTCGCGGCCAAGCAGTCGCAGATTCAATTGAAGCAGGACAACGGCGCACTGAAGATGGTGACCGCCGGCGCGAACCTCGCCGACGTGGTGAAGGCGCTCAACGCACTGGGTGCGACGCCCGCGGATCTGATGTCGATTCTGCAGGCCATGAAGGCAGCGGGCGCTTTGCGCGCCGACCTGGAAATCATCTAAGGAAGACAGCAGATGAATTCGGACACGATCAATTCCGCCAACTCGGCCAACGCGGCCAACGAGCTGACCCAGCGCTTCGCGCTCGACGTCCAGGGTTTCAGCAAGCTGAGCGCGCAGGTGAAAGCATCGCCGCAAGCCGGCATGAAGATGGCCGCGCAGCAGTTCGACGCGGTTTTCACGCAAATGATGCTGAAAAGCATGCGCGATGCGACGCCGCAGGATGGTCCATTCGATTCGCATGACAGCGCGACCTTCACGTCGATGATGGATCAGCAGATGTCGCAGCAGTTGTCGCAAAAGGGCATTGGCGTCGCCGATGCCATGCTCAAGCAACTGATGCGCAACCAGGGCATCCAGACAGGCGGCGCCGGTGGTGCGGGCGGTCTCGCCGGCATGGCCAACGCGCTGGGCGGCGGCAGCGGCGGTGGCGACGAAGGTCAGACCGCGGCGCTGAACGCGCTCGCGAAAGCGTACGGCAATGCGCAGGCCAACGGCCAGTTGGCCATGGGCAAGGGCTACTCGGCCAATAGCGCGCTGACGCCGCCGTTGAAGGGCGACGGCACCTCGCCGAAGGTCGACGCGTTCGTCGACAAGCTCGCCGCACCCGCGCAGGCCGCCAGCGCCGCGACCGGTATTCCGGCGCGCTTCATCATCGGTCAGGCCGCGCTCGAATCGGGCTGGGGCAAGAGCGAGATCAAGAAGACGGACGGCTCGACCAGCCACAACGTGTTCGGCATCAAGGCAACCAAAGACTGGACCGGCAAGACCGTTTCGACAGTCACGACCGAGTATGTGAACGGCAAGCCGCAGCGCACCGTCGAAAAATTCCGCGCGTACGACTCGTACCAGGAAGCGATGACCGACTACGCGAGCCTGCTCAAGAACAATCCGCGTTATGCGCAAGTCATCAACTCGGCGCACGACGTGAGCGGTTTCGCCAACGGTATGCAGCGCGCCGGTTACGCGACCGACCCGCATTACGCGAAAAAACTGATGTCCATCATGCAGAAGATGGGCTGAGCGGTATCCCATGCACGCGACGGGGCCAGGTGCATAACAAGACGGACGAGGCCGGCTGTTCACGGACAGCCGGCCCAGCCGCGCGAGGCGGATGGGGTGAATCGGGCGGTTTTAACGTTTGCGGCAAATAATTCATTACAGGCCCCTAAATTTTGGCCTGGCGATGCCGCTAATCAGTTAGACCCGATACCGGAAAGCGCAGTATTGTCCGGTTGAATGCGCGTGCTGCGGCTTCGATGAAGACCGCGCGAAAGCCCCGGCAGGAGCCTTGGCACGCGCCCGCAAGAACATGCATACCGGCAAGCCCATGGATATGAACCAGTCGAATGGCCAGACCGAAACGCCCGGCCAGCCGCACGCTTCACTAGACGAAAGTGCCAACGACTTCGGTCGTCGCAATCCGCTGGAGATCGGCGTACAGCTACGCAATCTCGTCAATCGCGGCGATTTCCTCACTGCTCAATACGCGAGCGGCCAGCTCGTCACGCGGCTGCTCGATGTCGACGTGCGCGGGCGCACCTTCACGTTTGATTGGGGCGCGCTCGCCGAACAGAACCAGGGCCTGCTGGCCGCGCCGCGCTGCCAGTTCCACGCGCAGCCGGACGGCGTGCGCGTCGAGTTCGCCACCGCCACACCGCGCGAGACCCGCTACGAAGGGTTGCCGGCGTTCGAAGCCGACTTCCCCGAGGTACTGTTTTACGTGCAGCGGCGCGAGTACTTCCGCGTCGATGCGCCGATTCTCGATCCGTACATGTGTACCGGCCGTTTGCCTGAGGGCGATACGTTCCGCTTCGAAGTGCACGATCTGTCGCTGGGCGGCGTCGGCATGCGCACCACCGACGAACGCGTCGCCGAATTGCCGATGGGCACGCGCCTCGTGGATTGCGAGCTGGTGCTCGGCGCGCTCGGCCGTCTTTCGCTCGATCTGCAACTGGTGTCGCACCGCTCCACCGCGTTGCCGAACGGCACGCAGCGCTACCAGTTGGGCTTCCGTTTTCTTACGCTGCCGGGCAGCGCCGAAAACACGCTGCAACGCCTGATCACGCAGCTCGAAATGAAGCGCCGCTCGCTGGTGCGCTGAGCTTTCGCGGATGGATCACAAGGCCCCGGCGGCACGGCCTCGCAAACGTTGAAACAAACGTCGAACACGCATCGGAACGGCCTCAATTTTTCCGCATTGGGGCCGTTAAACAGACTGTTCAAGCAACGCGGCGGCATGCGGTCGATGTCGCCCTTCAGGATGACGCATGTCAGATCTCATCAATCTCGGCCTCAGTGGACTGAACGCAGCCCAGTGGGGACTCACGACGACCGGCCAGAACATCAGCAACGCGTCGACGCCCGGCTATACGATCGAAACCCCGGTCTACGCGGAAAGCGGCGGCCAGTACACGGGTTCCGGCTATCTGCCGCAAGGCGTCTCGACCGTCACCGTGACGCGCCAGTACAGCCAGTATCTGACGACCCAGTTGAACAACGCGCAAGCGTCGGGTAGCTCGCTGTCGACCTACAACACGCTGATCTCGCAACTGAACAATCTGATCGGCAGCCCGACTGCCGGGATTTCGAGCGCGATCACCAGCTACTTCACCGGCCTGCAGAACGTCTCGAACAGCCCGTCGACACTGTCGACGCGCCAGACCGCGGTGAGCGGCGCGCAGACGCTCGTGAACCAGATCAATGCTGCCGGTCAGCAGTACGACTCGCTGCGCCAGAGCGTCAACACGCAGCTCACCAACACCGTTTCCCAGATCAACAGCTACACGCAGCAGATCGCCCAGTTGAACGGCCAGATCGCTCAGGCCAGCACGCAAGGCCAGCCGCCGAACCAGTTGATGGATCAGCGCGACCTCGCCGTGTCCAATCTGTCGCAACTGGTGGGCGTGCAGGTCGTCAACAGCAACGGCAGCTATAGCGTGTTCATGGGCAACGGGCAGCCGCTCGTGTCGTCCACCAACAGCTATAACCTGGGCACCGCGCCGTCTACGGGCGACTCCAGCGAACTGTCTGTGCAGTACCTCGGCCAGGCCGGCGCGAATCCGGCCGCCACGCCGCAAAACCTGCCGGACAGCAAAGTCACCGGCGGCTCGCTGGGCGGCCTGCTGCAGTTCCGCAGCCAGACGCTCGATCCGGGTGAAGCGCAACTCGGCGCGATCGCCGTGAGCTTTTCCGCGCAGGTCAACGCGCAAAACAGCCTGGGCATTACGCTCGGCGGCACCCAGGGCGGCGCGCTGTTCTCGGTGGGCAGCCCGACGGTCTACGCGAACACGCAGAACACCGGCAACGCGTCGCTGAACGTTTCGTTCGCGAACCCCGCGCAGCCGACCACCGGCGACTACACGCTCGCCTTCAACGGCAGCACCTACACGCTGACCGACAACTCGAGCGGCGCGGTGGTGGGCTCGGCGAACAATCTGAGCCAGCCGATCAACGGCCTGAATTTCTCGACCACCGGCACGATGAAAGCCGGCGACTCGTTCACGGTCGAGCCGACCCGTGGTGCGTTGAACAGCTTCGCGACCGCATCGACCGATCCGGCGGCGATCGCCGCCGCGCTGCCGTTGCAGGTGGCCGCCTCGACCGCCAACACCGGCACGGCGACGATCACCTCGCCGTCGGTGACGGCGGGTTACACGATGCCGAACGCGACGACCACGCTGAGCTACACGGGCGCGGGCCTGACCGGTTTCCCGGGGGGATCGACGGTGACGATCGCCGGCAACCCGCCGACAAGCTATCCGATCAACGCCGCCGGAACCACCGTGGTGCCGTATTCGACCGCCAACGGCGCGACGCTGACGATCACCAATGCGTCCGCCGGCCAGATGAACAACGTCACGACGACCATCAGCGGCACGCCGGCCGCCGGCGACAAGTTCACCATCGGCCCGAACACCGGCGCGACCAGCGACGGCCGCAACGCGCTGGCGCTGTCGAACCTGTCCACCGCGAAGGCGTTGGCGGGCGGCACGGTCACGCTGAGCGGCGCGTACGCGAACTACGTCAACCAGATCGGCAACCAGACGAATCAGGTGCAGACGGCGAGCACGGCGCAAACCGCGCTGGTGACGCAGATCACCGCCGCGCAGCAGTCGGTCTCAGGCGTGAACATTAACGAGGAAGCAGCCAACCTGCTTCAGTATCAGCAGCTCTATCAGGCAAACAGCAAGGTGATTCAGACCGCGCAGACCCTGTTCCAGACGTTGCTTGGCATCTTCCAGTGAGGCGTTGAACATGCGTATCTCCAGCGCGCAGTACTTCAACATGAACGTGCAGACAATGAGCAACCAGCAAGCTCAGTTGTCGCAGATCTATGCCGAGATTTCGAGCGGCGTGAGTCTGTCCACGCCGTCGGACAATCCGCTCGGCGCGGCGCAGGCCGTGCAGTTGAGCTCGACGGCCACCACGCTTGCGCAGTACACGACCAATCAGACCTCCGCGCTCGCGTCGATGCAGCAGGAAGACTCGACGCTCGGCAGCGTCAACACCGTGCTGACGACCATTCACACGCTGGTGCTGCGCGCCGGCGACGGTTCGCTGACCGACAGCGACCGCGGCGCGCTCGCCACGCAATTGACGAGCCTGCGCAGTCAGTTGATGACGCTCGCCAATTCCACCGACCCGCAGGGCAACTACCTGTTCGCCGGCTATCAAAGCGGCGCCCAGCCGTACTCGACGACCGCCTCCGGCGCCGTGACCTATTCGGGCGACACCGGTTCGCCGGCCGTGCAGATTACCGGCTCGCGTACGTTGCAGACCGGCGATAACGGCCTTGCGATCTTCGGCAGCGTCGCGTCGATCGGCACCAGCGCGGTTCCGGCGGCAACCGCTGGCAACACCGGCACCGGCGTGGTCAGCAGCGTCAGCCTGACCAATCCGACCGACCCGACCAACGCGGACACCTACAAGATCAACTTCGTGTCGGGGACCACCTACACCGTGAGCCAGACCAATCCGGCCACCGGCGCGACGAGCACGAGCCCGGCGCAGCCGTTCACGGCCGGTTCGGCGATCACGGTCGGCGGCCAGTCGGTGTCGATCAGCGGCGCGCCGAATTCGGGCGACAGCTTTACGGTGACGCCGGCGACCCAGGGCAGCATGGACGTGTTCGCCAATCTGAGCCAGTTGATCACCACGTTGCAAACGCCGCTCACGCCGGGCGCGCAGACGGCCAGCTTCCAGAGCCAGCTGACCACCAGCATGACGCAGCTCGAAAACACGATGAACAACGTGCAGACGGCGCAGGCGACCGTGGGTGGCCGCATGAACGAAGTGCAGGCTTTGCAGACGGTCACGCAGACCAACACGCTGCAGACCGCGAGCAACCTGGCGGATCTGACGCAGACCGACATGGTCAAGACGATCGGTCAGTACACGCTGACGCAGAATGCGCTGCAAGCGGCACAGCAGGCGTTCGCGAAGATTCAGAACATCTCGCTGTTCCAGTACCTGAACTAAGCGTCAAAGCAGTCTGAAACGAAGCAGGGCGGATCCCGGTGTGAACCGGATCCGCCCTTTCTGTTTTGCCGCGTCGCTTCGGTTAGCTCCTGCTATCTATCGAAACCCTGCGGCCACGCGTCCCATCTGATCGATCCCGATGTCGAACAGCCGCATGAAGAACGGAATCATGTTCGGGATCATCAGTTGCAGGAGCAGCATGCCGATCAGCATGGTCAGCGGGAAACCGATCTGGAACACGCCGATTTGCGGCGCCGCGCGGTTCAGGATGCCGAGCGCGAGGTTGGTGATGAGCAACGCGACGACCACCGGCAGCGACAGCAAAAGGCCCGCCGAAAACACCGTGTTGCCGAACATTGCCAGTGTGTGCCAGCCGGGCGCGCCGAGCAGATTCGCCGACACCGGCACCGACTGGAACGTCGCAAGTAGCGCGCTGATCATTTGCAGATGACCGTCGATCACCAGAAACACGAGCATTGCGATGGTGTTCATGTAGCTCGACAGCACCTGGCTCGAACTACTGGCCTGCGCGTCGAAGAAGGTCGCGAAGCCGAGGCCCATGCCGAGGCCGACGAAGTCGCCGGTCGCGCTGATGGCCTGAAACACGATTTGCATGGTCACGCCGAGCGCGATGCCGATCAGAAACTGATTGATGATGATCCACACGCCCGCGCCGGAAAACACCGTGAACTGCGGCATCGCGCCGAGCGTGGGCGCGACGATGATCGTGATGAAGGCCGCGAGGCCGATCTTCACGCGCATCGGCAGGGCTTTGTTGCCGAGTACCGGCGCGGTGGCGACCAGCGCGAGAATTCGCACGAACGGCCACAGGAACGCGGTGAGCCAGCCGTTCAGTTGGGCGTAGGTGACGGAGAACATGACAGCGGGGAAGGGTGAGCGAGGACCGGCGCCGCGCTCAGTTGACGAGCGTCGGAATGTTGGTGAGCGTCTGGCGTAGATAGTCGAGCATGGTGGTCAGCATCCACGGGCCGGCAATCACCATGGTCACGGCAATCGCGAGCAGCTTCGGAATGAACGACAAGGTCGTTTCGTTGATCTGGGTGGCGGCCTGGAACAGGCTCACCACCAGACCGACCACCAGCGCGACCAGCAGCAACGGCGCGGCGAGCAGCAGGCCGACATACATGGCCTGGTGCGCGAGCGTCATGACGGATTCTTGATTCATGGCGAAGGAACCGGAAAACGTGGAGGGCGTCAGCCCCGATTAAATGGCGCGCTTAAACGAAGCTCTGCGCGAGCGAGCCGAGCAGCAACTGCCAACCGTCGACCAGCACGAACAGCATCAGCTTGAACGGCAGCGAGATCGTGGCGGGCGACACCATCATCATCCCCATCGACATCAGCACGCTCGCTACCACCATGTCGATGATGAGGAACGGAATGAAGATCGTGAAACCGATCTGGAAACCCGTCTTCAGTTCGCTGGTGACGAACGAGGGCACCAGCAGCGACAGCGGCACGTCTTCCGGACCTTGCATGGGCGCCGCGTGCGAGATGCGGGCGAACAAGGCCAGATCGGTTTCGCGGGTCTGCCGCAGCATGAAGGTCTTGAACGGCGCGAGACCGCGGTTGACGGCCGTTTCCATCGGAATCGTGCCGTCGGAAAAGGGCTTGTAGCCGTCGTTGTAGGCCTTGTCGAGGACCGGCGACATGACGAACAGCGTGAGGAACAGCGCCAGACCGACCAGCACCTGATTCGGCGGCGTGGTGGCCGTGCCGAGCGCCTGGCGCAGCAGCGACAACACGATGATGATGCGCGTGAAGCTCGTCATCATCAGCACCATCGCCGGCAGGAACGACAGCATCGTGAGCAGCAGCATGGTCTGCACGCTCAGCGAATAGGTCGTACCGCCGTTCGGACCGGGGCTCGTGTTGAAGGCCGGCAAACCGGCGGCTTGCGCGAACGACAGCGTCGGCAGCGCGAGCAGCAGCGCGGGCAGGGCTGGCAGTACGAGAGGCGCGATACGGCGCGCGACGCGACCGAGCGTGGCCATGACTGTCGAAGCGGTGCTGTGCATGCGAGCGGATTGCGCGTGACGCGCCGAAGAAAGACTGAACTGCATTAACGAACCCCGTTGCCTTGCCCGTTGAAACGTTTGCCCACTTCGCCTTTCAACGCATCGCGAAAGCGTTGGCCGAAGCTGCCGGGCAACGCGGCGCTGGCGCCGGGCGCGGCCGGCGACGTGGCGCCGGCGGGATCGAGCGCGGCGGAACCCGCCGGCATCGTATGAAGGAGTCGTACATTGCCGGGCGCCGTGCCGAGCACGAGCCACGTATCGCCGATCTCGACCACCGCGACGCGTTCCTTGCCGCCGAGCGAGGCGCCGCCGACCGTTTTCACGAGGCCGCCGCGACTGGCCGGCTGCAAGCCGAAACGGCGCGCGAGCCAGCCGCACGCGAACACCAGGCCGATCACGACCAGCAAGGCGAAGATGGTTTGCAAGACCGCACCGACGCCGAGTGCCGGAACGGCCGTGCCGGCGCCGACACCGGAGGCGATTTTCGCGGCGTTGTTGACCGCGTTCATGTCGGCCGCGAACGCCGCGAACGGCGTGGCCAGCAGGGCGATCGAGGCCGAAGCGCGACCGGCAAGGCGTTTCATCGATTCAACTTCCGGATACGTTCGGACGGCGTGATGATGTCGGTCAGACGGATACCGAACTTGTCGTTCACCACCACCACTTCACCCTGCGCGATCAGACAGCCGTTGACCAGCACGTCCATCGGCTCGCCGGCCATGCCGTCCAGTTCCACCACCGAACCCTGCGCCAGTTGCAGCAGGTTGCGGATCGCGATCTTGGTGCGGCCGAGTTCAACGGTCATCTGGACGGGAATATCCAGAATCATGTCGATGTCGTTGCGCGTCGTGGTCGGTTCGACCTTCGACAGCGGCTGGAACACGCCCGCCGTGGTCGGGCTGGCTTCTTCGTTGTCGTTCTGCTCGGCCAGCGCGCTGGCCCAGTCCGCCATTGCCGCTTCGTCTTCGGCCGCGGCTGTGTCGACGGCCACCTGGGGCGCAGCGGCAGCCAGCTCGGTCTCAGGCTTTGCGTTCAGATCACTCATATCCACCTTCCTTCATCGTGTCGGTTGCGCTGATCATTTTCTGGACCCGCAACGCGTACTGACCATTGAAAATACCGTAGCCGCATTCCATCACCGGCACGCCATCGACTTTCGCGGTGATGTGTTCGGCAATGTTGATCGGCAGAACATCGCCTTTGCGCATGTTCAGAATTTTTTCGAACGTAATCGGCACCTGCGCGAGGTCGGCGGTCAGTTCCACTTCCGCGGCCTGCACCTGCTGCGACAGCACCCGCACCCAGCGGCGATCGACTTCGAGCGCTTCGCCCTGAATCGGCGACACCAGAATGTCGCGAATCGGTTCGATCATCGAATACGGCATGCAGATGTGCAGCGTGCCGCCGGTCGTGCCGAACTCGATCGAGAACTGCGTGACGATGACGATTTCGTTCGGCGTCGCCACGTTGGCGAACTGCGTGTGCATTTCCGAGCGCACGTATTCGAACTGCAGCGGACGCACGCTTTTCCACGACGCCGTGTAGTTGTCGAACACCAGGTTCAGCAACTTATTGATGATGCGCTGTTCGGTCTGCGTGAAATCGCGGCCTTCGACGCGGGTATGGAAACGCCCGTCGCCGCCGAACAGGTTGTCGACCACGAAGAACACCAGGTTCGGGTCGAACACGAACAGCGAGGTGCCGCGCAACGGCTTCACGTGGACCAGGTTCAGGTTGGTCGGGATCGGCAGGTTGCGGGTGAATTCGCTGTACTTCTGTACCTTCACCGGACCGACGGAGATTTCCGCCGAGCGCCGCATGAAGTTGAAGATACCGACGCGCAACAGACGCGCGAAGCGGTCGTTGATGATTTCGAGGCCGGGCATCCGGCCGCGGACGATGCGTTCCTGCGTCGCGATGTTGTAGGGGCGTACGCCCACACGTTCGCTTGTGTCGGCTACTGAATCTGTTTCGCCGGTGACGCCCTTGAGGAGGGCATCGACCTCCTCCTGGGACATGAACTCTTCGTGGCCCATTCCTTATTCCTCGTGCGTACCGTGGCGGTTGATGGTGGCAGCGCTATGCGACGTGACGGGGGACGTCACTGCACGACGAATTCGGTGAACAGCACGTCGTCGACGTGGATCGGCGCGGCGCCCTTGTCGGTCGGCTGTTCGATCAGCGTCTTGAGTTCGGTGGCGAGTGCGCGTTTGCCGTCGAGCGGTGCCAGATCGTCCGGGTGTTTATTCGACAGTGCCAGCAGGATGTGGCTGCGCACTTCCGGCATATGGTCGGTGAGTTCCTGCTGCGTGCGGGCGTCGCCGAGCTTGAGCGTCAGGCCGATGCGCAGGAAGTGTTGCTGGCCGTCGTCCGATTGCAGGTTGACGGTCATCGATTCGAGCGGGAAGAACAGCGGCACGGCGGGCGGCGTCGGCGCGGCGGCTTCAGTCGAGGCGGCGACGGGCGCGCGTTTGGACATGAAGAACCACACACCCGCGCCGGCGGCGCCAGCGGCGATGATCGCGATGACGGCGATCAGGATGATGCGCTTCAAGGGGCCCGGGGAAGCGGGCACGGCTTGCTGGTTTGCGGTTGTGGTTGCCATGAGGTTTGCTTTGCTTGCCTTTAGTGCTGGTGATGGTGATTGTTGTTGATTTGGGCGGTGCGCGATGGGTCGAAAAGAAGGGTTATTGAGGGCTATCTCTTGTTTTTAGGGTTTGGCCTTGGCGGGGGCCTTTTGGGGTTTGCGCTTGGGTTTGTTGGCCTTTCCTTGTGTTCGCGGTGGTCTATTAGTGTTCCCCCTGTGCGGGGGAGCACCTACTTTTCTTTGCCTGCCGCAAAGAAAAGTAGGCAAAAGAAAGCGGCTCACACCGCTAACCATTAAGTGGGTCCCTCGCGCAGTCACGGCAGTGGTGCATCTGGAATCCGTGCCCCCGCACACTCACCGCCCGTGACACAGCAGTCATCCATCCGGCGGCGCTGCGCGCGCCCCCGGGCCGTTTCCAAACCAGCGGGCAGCGTGGACCGCTGGTGTTTTCGGCGCCTCGCCGAGGCGAAGCCGACGGCCCCCGCGGAGCAAACGACGCTACCGGCCGAACCGATCCGGTGAGCGCGAAGTGCGAGGCGGGATGAATGAGTGCTGTGTCACGGGCGCGGAGTGCGCGAGAAGACGGATTCCAGATGAGCCACTACCGTGGCTGTGCGAGGAGCCCGCTTAAGAATTAGCGGTGTGAGCCGCTTTCTTTTGCCTACTTTTCTTTGCGGCAGGCAAAGAAAAGTAGGTGCCCCCCCGCACAGGGGGAACGCTAATAGACCACCGCGAACACAAGGAAAGGCCAACAAGCCAACAAGCCAACAAACAAAACAACCAGCCGGCTAGGCAAAAGTATCAACAAGCCCAACAGTCCGTTTAACAGGAACAGAAACGACGCTAGAAGCAGAATCATCCCCACTGCCGGAGGCAAAAGACGCCGAAGAGCGCCCACCCCCACCGCCGGACGGCCCAGACTGTTGCCCGCTCTGCCGAGCAAACCCATCACTCACGCTAGCGCTGCCAAGCCCAATCCCATTGTTCTCCATCGCCTCCCGCAACTTCGGCAACGCGGCCTCAACCGCCTCCCGCACCGACTGATGCTGCGAAACAAACAACGCATGCGCATGGTTATCAGCAACCTGCAAAACCACCTGTAACGGACCCAGATCCTTCGGATTCAACGTCAACTCAGCACTCTGCGTGTGCGCATTCGACAGAAACACCACCTTCTGACTCAACGCGTCTTCCCAATCCGTCGTGCCCACCTGCGGCGCCAACGCATTCGCCACCTGCGCCGCCCCCGCATTAGCCGTACTCTGCACCGCCGTCGTCGCGCTCGCCGCACCCGCCGCCTGCGTCGCAGCCAGCGCCGCCGTCGCCGCGTCAGCCGCATTCTTGAACGAGGCCACATCGTCAGTCTGAGCGCCGGCGCCCGCAGCAGTCGCGCCCAACGTGTCCGCCGCTGCCTTGGCCGCCGCGGAAGGGTCCGCCGTCGTCGCCGCCGTCAGCGCGGTTTTCGACGCGCTCGATCCCTTGCCGTCGCCGAACAACCCCGTCGCCAGCGTCTTGCCGTCCGTCGTGCCGTTCAGACCGCCATTCGCGCCGGCCGTGCCCGTCATCGCGGCACCCGCCGCCGCGCCGCTGGCCAGCGCCTGTTGCGGCACCACGCCCTGGCCGCTTGCCAGCGCAGCCAAAGCCGCCTGCAAGGCGTCGTCGGCTGCCTTCGAATCCGTTGCGCTCGTTTTCTTGCCCGGCGTACCACTCGTCGTGCCGTCAGTGACTGCACCCGCCAAGGTGTCCGGCAGATCGGCCGCGGCCGTCGTCGGATCCGGAACGGTCGGCGTGGTCGCGGCGTTCGCGTCGGCCTGCGCTTGAGCTTGAGCCTGCGCCGCCGCGGCGGCTGCCGCCGTGCCCGCATTGGCCTGGTTCGCCGCGTTGCCGGACTTGGCCGGCGTGCCTGTCGTGTTACCCGTCGACGCCTGCTGCGAATTGCCCGACGACGAAGCCGACGACGTCGTCCCCGTCGAATTGCTGCCGCTGCTGGTCGCGTCGCTCGCGCTCTTCGTGGACGGATCGGGCGGCGGCGGAGCGTCATGCACGCTCGACGTCGACGCAGACGAAGCCGACGAAGCCGACGAAGCCGCAGGCGGGGAAGCCGGCGTCGGCACAACCTGTTGCTGTCTTGCGGCCTGCGCGGCCTGTTGTTGCGCAGCCTGCTGCTGAGCGGCCTGTTGCTGCAGGGCGGCTTGCTGGGCAGCCTGTTGCGCTGCGGCCTGCTGTTTGGCGCTCTGCGCAGCCGCGCTGCTCTGCTGGTCGATGCTCTGTTGCAGCGTTTGCGAGAACGGCTGGACATTCGCCGCGGCGGCGATCGCCGCGTTCGTGGACGAGCTGCTGGCAGTGCCGAGCAGTGAGCCGATCTGTGAAAGTGGCGACATAGGGAATCCTGTCAATCCGTCAAACGGGGTGTTCAGTCAGTCGAGGAAGGGAATCGTGCCGGGGCGCATCATGCGCCTTCGGCACGCATCCTCAGAATTCGGGCGGCATGTTCATCGGAGTCGCGCTGGTCGCGCCGCGCCACGGTCTTCGCTTCAGCCGCTTCGCCGCGTGCCTGCAGCACTTCGTACGAGCCGAGCTTCTGCTTCTGGCGCTGCCAGTCGGGCTTGGCGGTCTCGACCCGCGCGTTGGCCGTCACCAGCAGGTTGCGCTGCTGGTCGATGGCGGCGTCGAGCGTGTCGATGAAAGCCTGGAAATTACGCATGTTGCCGGCCGGCATGCCAGTTTGGGCCGTCGCCGTGAAGCGCGCGTGATATTCGTCGCGGTACTGCACGAGTGCGTCGAGCTGCGCCTCGACGTCGTTGCGCTCGCGCTGCGCGCGGCCCAGACGTTGCGCAGCGGCGTCGACGTCGTCCTGAGCCAGGCCGATAAGGGTCTTGATCGGAAAGTGTTTCGCCATCGTCAGCCTCCTTGGGCAAACAGCGCGTCCAGCATCTCGAGACTCGGTTCAAAGTTCGCGCACTCGCGATAACCTTGCTGCAAAAATGCTTCCATCCGCGGATACAGCGCAATCGCCCGGTCGAGCAGCGCGTCGCGCCCACTCGAGTAGGCGCCGACGTTAATCAGATCGCGGTTGCGCTGATAGCGCGACAGCATCTGCTTGAACATACGCGTCTTTTCCAGATGGTTATCGTCGATCAGCGCGGTCATTGCCCGGCTAATCGACGCTTCAATGTCGATCGCCGGATAGTGTCCAGCCTCGGCCAGCGAGCGCGACAGCACGATGTGGCCGTCCAGAATCGCCCGCGCGGAGTCGGCAATCGGATCCTGCTGGTCGTCGCCTTCGGTCAGCACGGTATAGAACGCGGTGATCGAACCGCCGCCCGCCGGACCGTTGCCGGTTCGTTCGACGAGCGCCGGCAACTTGGCGAACACCGACGGCGGATAGCCTTTGGTGGCGGGCGGTTCGCCCACGGCCAGCGCGATCTCGCGCTGCGCCATCGCGTAGCGGGTCAGCGAGTCCATCAGCAGCAGCACATGCTTGCCCTGATCGCGGAAATACTCGGCCAGCGACGTCGAATACGACGCGGCCTGCATCCGCAGCAGCGGCGAGACGTCGGCCGGGGCGGCGATCACCACCGAGCGCGCCAGACCTTCCTCGCCAAGAATCTGTTCGATGAATTCCTTCACTTCGCGGCCGCGTTCGCCGATCAGGCCGATCACGATCACTTCGGCGCTGGTGTAGCGCGCCATCGTGCCGAGCAGCACCGACTTACCGACACCCGAGCCGGCGAACAAGCCCATGCGCTGGCCACGGCCCACGGTCAGCAGCGCGTTGATCGCGCGCACGCCGACGTCGAGCACCTTGTGAATCGGCTCGCGATGCAGCGGGTTGATCACGGGCGCGGACAGCGGCGCGTCGGCGTGCGCGCCGAGCGGGCCGAGCCCGTCGAGCGGACGGCCGGATGCGTCGAGCACGCGGCCGAGCAATTCCCAGCCGACCGGCAGGCGTTTCGCGCCCGCCATCGGATCGGCGATCGGCGCGCTTTCGAGCGGATAGACGCGCGCGCCGGGGAGCAGGCCGATCACTTCGGTGGTCGGCATCAGAAACAGTTTGTCGCCGGAAAAGCCGACGACTTCGGCTTCGGCCATCGGCCGCGAACTGCCGAGCGGCAGTTCGATCATCACTTCGGCGCCCACCGACAGGCGCAGGCCCACGGCTTCCAGTACGAGACCCGCGGCGCGCGTCAGTTTTCCGCAGGCGCGCATCGGCTTCGCAATCGCGCTGCGCGCGCGCAGCGCATCGAGCCGGCCACGCCAGGCTTGCATATGCGGATTGCTGTCGAGCGCGGGATCGTAGGGGGTGTGAGCTTGAGCGGCAGCGGCGGAGGCCGGGCTCGACGCGGCATGGGCCGCAAGCTTCGCGGCAGCCGATTCGCGGCTGGCCGCCGCGCCGGTCGCCGGATGCGCCAGACCCGGATCGCGCTGCGCCGAACCGGCCAAGGCCGAGGCCGCATCCGCGGCGCCCGTTGCCGGCCCATCCGTCAGCGCCTCGGCGCCGAACGACGCGAGCGCGAGTTCGCGCTCGAGCGGCGTCAGGTCGCTGGCGCGGATATCTTCGAGCGTGGGCTTCACCACGTGCTCACCTTGCCGAGCGCAGCGGCGACCCGCTCCCAGCGCGTGTCGATGCCGGCATCCACTTCGCCGGTCGCGGCTTGCGCGCGGCAGCCGCCGCGTTCCACCGCCGGATCGGTCCGCACGGTCCAGCCGCGCGTTTGCAGTTCTTCCATCAGATAGGCTTCGACGACGGGCAGATCGGCGGGACTCACGATCAAGGCCGGCGCGCCGACCAGCGTGGGTTCCGCGGCCAGCACTTCACGCGCGGCGGCGATCAGTGCGGTCGGATCGTGTTGCACGTGCTGGCGGACCACCTGTTGCGCAATGTCCAGCGCCAGCGCGACCAGCGTTTCGGAAATCGCGCCCTGGGCGCCGTCGAGCGCCACCTTGAAGGTCTCGGCCAGCGCCGCGAGCCGCGCCGCTTCTTCGCGTGCCTCGCTCTGGCCTTGCTCGAAACCTTGCGCATGACCCTGGTCGTAACCCGCCTGATACCCGAGCGCCTGACCGGCCACATGACCGGAAGCGATGCCCTGTGCATGAGCGGCGTCGCGCAGGCGTTCGAGTTCGGCTTCGAACGCGCCGTCGTCGACCTCGGGTTCGGGCGGCGCCGGCGGCACCGGATCGAACGAGGCCATCTCCCAGCGCTGGTAGGCCGAGAGCCGTTCCTTCGCCGAGGAGTTCTGATCAGACATATGCATCTTCCGCCTTGCCGCCTAGAACGATCTGGCCGCTTTCCGCGAGGTTGCGCACGATCTGCAGGATGCGACGTTGCTGCGTCTCGACTTCGGAGACGCGGACCGGGCCGCGCGCATCGAGGTCTTCGGCGAGCAGTTCGGCAGCACGCTGCGACATGTTCGAGAGGAACTTCTGGCGCAGCGCGGGCTGCGCGCCCTTCAGCGAGATGATCAACGCCTCGGACTCGACTTCCTTCAGCAACAGCTGGATCCCGCGGTCTTCCAGATCGAGCAGGTTCTCGAACACAAACATCTGATCAATGATCTTCTGCGCAAGTTCCGCGTCGTACTGGCGCACGTTCTCGATGACGCCTTCTTCATGGTTGCTCGACATGAAGTTGAGAATTTCGGCCGCCGTGCGGATCCCGCCCATCGGGCTGCGCTTGAGGTTGTCGCTGCCGGACAGCAGGCCGGTCAGCACGTCGTCGAGTTCGCGCAGCGCGGCCGGCTGAATGCCGTCGAGCGTCGCGATCCGCAACAGCACGTCGTTGCGCAGCCGTTCCGTGAAGCAGGCGACGATTTCCGACGCCTGATCGCGGTCCAGGTGAACGAGAATCGTCGCGATGATCTGCGGGTGCTCGTTCTTGATCAGTTCCGCGACGGCCGCCGAGTCCATCCACTTCAGGCCTTCGATACCGCTGGTATCGCTGCCTTGCAGAATCCGGTCGATGATCGCGCCGGCCTTGTCGTCGCCGAGCGCCTTGGTCAGCACCGAACGGATGTACTCGTTCGAATCCAGCGACATGCCGGTGTGCTGTTCCGCCTCGCGCACGAACTCCTGCAGGACTTCGTCGACCTGCTCACGGGTCACGCTCTTCAAAGCCGCCATCGCCACGCCGATCTTCTGGACTTCACGCGGCCCGAGGAACTTGAATACCTGCGCGGCTTCTTCCTCGCCGATCGACATCAGCAGGAGCGCGCTCTTCATTACGCCTTCAGCGCTCATCAGTCACCCAATTTTTCACGACGGTTGCAACGATCTTCGGATCCTGGCGCGCGATGCTGCGGGCGAATTCCAGGTTCCGCTCATATTTGTGCTTGGCGTTTTCGAGCGCCATCATCTCGGCGTCGCCTTCCATTTCGGCGACGCTGCTCACGCCCGCGCGCTCGGCGGCAGGGATGCCGTCCAGCAGGATCGGCTCGTCCGGCGAGTTCAGCGCCGCGACGGCGACCGGCTCCGGCGGCGGGAACGCGCGGCGCACGGCCGGCTTCACCATGACGAAGTACAGGAACAGGGCGACTGCGCCGATGCCGAGGTAGGTCGCGATCTGCTTGGCGAGCGCGATCATGTCCGGCGTGCGCCACCATGGCAGGTCGGCGTTCGGGTCGACTTCGGTGCTGAACGAGCTGTTCACCACGTTGACCGAGTCGCCGCGCGACGCGTCGAAGCCCATGGCGTCCTTCACCAGCTGATTGACCTGCGCGAGCTTGTCGGCGGAGACCGGCTGCATCGTCGCGTGGCCCTTGGCGTCGACCACGCGCAGATAGTTGACCACCACCGCCACCGACAGACGCTTGATGCCGCCCATCGGCTGTTCGAGGTGACGCACCGTCTTGTCGAGTTCGTAGTTGGTGGTCGAGTCCTTGCGGTCGCTGACCGGCGTGGTGGTCACGCCGCTCGCGCCGTTCGGCGCATTGATCGGCGCCGAGGCCGGTTGCGGCGGCTGGTTCGACAGCGCGCCCGGCACGCCCGACGCACCGCCTTGCGACATTTCGGTCGCGCTGCTCGATTGCTGGCTGCGAATCGCCGCCTGCTGCGGGTTGCCGTTCGGGCCGTAGTTTTCCGAGGTTTGTTCGGTACGGGAGAAGTCGATATCCGCGCTGACCTGCGAATGCGCGTTGCCGGCGCCGAACAGCGGCGACAGGATCGAGTCGATGCGCTGTTGGGTGTTGCGTTCGATCTGCTGGCGGTACTTGAGCTGCGAAGCGTCCAGACCGCTGCCGCCGGACGGCTGCGTCAGCAGGTTGCCGTCCTGGTCGAGGATGGTGACGCCCTTGACCGGCATATCCGGCACCGCCGACGACACCATATGGGTGATCGCCAGCACCTGGCCTTCGTCGAGCGCGCGGCCCGGATACAGATTGACGAGCACGGACGCCGACGGCGCTTCCTTGTCGCGCACGAACACGGAAGGCTTCGGAATCGCCAGATGCACACGGGCCGACTTCACCGACGAGATCGATTCGATCGTGCGTTCCAGTTCGCCTTCCAGCGCGCGCTGATAGTTGATCTGCTCGGCGAACTGGCTGATGCCGAACTTCTGGTTGTCCATCAGTTCGAAGCCGACCGAACCGCTTTTGGGCAGGCCCTGCGACGCGAGCCGCAGACGCATTTCATGCACCTGCTCGGACGGCACGAGAATCGCGCCACCGGCGTCGGAGAACTTATAGGGAATGTTGGCAGCCTGCAGCGCGGTGATGATCGCCCCGCCGTCGCGGTCGGACAGGTTGCTGTAGAGCACCTTGTAGTCCGGCGCCCGCGACCACATGAACAGGCCTGCGACCACGGCGATCAGCAGCGCGACCGCGAAAATCAGCGGCGCGCGCGGGTTGCCGCGCATTTGCGCGAGGCCCGACAGGCGCTGACCAAAATTGCCGCCGAGGTTGCCCCCCAAGCCGCCGAGGTCCGCGGCGCCGCCTGACTGGCCGGCTCCGGGGGCGCCGGCGCCGGGCTGCGCACCGGCGAGGCCCATGCGGGCGTCGGGGTTGATCAAAGAGTTGGCTGACGAATCCATGCGTCGGGTATCTCCGGGATGCCTTTGCGTTCTGCCGCCTCACCGCACCGAGGTCGGCGGGCGTACGGACAGAGACTTTCACCATTGAAATTATCCGCAGCGCGGCTCAACCCGATTGCTTGAATAGAGCGGGGTTTCCCCCCTAGTTTCGGGGCTTTCCCGTATGCGCCGCTGCTATGCTTTCATCCCAGATCGGTACGGTTCTGGCATGCCGGTCATCATTCCTGGAGAGAACATGACTATGCCCGTGAACGCGCTCTCGTCGGCGCTGCAACAAATGCAGTCGATGGCGGCGCAGGCGGCCGGCAGCAATAACACGGTGGCTGACCAGTCCGGTGCGGCTACGGCTGGCGGCTTCGCGTCCGCGCTGAAAGCGTCGCTGGACAAGATCAGCGGCGATCAGACGACGGCCGCCAACGAATCGAAGGCGTTCGAACTCGGCTCGTCGAACGTCTCGCTGAACGACGTAATGGTCGACGGACAGAAAGCCAATATCGGCTTCCAGTTCGGCCTGCAGGTGCGCAACAAGCTGGTGTCCGCCTACAACGACATCATGCAGATGCAGGTATGAACGCGTTCGGGCGGCAAGGCTCACCCGCCCGCCCGAACGACTGTTTGCCGTGTGGCCCTGGCGGGCCGCGTCATCTGGCGCCTTAATCCTCCTTACACCGGCCTAAAGCTTTCCCGTTGCCTATCCGATAACCAGATACAGGCAGAAATCCGGGTGCGACAACGTGCCTGGACGGGATGTCATGACCAACCGCTGTGCAAGAGAGGAGGAGCGCCGATGTTTTCCCCAGGACACTCTGGAGCCAATGCGTACGCACGCGTGGGCGTCGAGACAGGGGTGATGGGCGCGAGTCCGCATCGTCTGATCGTGATGCTGTATCAGGGCGCCCGGCAGGCGATCGCGCAAGCGCGCATGCATTTGCAGCAGGGCAATGTGCCGGCTCGTGGAGAGGCGATCGGCAAGGCGATTCAGATCGTCGAAAGCGGGCTGCAGCAATCGCTCAACGTTGACGCGGGCGGCGAGATTGCAGAGCGGTTGGACGCGCTATATGGCTATATGTCGCGCCGGCTGCTCGAAGCCAACGTAAAACAGAGCGAGGCGATGCTGGTCGAGGTCGACGGCCTGCTGGCGACACTCGAAGAGGCATGGATCGGGATCGCCCCGGAAATCGCGCGGATGGCGGTCCAGCCGGCCGCGGAAAGCATGAGATGACATCGAACGCAGAATACTTCGCCCGCTACGAGGCGATCGCAGCGATCTCCTGCCGCATGCTGACGGCTGCCCGGCGCGCGTTGTGGAACGATCTGGTCCACTTGCAAGAGGAATACCGGCATCTGGTGGACGCGTTGAAGGACGCTGAGACCGGCGTCAGGCTCGATGAGTCGGAGCGATTGCGTAAATACGCGCTGATCCGGCAGATTCTCGCCGACGACGCCGCGATCCGCGATCTGGCGAATCCGCGCATGGCCAATCTGTCGGCGTTATTCGCCGGCCGGCCGACGCGCGTGCTCAAGGAACTGTACGGGGCGCGCTGAGTTCGCACGCCCTCGTGCCGACTTGCCGTCCGTGTGCTGCGCCTATGCTGGATTCCCCACCGCTTCGCCTGACTGACTGTATTTGAGCGCGCAGCCGCCACTGTGACCAAGGAATCGGCATGAACGGAATCGACACGGCCGTCGCTTCGCTGCTAGCGAACCGGATCGACAGTCTGCTCAATATCGCCCCCGGCAGCGCGACCGCGTCGCAAACCGGTGCGGCAAGCGTCGATGACGCGCCGACCACTGTTGCTCCCGTCGCGCCCCCCGCCCCGCAGCCTTCCGCGCAAACCGCGCTGTCCGCCGTTGCGTTGACCCTGAGCGCGATCGTGCGCTCCGGCGGCGAAGCCACCCCCGCCGTGCTCGGCCAGATGCCGATCTGGCCCGCCGCGCCGGCGCTCGACGTCGAAGTCGGGGCTTTGCCGCTGTTCGAGACGCCGGCCGCTTCCGGCACGGCCAACCCCAATCCGAATGCCGCGGGAACCGCGGCCACCGCCAATGTGGCGGCGGCGCAGGTGCCCGTGGCGGCGCTCGCGGCTGCGCTCGAACAGACGGTTGGCGACAGCGGTCTTTTCTACGAAGCCCATCTTGCGCAATGGCTGGCGGGCCAGCGTTCGCCCGCGAGCCTGGCCGACGAGGCGCAGAACAAGCTCGTGGCCGCCGCGCAATTGCCGCTCGATTGGGCGAGCGATGGCAGCGAGGCGAGCGCGTCGACGGCGTCGACCCGGCAGGGCATGGGCGCCGCGCCCAACAACGGCCAGCCGAACGGCGCGCAGGAGGCTAACGCCGCCCGCGCGCAGCAGCCTATTCCGAATGCGCAAACCGCGCGCTTCGTGGCCGGCGAGGTGCTGGCTAGCTCGCTGTCGGACCTGAACGGGCAGTCGACGCATGCCAATCTGCATAGCGGGACGTCGCAGGCGGCCGACGGCAGCGCGTCGCAGAATTCGCAATCGATGGCGGCGGCGGTGCATCCCGCGACCGTGCCGTTGGTGCGCCAGCAACTGGATATGCTCGCGACCGGGCAATTCCGCTGGACCGGCGAAGCGTGGCCGGGTGCCAAGCTCGACTGGACCATCGAACAGGACGGCGACGAATGGGACCGCAGCGGCGGCGGTGCGGCGAGCGAGGACGACCAGCCGTGGCACACCCGTCTGACGCTGTCGCTGCCCACGCTCGGCACTGTCGACGCGGAACTGACGCTGACCGGCACGCGCCTCGTCGCGCGTGTGCAGGCGAGCCCGGTCGGCGCGGCGCGGCTGGCCATGCAGGGTGAGAATTTCCGTCAGCGGCTGGCGGCGGCGGGGATCGAATTGAATGGTTTGACGATTCGCGAGATCGGCGGCGGCGCGCCCTCGACCGGCGCGAACGCGCCAGGCGCCGCGGCGGCCGCGCAGGCGGCGGCGTCGGCGTATGCGCGCTCGGCGTCGGCTTCGGCGGCAGCGGATAAAGCAGCGGGCCGCCGTGCGTCGAACAATGCCGCGCTCGACGATTTCGACTGGGAGATGTGATGAGCCGCAAACATCGCCGCAGCGCGGCCGCGCTCGTCTACGACGCCAAAGGCGGCGATCCTGCGCCGCGCGTGATCGCGAAAGGCTACGGCATGCTGGCCGAGATGATCGTGCAGCGCGCCAAGGAAGCCGGTCTGTACGTTCACGAGGCGCCGGAGATGGTGTCGCTGCTGATGCAGGTGGATCTGGATTCGCGGATTCCGCCGCAGCTTTATCAGGCGGTGGCGGAAATGCTCGCGTGGCTGCACCGGTTGGAAAGTGGCGCGGAGAGTGAACCCGCGCAAGGCGCCGACGGTGACGACGCGAGCGATGTCACCGATGTGGTCGCGACTGAAGTGGAAGGCGGCACGGCGGGGCACTGAACCGGGGGAGCGGCCCAGCCGCTGCCATCGGCCACCATCGGGCACCATCAGCCGCCCGCGTCAAAACCGCATCATCAGTTTCAGCAACGCATTCACCCGTTTGCCATACGGCGGCGAGATCCACCCGCGCGCGTTCAAACGCGCCTGCGTCAGCACCGGCTTCATCTTCGAGAACGTCACGAAGCCTTCGTAGCCGTGATACGCACCCATCCCACTCGCGCCGACGCCGCCGAACGGCAGGCTTTCGCACGCCAGATGCATCAGCGTCTCGTTGATCGCCATGCCGCCGGCAATCGTTTCATGCGTCACGCGGTCGATGGTGGCGGCGTCGTCCGCATACAGATACAGCGCGAGCGGACGCGGCCGGGCGTTGATCCACGCGATCGCGTCGTCGAGCGTGTCGTACGGGACGATCGGCAGCAGCGGCCCGAAAATTTCCTCCTGCATCAGCGCGCATTCGTCGGGCGCATTCGTCACGGCGATCAGCGGATAACGGCGGCTCGCCGGATCGGGTGAACTGTCGGTGAGCGTGTGGAGTTGCGCGCCGGCGGCCTGGGCTTCGTCCGCGAGACGTTCCAGGCGTTCGAAGTGGCGCGCCGAAATGATCGACGTGTAATCCGGGTTGCTGGCAAAACCGGGGTACATCTTTGCCATCCGCGCGCGCGCCCGCTCGACGAACGCCTGTTCCTTGCCGCGCGGCACCAGCACGTAGTCCGGTGCGATACAGGTTTGGCCCGCATTGAGCGTCTTGCCGGCGATCAGGTTGTCCACCGCGTTATCGAAACGCGCATGCGCACCGATCAGCGCGGGCGATTTGCCGCCGAGTTCCAGTGTCACCGGCGTCAGATGCTCGGCGGCGGCGCGCATCACTTCGTGCCCGACCTTGGTCGAGCCGGTGAACAGCAAATGGTCGAACGGCTGCGCGCTGAACGCGGCGGCGAGCGTCGCGTCGCCGTTCACCACCGCGACGTGGTCGCGTGCGAAGGTCTGGCCGATCAACTGCTCGAATAGCGCGGACGTGCGCGGCGTCAGTTCCGACATCTTGATGATCGCGCGGTTGCCGGCGGTCAGCGCGCTGATCAGCGGGCCGACGGCGAGCAGCACCGGATAATTCCACGGCACGATGATGCCGACCACGCCGAGCGGTTGCGGCACCACCTTCGCGCGGGCCGGCAGCAGCCATTTGTTGGTGCTGCGGCGTTGCGCCTTCATCCAGCGCTTGCCGTGCCGCAGCGCGGCGTCGATTTCTTCCTTCACCAGCAGGAATTCGGCGAGCAGCACTTCCTGTTTCGCCCGATTGCCGAAGTCGGCGTTCATGGTCTCGGCGAGCGCGTCGCGGTTGTCGAGCATGACTTTGCGCAACGCTTTGAGGTGCGCGGCGCGCGTGTCCCATGACGGATACGGCGCGCGTAAATAAGCGTGGCGTTGATCGCGCAGCAGCGCTTCGAGCGCGGCGACTTCGGGCAGATCGTTCTTCATGTGTGTCCACTCCCTGATGATGTCGGTGCGCGTTTGCATCGCGCTTTATTGGTTTTTGATGCTGTTGGTGCGGCGTGCCTGAATGTGTGTCGCCGGAGCCCGTCTGTCTGTCTGTGAAGCGCTAGCCGAACCGGCCGCCAGACCTCAGGCGGGAAAAGCCCGCTCGATAATCGCCGCGTGGTCGAAGCTCGCCGGCAACGTGCCGTACACGCGGCCGCTTTCGCCGCAGCCGTCGCCGAGCCGGGTGGCGATGAACGCGTCGGCGACTTCGGCCGGCGCGTGCTGGACCAGCAATACCGCCTGCGCGATCAGCACGATCTGCTGGGCGATCCGCCGCGCCGACGCTTCGCGCTGGTCGGCCGGTCCATTGAGCACGGCGGCGAGCTTGCCGAGCGCGGCGCGCAAGGCGGGCTGCGCCTGCGCGTCCGACTGCCACGCAGCGAACAGCGCTTGCGCCGCGTCGGGCTCGCGCTCCATGGCGCGCAGCACGTCGAGGCACATCACGTTGCCGGAGCCTTCCCAGATCGAATTCACGGGCGCTTCTCGATAGAAGCGCGCCATTGGACCCGTTTCGACGTAGCCGTTGCCGCCCCAGACTTCCATCGCCTCGCCGGTGAATTCCAGCGTGCGCTTGCACACCCAGTATTTCGACGCCGGCGTGACGATGCGCCGCCACGCGAGTTCGACCGACGACGTGGACGACGCATCCGCGCTCGACTCGAACGCGCGCGCGAGTCGCATGAACAGCACCGTGGCCGCCTCCGACTCCAGCGCCAGATCGGCCAGCACGTTGCGCATCAACGGCTGGTCGGCCAACTGACGGCCGAACGCGCTGCGGTGTCGCGCGTGATGAATCGCCTGCACCAGCGCCGCACGCATCAACGCCGCGCTGCCGATCACGCAATCGAGCCGCGTGTAGTTCGCCATTTCGATGATGGTCGGCACGCCGCGCCCTTCGTCGCCGATCAAAATGCCGAACGCATCGAGAAATTCGACCTCGCTGCTCGCGTTCGAGCGGTTCCCGAGCTTGTCTTTCAGACGTTGGATTTGCACGTTGTTCTTGCGGCCGTCCGGCGCGAAGCGCGGCACGTAGAAGCACGACAGGCCTTCGTGTTCGTCCGTGCGGGCGAGCACGAGATGCGCGTCGCATTGCGGCGCGGAGAAAAACCACTTGTGGCCGACCAGCCGGTACGCGGCGCCCCGGCCACTGCCGCCCGTGGCATAGGCGCTCGTCTGATTGCTGCGCACGTCCGAGCCGCCTTGCTTCTCGGTCATACCCATGCCGATCATCGCGGAACTTTTGTGCGAGAGCGGCACGTCGCGCGGATCATGGTCGCGCGCGTAGAGCTTGTCGCGCAGTTTGTCGAACAGCGCCGGTTCGCGCTGCAGCACTGGAATGCTCGCGAACGTCATGGTCAGCGGACACAGCGAGCCGGACTCGATTTGCGCGTGCAGAAAATAGCCGGCGCAGCGCGCGACCATCGCGCCGCGCTGCGGATCGGAAAACGGTAGCGCGTGCAGACCTTCGCGGCGCAGCAGCGACAGCAGCGTATGCCATGACGGATGAAACTCCAGCGCGTCGATACGCTCGCCGCGCGGATTGTGCGTGAACAGTTCAGGTGAGTGGCGGTTGGCCAGTTCGGCGAGGGCGAGTGTGTCGGGCGTGGTGAGCGCGGCGCCGTGCCGCAGCAACGCATCGCGATGCCACAGCGCGCCGTCGCGTTCGAGGGCGGCGGACAACGCGGCGTCGCTGGCGAACAGGTTGTAGTCCGTCAGCGGCGGAGCCTGATTCGTCACCTCGTGAGTCTGGCCGAAGCTATGCCGTTCCATCTTCTGTCTCCGTTCACCGCGGGTTCGCCGGTGCCGATTGGCGGGGGTGCTGTTTGAGCGCTGCGTGTCGTGCCGCACGCTATGAGGACGACGCTCACCGTGCCGTGTTTGAATGTGCCGTGGCCCGCTGTCGCGGCCGTCCGGCGGGCGGCCGCGCGTCTTTCATCATAGGGTCGCGATGGGCCTTACGTTTAGAGTAATCGCTCTGGCGCGAAGCTGCCGCCGCCTCGCAACGCTCCCTACAATGCCGTTGAAACACACGTAGACAAGTGTGCACGAGACAGGGTCCGCGAGCAACGCGGCCCCAATGCGGGTCGACAGGACAGGAGGAGCGGATGCAATACGACTACATCATCGTCGGTGCGGGCTCGGGCGGTTGCACGCTGGCAAGCCGTCTAGCGGATAGCTGCCCCGACGCGACGATCGCCCTGATCGAAGCCGGACCGCATACGGACCGTAATCTGTTCGTCAACATGCCGGTCGGTGTCGCGGCCGTCGTGCCGAACAAGCTCAAGACCAACTACGGCTACCTGACCACGCCGCAACCGGGCCTCGGCGGGCGGCAGGGTTATCAACCCCGCGGTCGCGGCTTTGGTGGATCGAGCGCGATCAACGCGATGATCTACACGCGCGGCCATCAACTCGATTACGACGAATGGGCGCAACTCGGCTGCGATGGCTGGTCATGGGCGGAAGTGCTGCCGTATTTCCGCCGCGCCGAGGGCAACGAGCGCGGCGCGGATGCATGGCACGGCGAAGACGGCCCGCTTACCGTGTCCGATCTGCGCTATCAGAATCCGTTTTCGAAGCGCTTCGTGCAGGCCGCGCTCGAAGCCGGCTACAAGCCGAATCGCGATTTCAACGGTGCGGATCAGGAAGGGGTCGGCTTTTACCAGGTCACGCAACGCGACGGACGCCGTTGCAGCGTGGCGCGCGCGTATATCTACGATCGCGAGCGGCCCAATCTCCATCTGATCGCGGATGCGACGGTGATGCGCGTGAACTTCGATGGCAAGCGCGCGAGCGGCGTCGAGATCGTGCGCGGCGGTCGCCGCGAAGCGCTCGAAGCGCGTGCCGAAGTCGTGCTGGCGGGTGGTGCGTTCAATTCGCCGCAACTGCTGATGTGTTCGGGCATCGGACCGGCTGCGCATTTGCAGTCGCTAGGCATTCCCGTGCTGCACGATGCGCCCGAGGTCGGGCAGAACCTGATCGACCACGTCGATTTCACGATCAACAAGCGGGTGTCGTCGATCGAACCGACGGGGTTTTCGTTGCGCGGCATCGCGCGAATGCTGCCGCAGTTCGTCACTTTCATGCGCCACGGCACCGGCATGCTGTCCAGCAATGTCGCCGAGGCGGGCGGTTTTCTGAAGAGCCGCCCGACGCTGGAGCGCCCCGATCTGCAACTGCATTTCTGCGCGGCATTGGTCGACGATCACAACCGGCATATGCATTGGGGCCATGGCTATTCGCTGCACGTGTGCGTGCTGCGGCCGCACAGTCGCGGCACCGTGACGCTGGCGAGCGCGGATGCGCGCACGGCGCCGGTGATCGATCCGCGCTTTTTCAGCGATTCGCGCGATCTCGATCTGCTGATGGAAGGCGCGCAGATGGCGCGGCGCATTCTCGACGCGCCTTCGCTCGCGCTGCATGGCGGCACCGAGTTGTATACGCATCCGGGGCAGACGGCCGAGGCGCTTCGGCAAACCATCGCCGAGCATGCCGACACGATTTATCACCCGGTGGCAACCTGCCGGATGGGCGGCGACGCGCGGTCGGTGGTCGACCCTCAATTGCGGGTGCGGGGCGTGACGGGGCTGCGGATCGTCGATGCGTCGGTGATGCCGACGCTGATCGGCGGCAACACCAATGCGCCGACGGTGATGATCGGTGAGCGCGCGGCCGAGCTGATCGCGGCTAGCCGGCGCGAGGCGCAGGCGGGGCAGGCGGGACAGACTGCGACGACAACGCGGGCGAACGGTTTGGCGGCTTCGGCGGCATGAAGTCGGGTGCGTGACGGACCGGGTTTCTTCGACGCCTACGCTGACCCAGCCGGAACCGCACCGTGCAACAAGCGCGCGCGAACCGTCGGCGGCGCTCGGGTGTTACTTGCCCGTCGGCACCGGCACCGTAATACCGCTCACGCCGATGCCCGGTCCCAGCATGAAGTCATCGGCGGCCTGACCCGGCAACGCCTCGCGCGCGACTTCGAGCCACGCGCGCGCCGCATGCGACAGATAACCGTTGCGACGCCAGCCGATCGCCATTTCCCACGGAATCTCGGGCTCCGACACCGGTCGGCAGGTGAACTGCGCGGGATCCAGCCGCCGGCAATACGGCGCCGGCAACAGCGCAATGCCGACGCCCGCCTGCACCAGCGCCGCCATGAAATCCCAATGCCCGCTGCGTCCGACGATAGTCGGCGCAAAACCGGCCGCGCGGCACGCGTTCAGCACCACGTCGTTGAGCGCGAGGCTCTCGCCGTAGAACACGAACGGTTCGTTGGCCAACTGCGCGAGCGGCACTTCGTGCAGTTCGTCCCAGCGCGAGCCGGTGCGCGCGACGAGCCACAGCAACTGGCGCGTGATCGGCAATACGTCGATGTTTTCCGGATCGACCGGTTGCAGCACACCGCCTAACTCCAGCTCACCGTTGATCAGCGCCGCTTCGATCGCGCGCGAACCTTGCTCGAAGAGCTTCAGTTCGATTTTCGGGTAGCGCTGGCGGAACGCCGCGATAGCGGGCGTGAACAGCGAGCCGCCCATCGGCGGAATGCCGATGGTGAGTTCACCCCGGCCGAGCGTGTCGAGATCGTTCAGTTCGGCCTGCAATTGCGCGTGCGCCGCCAGCACGTCCTGACCGCGCTGGTAGACGATCCGGCCGGCGTCGGTCAGCACCATCTGACGCCCGTCGCGCAGCAATAACGGCGAGCCGATCTCGTCTTCCAGCGACTTCACCATCTTGCTGATGGTGGGCTGCGTGACGAACATCTGCTCGGCGGCGACGGTGAAGCTCTGTTGACGAACCACTTCGACGAAATACCGCAACGCACGTAGTTCCACGATCTCAAGCTCCAGAATTCCAAATTGGAATGATCCCGGGGATTGTAAGTCATGCCATTTATGCGGCGGTGCAAGTTGTATGAGGCTCGTCAAAAGCTGGCGCGGGTCGCCGATTTCAGGCGCGGGCATTTCAGGATGGGCCCGGCGGCAAGCGGGATACCATCGGCGGCTCTTTTTTTGGCGGCCGGCTGCGCTGCGTTTCGATCCATGACACCGATTTCGATCATCATCCCGTGCTACAACGCCGCGCCGACGCTGGTCCGCGCGCTGCAAAGCTGCCTAAGCCAGCCCGAGGCGGCGCAGATCATTGTTGTCGACGACGGTTCGTCGGATGCGTCGGCCGACATAGTTACTTATTGCACGTCGTTCGACCCGCGTGTGAGCCTGCTGTCCATGCCTTGCAACGGCGGCGCCGCACGGGCGCGCAACTGGGGCGCGCTGCACGCGTCGCACGACCTGCTCGCCTTTCTCGATGCCGACGACGAGTATCTGCCCGGCGCGCTCACTGCGGCCGCCGATTTCCTCGCGCAAAACCCGGCGGACATGGCCGTGCGCCTCGACGTCGAGTACACCGGTTTTCCCGCCGACCTCACCGCGCATCCCGACTTCGCCGCGCACTCGGCGACACTGAGCAATACGGTGCCGAGCAGCCTGATCATCCGGCGCGCGGCGTTCGCGGCGCTCGGCGGGTTTCCGATGGATCCGGTGTTTCGCCGTATCGGCGGGGAAGACGGCGCGTTTTCGTGGGCGCTGCGCGAGATGTTCGGCAACCGGCGTCTCGACGACACGCCACGCGTGCGCATGCATTACCACCCGGGCATTCACGCCGAACGCTACTTCCGCATCGCGTTGGGCTTGCAGCAGCCGGATCCCGCCGACGTCGCCGACGCGTTTCATTTTTCAAAGCGCTTTGTTGACACCGCACGTGCCGGCGTCGATCAATTACGCGCGGCTTTCATCGCGAACGTGAAGGCGACACAAGCCACACCGGCCAACGCCTCTTAAGCCCCACACCGAAGGCATAAGAAGCCCTCCGTCGCACGCCGTTTTCCGCTCGCCAAAACCGCCCCGCGCGAAAAACCGAAGCTCGCCACCAAGCCATCTCGATTTGCTACAATCGCCGTTCGTCTTCGAGGAGCGTTGCGACGGGTACCGCGAATCAATTTATTCGCCGGCCGCCCGCCAGGCTCGAAGACTTCAATCGGAGGGTCGAATGCGCCTAGCGCTTTCGCCACTACCGCATCGAACCGCGCTCACGTCAAATTTCTAGTCAATTTCTTAGAAAGGAGGGCGTGATGAACGCCGCAGTAATCGATTCCCGAGCTTCCCAAGACTTCATCGTTGCCGACCTGTCGCTTGCCGACTGGGGCCGCAAGGAACTGACCATCGCCGAGACGGAAATGCCCGGCCTCGTGCAAACGCGCGAAGAGTACAAGGCGCAGCAACCGCTGAAGGGCGCGCGCGTTGCAGGTTCGCTGCACATGACGATCCAGACCGGCGTGCTGATCGAGACGCTCACCGCGCTCGGCGCCGACGTGCGTTGGGCCTCGTGCAACATCTTCTCGACGCAAGACCATGCTGCCGCCGCGATCGCCAAGGCCGGCGTGCCGGTGTTCGCGTTCAAGGGCGAATCGCTCGACGAATACTGGGAGTTCTCGCACCGCATTTTCGAATGGCCGAACGGCGAATTCGCCAACATGATCCTCGACGACGGCGGCGACGCCACGTTGCTGCTGATCCTCGGTTCGAAGGCGGAGAAAGACCGTTCGGTGATCTCGAAGCCGACCAACGAAGAAGAAGTCGCGCTGTACAAGTCGATCGCTTCGCACCTGGATGCGGATCCGACGTGGTACTCCACGCGCCTCGCGCACATCAAGGGCGTGACGGAAGAAACCACCACCGGCGTGCACCGTCTGTATCAGATGGAAAAGGAAGGCCGCCTGCCGTTCCCGGCTTTCAACGTCAACGATTCGGTCACCAAGTCGAAGTTCGACAACCTGTATGGTTGCCGTGAGTCGCTGGTCGACGGCATCAAGCGCGCAACCGACGTGATGATCGCGGGCAAGATCGCGGTCGTGGCCGGTTACGGCGACGTGGGCAAGGGCTGCGCGCAATCGCTGCGCGGTCTGGGCGCCACGGTGTGGGTCACCGAAATCGATCCGATCTGCGCGCTGCAGGCGGCGATGGAAGGCTACCGCGTCGTGACGATGGAATACGCGGCGGACAAGGCCGACATTTTCGTGACGGCAACCGGCAACTTCCACGTGATCGGCCACGATCACATGGCGGCCATGCGTCACAACGCGATTGTCTGCAACATCGGTCACTTCGATTCGGAAATCGACATTGCGTCGACGCGTAAATACCAGTGGGACAACATCAAGCCGCAAGTCGACCACATCATTTTCCCGGACGGCAAGCGCGTGATCCTGCTGGCTGAAGGGCGCCTCGTGAACCTGGGTTGCGCGACGGGCCACCCGTCGTTCGTGATGTCGAACTCGTTCACGAACCAGACGCTCGCGCAGATCGAACTGTTTACGCAAGGCAACAAGTACGAGAACAAGGTGTACGTGCTGCCGAAGCATCTGGACGAGAAGGTCGCGCGCCTGCATCTGGCGCGCATTGGCGCAGACCTGACCGTGCTGTCGGACGAGCAGGCTGGTTATATTGGCGTCGACAAGAACGGCCCGTTCAAGCCGAACCACTATCGCTATTAAGCACGTGGGCGGTTTGACGGCATGGCAGTTTGACGACAGGGCGGCGCATCATGCGCCGCTTTGTTCGCCATCGCCGCTTTTCGCGCGCTTTTTTTGCGCCTTCTCGGCGCGTTTCTGCGTTACCGCACATCCTGCTTGAAAGGAGCTCTACATGACCGTGCTGCTGACCTGGCTGATCAACGCGCTCGCGCTCCTGATCATCACCTACCTCGTTCCGTCGATCCATATCCGCAGTTTCGGCACCGCGCTGATCGTCGCGGTGGTGCTCGGCTTGATCAATACGGTCCTGCGGCCGGTGCTGATCCTGTTGACGCTGCCCGTCACGATCGTCACGCTCGGGCTTTTCATTCTGGTGGTCAATGCGCTGTGCTTCTGGCTGTGCGCGTCGCTGCTGAAGGGCTTCGAAGTGTCGGGTTTCTGGTCGGCGTTCATCGGCTCGATTCTGTACAGCATCGTTTCGTGGATCCTGTCCGCGATTATTTTCGGCAACCGCAGTCTCGGTTGACCTACTGAATCATGAACCCCATCGAACTTTCATTCGAATTCTTCCCGCCGAAAACCGCGGAAGGCGTCGACAAGCTGCGCGCCACGCGTGCGCAGCTTGCGCCGCTCAAGCCCAAGTTCGTGTCCGTCACGTTCGGGGCGGGCGGCTCGACGCAGCAGGGCACGCTCGACACCGTCGTCGATATCGCGAAGGAAGGCATCGAAGCGGCGCCGCACGTGTCGTGCATCGGCTCTTCCAAAGACAGCCTGCGCGCGATTCTCAACGAGTACCGCGCGCATGGCATTCGCCATATCGTCGCGCTGCGCGGCGACTTGCCGTCCGGCATGGGCGAAGTCGGTGAGCTGCGTTATGCGTCGGAACTGGTGAGCTTTATCCGCGCCGAATTCGGCGACTGGTTCTGGATCGAGGTGGCCGGCTATCCGGAGTACCACCCGCAGTCGCGCTCGCCGCGTCACGATATGGACAACTTCGTGCGCAAGGTGAAGGCCGGCGCCAACTCGGTGATTACGCAGTACTTCTTCAATGCGGACGCGTATTTCCGTTTCGTCGACGACGCGCAGAAGCTCGGCGTGGATGTGCCGATCGTGCCGGGCATCATGCCGATCACGAACTACTCGCAACTAATGCGGTTCTCCGAGATGTGCGGCGCCGAAGTGCCGCGCTGGGTCGCGCGCCGGCTGGAAAGCTTCGGCGACGACCGCGAGTCGATTCGCGCGTTCGGGCTCGACGTGGTGACGGACCTGTGCGAACGCCTGCTCGACGCCAAAGTGCCGGGTTTGCATTTCTATACGCTGAATGGCGCCGCGGCGACCAAAGCGATCTGCGAACGCTTGAACACCTAAGATCCGGTTCGCCTGGATCTGGACAAAAAACCGCGCGGCCGATGCAAGCCGCGCGGTTTTTTTGCGCCGCACCAACCTCGCGCCGTTACGCCCGCCACGCTACCGGTCTCAAGCGCAGCCTGAAATAGCCGCGGCCGCCATGCTTTTTATGATCCCGCCCTCTGCAAGCCGCCGGCCGGCCGGCGCCGACGGCGCGGAGCGCCTTATGCCCTAAAGGTTTCCGATCGTCAACACGGGTAATTTCCTCCGCTTGTTGCCCCGAGCCAAGCTCAAGTAAGATCGCGCTACGCTGGCGATAGCCGGCCCCGATCCTGGAGGAAACATGAAGCAAAACAATCTGTTGCGCGCCGTGCGTGTTACGACGCTCGTCGCCGCCGCAGCGGCATCGATGGTGGGCGCCGGTGTCGCGCGCGCCGAGATTCCGAATAAAACCCTGGTTTACTGCTCAGAAGGCAGTCCCGCGGGTTTCGATCCGGCCCAATACACTACGGGCACCGACTTCACGGCTAACACGTTCACCGTCTACAACCGCCTCGTCGAATTCGAGCGCGGCGGCACCAAGGTCGAACCGGGCCTTGCCGAAAAGTGGGAAGTCTCCGCGGACGGCAAGACGTACACATTCCATCTGCGTCACGGCGTGAAGTTCCAGACCACGTCGTTCTTCAAGCCGACCCGCGAATTCAACGCGGACGACGTTCTGTTCACGTTCCAGCGCATGCTCGACCCGAACTCGGCGTTCCATAAGGCGTACCCGGTCCAGTTCCCGTACTTCACGGACATGGGCCTCGACAAGCTGATCACCGGCGTCGAGAAGGTCGACCCGTACACGGTCAAGTTCACGCTGAAGGAAGTCAACGCACCGTTCATCCAGAATCTGGCAATGGAATACGCGTCGATCCTGTCGAGCGAATACGGCGACCAGTTGATGAAGGCCGGCAAGGCCGCCGACATCAACCAGTTCCCGGTGGGCACGGGTCCGTTCATTTTCCGCAGCTACACGAAAGACGCGACGATCCGCTTCGACGGCAATCCGGATTACTGGAAGCCGAACGCGGTGAAGATCTCGAAGCTGATCTTCTCGATCACGCCGGACGCCGGCGTGCGCGTGCAGAAGATCAAGCGCGACGAATGCCAGGTGATGAGCTATCCGCGTCCGGCCGACATCGCGCCGCTGAAGGCTGAAGCGAACATCGACATGCCGTCGCAACCGGGCTTCAACCTCGGCTACCTCGCGTACAACGTCACGCACAAGCCGGTCGACAAGCTCGAAGTGCGTCAGGCGCTCGACATGGCGATCAACAAGAAGGCGATCATCGACTCGGTGTATCAAGGCGCCGGCCAGGCCGCGACGAACCCGATGCCGCCGACCCAATGGTCGTACGACAAGAACCTGAAGAGCGCGTCCTACGACACGGACAAGGCCAAGGCGCTGCTGGCGAAGGCCGGCTTCCCGAACGGCTTCGACATCACGCTGTGGGCAATGCCGGTGCAACGCGCCTACAACCCGAACGCCCGTCTGATGGCGGAAATGATCCAGGCCGACTGGGCCAAGATCGGCGTGAAGGCGAAGATCGTCACGTATGAATGGGGCGAGTACATCAAGCGCGCGCACGCGGGTGAAGACGACACGATGCTGATCGGCTGGACCGGCGACAACGGCGATCCGGACAACTGGCTCGGCACGTTGCTCGGCTGCGAAGCGGTGAACGGCAACAACTTCTCGAAGTGGTGCTACAAGCCGTTCGACGATCTGGTCCAGAAGGGTCGCGTCACGTCCGATCAAGGCGCGCGCACCTCGGCTTACATGCAGGCGCAGCAGATCTTCGCGCAGCAACTGCCGTTCTCGCCGATCGCTCACTCGACTGTTTACCAACCGGTCAGCAAGAAGGTGGTCGACATGCGCATCGAACCGCTCGGCTACGCGCGCTTCGACGGCGTCAGCGTCAAGTAATTCGCCAGGCGAATCGTAATAGTTACGCAGTACGCTTTTCGCACGGTTAGAAAACTGGTCGAAATGGTCCGGCGACCGGGGTCACAAGCCCTCGTCGCCGGTTGCGTTTTTTCTTCATCAAGACCATAGGGACAAAACCATGTTCCGCTTTGTTTTGCGCCGCATCGGCATGGTGATTCCGACCTTCATCGGTATCACGATCCTTGCGTTCGCGCTGATTCACCTGATTCCGGGCGACCCCATCGAAGTCATGATGGGCGAGCGCGGCGTCGACCCCGCCATGCACGCCGCGGCGCTGCACCGGCTCGGGCTCGACGAGTCCCTGCCGATGCAGTACGTCCACTACGTCGGCCGCGCGCTGCATGGGGACCTCGGCACGTCGATCATCACCAATACCAGCGTGATGGGCGAATTCCTCGCGCGCTTTCCCGCCACGATCGAACTGTCGATCTGCGCCCTGCTGTTCGCGCTGATCGTGGGCTTGCCCGCCGGCGTGTTCGCCGCGTTGCGACGCGGTACGGTGGTCGATCACGGCGTGATGGGCACGGCCCTGACCGGCTACTCGATGCCGATCTTCTGGTGGGGTTTGATCCTCATCATGTTCTTCTCGGTCGATCTGGGCTGGACGCCGGTGTCAGGCCGCATCGCGGTCGAATACGACATTCCGCACGTCACGGGTTTCATGCTGATCGACGCGATGATGTCCACCGACGAAGGCGCGTTCAAATCCGCGCTGAGCCATCTGATCCTGCCGGCGATCGTGCTCGGCACGATTCCGCTGGCGGTCGTCGCGCGGATGACGCGTTCGTCGATGCTCGAAGTGCTGCGCGAGGATTACATCCGCACCGCGCGCGCGAAGGGTTTGTCGCCGGCACGCGTGATCGTCGTGCATGCGTTGCGCAACGCGCTGATTCCGGTTGTCACGGTGATCGGTTTGCAGGTCGGTACGCTGCTCGCGGGCGCGGTGCTGACCGAGACGCTGTTTTCGTGGCCGGGTATCGGCAAGTGGCTGATCGACGCGATCAGCCGGCGCGATTATCCGGTGGTGCAGGGCGGTATCCTGATGATCGCCACGCTGGTGATCGTTGTGAACCTGTTCGTCGACCTGTTGTACGGCGTGCTCAATCCACGCATCCGCCATACGAGGTAAATCACTATGGCTGACATTCAAAATACAGTCCCCCAGGCCGTGACGCCGCCCAGCGGCCGCGCTATCGCCGCCCGTGAATTCTGGGCGAATTTCTCGCGCAACCGCGGTGCGGTCGGCGCGGGCATCATCGTGCTGGCACTGATCTTCATCGCGATCTTCGCGCCGTTGATCGCGCCGCACAGCCCGATCGAGCAATACCGCGACAACGTGAAGATTCCACCCGCCTGGCTCGACGGCGGTAACTGGAAGTTCATTCTCGGCACCGACGAAGCGGGCCGCGACATCCTCTCGCGTCTGATGTACGGTGCGCGGCTGTCGTTCTGGATCGGCTTCGTTTCGGTAGTGCTCGCGCTGATTCCGGGCATCGTGCTCGGCTTGATCGCGGCGTTCTTCGAGAAGTGGGCCGATACGCCGATCATGCGCATCATGGACGTGCTGCTCGCGTTGCCGTCGCTGCTGCTCGCGGTCGCGGTGGTGGCGATCATCGGCCCCGGTCTCGTCAACACCATGCTGGCGATCGCGATCGTCGCGTTGCCGGGTTATGTGCGTCTGACGCGTGCGTCCGCGCAAGGCGAGTTGCAGAAGGAATACGTGACCGCGTCACGCGTGGCGGGCGCCGGCACCTTGCGGCTGATGTTCTCGCAAGTGCTGCCGAACTGCACCGCGCCGCTGATCGTGCAGGCTACGCTGGGCTTTTCGTCGGCGATTCTCGACGCGGCCGCGCTCGGCTTCCTCGGCCTTGGCGTGCAACCGCCGTCGGCGGAGTGGGGCGCGATGCTGGCTTCGGCGCGCGATTACATCGACAACGCCTGGTGGATCGTCACGTTGCCGGGCCTGTCCATTGTGATCTCGGTGCTGGCGATCAACCTGCTCGGCGATGGGCTGCGCGATGCGCTCGACCCCAAACTGAAACGGATGGCGTGATATGACGAATCTATTGACCATCCGCAACCTGGCGGTGAATTTCAACGGACTGCCCGCCGTCGACCGCATCAGTCTCGACGTCGCACCGGGCGAAGTGGTCGGCGTAGTCGGCGAATCCGGTTCGGGCAAGAGCGTCACGATGATGGCGCTGATGGGCCTGATCGATGCTCCCGGCAAAGTTACCGCCGACGAAGTCAGCTTCAACGGCACGGATCTGCTGAAAGCGTCGGCGAAGGAACGCCGCAAGATCATCGGCAAAGACATCGCAATGGTGTTCCAGGACGCGCTCACCAGTCTGAATCCGAGCTACACGGTCGGCTATCAGATCAAGGAAGTGCTGAAGCTGCACGAAGGCCTGCGCGGCAGCGCGCTGGACAAGCGCGCATTGGAGCTGCTGGATCAGGTCGGCATTCCCGACCCGAAAGGCCGCATCGGCTCGTTCCCGCATCAGATGTCGGGCGGTATGAACCAGCGCGTGATGATCGCCATGGCGATTGCCTGCAACCCGAAGCTGCTGATCGCCGACGAACCGACCACCGCGCTCGACGTCACGATCCAGGCGCAGATCATGGAACTGCTGATCAAGCTGCAGAAGGAACGCGGCATGGCGCTGGTGCTGATCTCGCACGATCTGGCGGTGGTGTCCGAGGTCGCGCAACGCGTCGCGGTCATGTACGCTGGCGAAGTGATCGAAACGAACCGGGTGCCCGACATCTTCGCCGCGCCGCATCATCCGTACACGGAAGCGTTGCTGGCGGCGATTCCCGAGCACAACGTCGGCGCGGTGCGACTGGCCGCGCTGCCGGGCATGGTGCCGGGGCGGGACGATCGGCCCAAAGGGTGTCTGTTCGCGCCGCGCTGCAAGTACGTGGCCGACGATTGCACCAAGGCGCGCCCGGCGCTGGCGCCGCTGCAAGGCCATGCCGAGGTGGCGCGCGTGCGCTGCATCAAACCCCTGAACCTGAGCGGCGACGCCAACGTTCACACCCATGGAGGCGCACGATGAACGCAGTACCCGAAACGCGGCGCCAGTCGAACCATGCGGGCGATCACGTGCTGGTTGCCGACCAGCTCGCGCGTTACTACTCCGTTAAACGCGGCATGTTTTCCTCGGGCACCGTAAAGGCGCTCAACGGCGTGTCGTTCGCGCTCGAGCGCGGCAAGACGCTGGCTGTCGTCGGCGAATCCGGCTGCGGCAAATCGACGCTAGCGCGCCAGCTCACCATGATCGAAGCGCCCAGCGCGGGCCGTTTGATGATCGACGGTGAAGATGTGGCGGGCGCGGATCACGCGAAGATCGCCGCGTTGCGGCGGCGAGTGCAGATGGTGTTCCAGAACCCGTTTGCGTCGCTGAATCCGCGCAAGACCGTCGAGCAGACGCTCGGCGAACCGCTCGCGATCAACACGCAACTGAGTGCGACCGAACGCGCCGAACGGATCGCGCAGATGATGCGCACCGTCGGCCTGCGTCCGGAACACGCGAAGCGCTATCCGCATATGTTTTCCGGCGGCCAGCGCCAGCGTGTGGCGATTGCCCGCGCGATGATTCTCGACCCGCAGATCGTGGTCGCCGACGAACCCGTGTCGGCGCTCGACGTGTCGATCCAGGCGCAGATTCTGAATCTGTTCATGGACCTGCAGGAACAGTTCAAGACCAGCTACGTGTTCATCTCGCACAACCTCTCGGTGGTCGAGCATATTGCTGACGACGTGATGGTGATGTACTTCGGCGGCGTGGCGGAGCTCGGCGACAAGAAGCGGATTTTCTCGAACCCGCGGCATCCGTACACGCGCGCGCTGATGTCGGCCACGCCGTCCATCTTCGAAGCGGATCGCACCATCAAGATCAAGCTGCAAGGTGAAATGCCGTCGCCGCTGAATCCGCCGTCGGGTTGCACGTTTCACCTGCGCTGCCCGTATGTGATCGACCGCTGCCGCAGCGAAGAACCGAAGCTGCGCGAAGTGGATGGCCGCCAGGTGTCGTGTCACCGCGCCGAGGAGGTGGGGGACGTGGATGCCTGATGGGGTGGCGGCGCGTCGTTTTACGCGCCGCTCGCGTGATGGCGGCCGCCGCGCCGCTTTCGCACGGCGCTGGAGGGCGCGTGCGCTGACCGGTGCCGCGCTGGCCTGTTCGGTATTCGGCATCGGCTCGGTCTTGCCGACGAGCATGACGTCGAATTTGATGCCGATCGGGCTCGCACAGGCTGCCGGGGCGGCCGCCAATGCGCCTGGTCAGGCCGGGCGTCCCGCAGCACCACTGCCCAGCATGCCGGCGCCGCCGCGCGCCAGCTTGCCGGGTTTCAATCCGCCGCCCGCTTCGCCGGGCACCACGGCAAGCGGCCCGGTGCGTCAGCAGCCGGCGCGCATGCCGTTCTACGTCGCGACACGCGGCACCACCACCATTTATGTTCTGGGCACGCTGCATGTCGGCGACCCCGCCGACTATCCTGCCAAACAGCCGTTCCGCGCGCCGATCCTCGGTGCCCTGGCGGCGTCGCCGACTTTGGCGCTCGAACTTTCCCCCGACGAACTGCTTGTCTCGCAAGACGACGTGTCGAAGTACGGCGTGTGCCGGCGCGACTGTCTGCCGGGTCTGTTGCCCGAGCCGTTGTGGCGCAAGCTGGCCTTTCGTCTGCGGGGCAATCCCGCCGCGCTGGACGCGATCAAGAAGATGCGGCCGTGGCTTGCGTCGCTGGTGGTCGAAACCTACGATTCATTGAGCGCCGGCCTGCAAACCGAGTACGGCACGGAAGCGCAATTGCAGAACGTGTATATCCGCACGCGCGGCAAGATCGTCGGACTCGAAACCTTGCCGCAACAGATGCGCGCATTCACCGGGCTCTCGCTTGCGCAGCAGCGCGAGATGCTGGCGCAGGACCTCGTGCAGACGCCCGCGGAAAACGTCGACGACGTACGGACCTTGCACCGCCTGTGGCGCGTCGGCGACGCCGATGCGATCGCCGCCTGGCAGGCGGCCAAATCCGAAAAACTCGCGCGCGACCAGCGCATCTCCGATTCGATCGACAACCGCATCGTCTACGAACGCAACCGGCGTTTCGTGTCGCGCATGTTGCTGATCGCCGCACCGAACAAACCGGTGTTCGTGGCGATCGGCGCGTTGCATCTGGGTGGCCGCAAAGGTGTGTTGCAACTGTTGCGGCAACACGGTTTCATCGTCGACGCGTACTGAAATTCACTCCACGTGCTGAGCGCCAGCCACGCTTGATTGACACCGCATCCTAAGCCGGGTCGGCCGATCGGCCACAATAGGAACAAGGTTCCACACCACCAGTCCGACGCTCACGTGTGCCGCAAAATGCTCGCGGCGTACGCGGACATAGCCTGTCTTCGGCATGCTATGATGTATGTACAAACGTCAATACAGGTGGCGCGTGCTGTTCGAATGGGACGAAATTAAGAATCAGATCAACATCCGCAAACATGGCATCGACTTTGGCGATGCGATCGACGTGTTCAATCATCCGGTACTGACGGCGCTGGATCAGCGCGAAGACTATGGCGAGGAACGCTGGATCGCGCTGGGCTGTATTGCGGCGATCCTGGGCGTGGTGGTGTATGTCGAGCGCGACGAAAACGTGCTGCGGATCATTTCAGCGCGCAAGGCAACCCGCCGCGAAGTCACGCAATACAAGCAGCGTATCTGGCACTGACTGAAACCGGAGCCATCGCGGCAAACAAGCAGAGGTGAAATGATGAAAAAAAAATCGGCAACTGACTGGAAGCGGCTTGCATCGGCTAAAGACGAGCAGATCGACACGAGCGAAATGCCCGAACTGGCCGGCGACTTCTTCGAGCGCGCCGAGTTGCATGTTCCGCCTAAACAGGCGGTGACCATGCGCCTCGACGCGGACGTGCTGAGCTGGTTCAAGGAGCAGGGGCAGGGTTATCAGACGCGCATCAACAAGTTGTTGCGCGCCTACATGATGGCGCAGCAGCGTCGGCAGCCTTAACGTCGCTTATGGCTGGGCGGCGTGTCGAGAGACGCTGCGTGCGCGTGTCGGGCGCAGCGTGGATTCTAATGGTGGCCGTTGCGTAACGCTTCAGACACCTGCTCGACCACCGGCGTCCAATCGCCCAGCGTCGTCTGCCGGAACAGCGTCATGCGCGGATACCACGGCGAGTCGCTGCGCGTCTCCAGCCAGCGCCAATCTGAGTTGGCGGGCAGCAGCAACCACACCGGCTTGCCCAGCGCGCCGGCCAGATGCGCAACGCCCGTGTCCACCGCGATCACCAGGTCGAGATTCATGATCAGCGCGGCGGTGTCTTCGAAGCTCGCCAATTCCGCAGTGAAATCGTGAGCGCGGAAAGCGGTCGGCGCCTCGGCCAACTGCGCGTGCGCGGAACCTTTCTGCAGCGCGTACCAGGCCACATTGTCCAGATCGCCGAGCCGGCGCAGTTCGGTCAGCGTGACCGAACGGTAGCGATCATTGCCGAACGTCGGGCTGCCGGCCCAGACCAGGCCGACCCTGCGCTGCGTTTGACTGGCGGCGCCCATGCGCTTGCGCCACGCGTCGATCTTTTCCGGCTTCGCGAATAGATACGGGACCTCGGCGGGTAGCGTGGATAACACCGTGCCGACGCATGACGGCACACTCATCATCGGTACCCAGAAATCGTAGTGAGAGTCGGGCTGGCCGCTGAATGCACGGCGCACGCCCGGTATGCGTTCCACCAGCGGCAGCAACGGCTCGCGCACGCGGAGGTCGACCGTTGCGCCGAGTCGTTCGAGCACGCGCGCAAAGCGCAGAAACTGGAAGTGATCGCCGAAACCCTGTTCGCCGACCACCAGCAGACGGCGTCCGGCGAGTGGCTCGCCGCGCCATTCGGCCACGCCGGGAATCGCGAGCGCGTCATAGTCGCTTTGCCGCCAGCGCCGTGCAAAGGCGGCCCAGCCCTGCTTGTAGTCGCCACGCTTGAGCAGCAGCCACGCGAGGTTTTGATGCGCGTCCGCGTAATCCGGATCGAGCGCCAACGCGCGGCGATAAGAAACCTCCTCTTCGTCCAATCGGCCCTGCGCGCCGAGCGAGCCGCCGAGGCACACCAGGTGAGTCGGATTCGGTTTGAGCGCAACCGCGCGCCGGTAGTGCGCTTCGGCGCCCGCATAGTCGCCGCGCTTACCGATCAGGCTGCCCAGGTTGATATGGGCTTCCACGTAGTCCACCCGCAACGCCAACGCGCGCTCGAAGCTGGCGATGGCCGCTTCGTGACGTCCAAGCGCGTTATGCGCGTTCCCCGCGTTGAAGTGCGCCTGGGCCGATTGCGGATCGAGCGCCAGCGCAAGGCGATAGCACGCGAGTGCTTCGTCGAAACGTTCGAGCTTGGCCAGCGCCGTGCCGAGATTCAGATGAACGTCGACCATCGCGGGGTTCGACGCCAACGCCTGCCGGTAGTGTTCAATCGCTTCGCCGAACGCGCCTTGCGCTTGCAACGTGACGCCGCGGTTGTTGTGCGCGTCGGCGAAATCCGGTTGACGTTGCAGCGCCTCGTTGTAGCAGATCAGCGCCTCGTCGGCGTGGCCGAGCGCGGCGGCTACGAGGCCGCGGTTGCTCCAGCAGGCGGCGTCGTTGCGGTCGAGCCTGAGTGCCTCGCTCATCAACCGCGCGGCGGTTTCATGATCGCCGCGCTGATAGTGCAGCACGCCGAAGTAGTGCAGCGCCCGTGGATTGGCGGGATCGAGTGCGAGCGCCTGGCGGTACAGGGATTCGGCGGCGCGGGGCTGACCGGTTCGATGTGCGGCGAGTGCGGCGTCGATCAACGCGGCGAGATGGGACGGCGGCGAGTCGGTGCGCGCGTTGTCGACGTGGGAAGGCTGTTCCATGAAAACCTGCTCGGGAGTGCCGCCGGCGCGCATTGCACGCGCCGGCGAGCCGTGGAAGGGAGGCAATCCACCATCCTAGGTTCCACCTCGTTGAACAGCGATCGGACGTATCCCAATTGGGATGCGTATCCGTCGCACACTGCACCGATATCTACCGCATTGAAACGCAGGCGCCCTACAGGAACATCAGGAAATTCAACAGGAAGATGTTCACGACCAACATAGTCAACGCGGTCGGAATCTGTACCTTGATCACCGCGTTCTTATCCGGCAGTTCCAGCAGCGCGGCCGGCACCATGTTGAAGTTCGCGGCCATCGGCGTCATCAGCGTGCCGCAGTAGCCGCTGAACATGCCGATCGCGACCATCACCGCCGGGTTGCCGTGGAACACGCCCACCAGAATCGGCACGCCGACGCCGCCCGTCATGACCGGGAAGGCGGCGAAACCGTTGCCCATCACCATCGTGAACAGCGCCATGCCGATGCAGTACACGGCCACCGCGATAAAGCGGTAGTCGAGGCTGATGTAAGCGGTGGTCACGTGCGCGACGGCCTTGCCGACGCCGGCGTCCGAAAACACGAGGCCGAGCATGCCGAGCATCTGCGGCAGCACCGCGGCCCAAGACAACGCATCGACGAGGCGCCGCGCTTCTTTCATGGACTGGCCGACGGTGTCGCGCGTCAGCACGCAGGCAATCGCGAGCGCGATCACGCAGCCAATGCCGAAGCCGATCAACGTGACGTTGGCCTTCTCGATCAGCGGCATGCCGCCGAAGATCAAATGGCTCGCCGACAGCGTGACGATCACGGTCACAACCGGAATGGTCAGCGCGGGAATGAACAGCTTGTTGCCGAGACGTGCGGCGCTAGCCTTGCGTGCTTCGAGCGACAGTGTTTTCGCCTTGCCCGCGGTGACGCCGCCGAAGCCGGCAATCAAGGCCATCACGATCACGGCCACGCCCACCACGGCAGGCGGCAGCTTGTCGCCGATCAGAAAAATCAACGCATAGAGAATCCAGAAACCACCGGCGGTGAAGCGGCGCGGGTGTTCCTTATCCGTGACGATCATGCCGCCGATCACCAGCAGCACCACGCCCAACAGCCAGAACAGATAATTGATCGTGAGCGTCATGCTTTGTCTCCTGCGGCGGATTGCGTCGGCGCGACCGTGGCGCTGGCGGCCGCGGCATTGCCGCGCAATTCGCGTTCGAGTTTGCGGTCGAGCAGATAAAGGCGGAAGCCGTGAACGAGAAACGCGCAGATCGCAGTGGGAATGCCCCAGACCGCGACGTGAATCGGCTCGACGACAATGCCGGCTTCTTTCAGGAACGTAGTCATCAGCACGATCGCGCCGAACGCGACGAAGATGTCCTCGCCGAAGAACAGCCCCACGTTGTCGGTGGCGGCGGAGAACGCGCGCAACTTGAAACGCACCGCGTCGCTGATCTTGCCGAAGCGGGTTTCCGTCGCGCCTTCAGCCATCGGCGCGATCAGCGGACGCACCATCTGCGGATGACCGCCGAGGCCGGTCAAACCGACCGCCGCCGTCAACTCGCGAATCAGCAGATAGACGATCAGGAGACGTCCTGCCGTGGCGGCCTTGATGCCGCCGATCCACGCTTGCGCGCGCTCACGCAGACCGTGCCGTTCGAGCAGGCCGATCACCGCGAGCGGCAAAAAGATAATCAGCGGGATGTTGCGGGTTTTGATGAAGCCGGTGCCGATTTCGGCCAGGATTTTTTCAGGCGGGAAGTGCGCGGCCAGACCGGTGACGATCGTGGCGACGGCCACGATCAGCATCGGATTGAACCGTAATAAAAAGCCGACGATGATGACGGCCACGCCAATAAGCGGCCATAGACTGACGGTTGTCTGCATCTGGATCTCCAAACAGGGTTTCAACCTTGCCGCTTGTGACGGCTAACGTGTGCCGGCGCGTCGTGATTCACGCGCCGTTTTGTTGCCGCGGCTCTTCATGGCCGCGTTGCTTCGAACGACAACATCTGCGCTACACCTGCCTATACCGCTTCGGTACTACGTCTGCTGATGCTGATTGACTGCGGGCAATGCGATGCGTCGTGCGCCTGGCAAACGCCCCGCGTGGAGCGGGGCGTTTGGGGTATGACAACGGTCTTTGTGCAACGGTTGAAGCGCGCTGTCCGGTGGGTTCGCCGTTTGGGGCTCTGATCAGATCAACTGTGATCAGCTCAGCTCGACGCGGCTTAGACGCGCGCCGCGCCGGCCGCGTGGACTTCAATGCCGGCGTCTTCCAGCGCGCCGCGAATCCGTCGCGCGAAGGCGAGCGCATGCGGGCCGTCGCCGTGCAGGCAGATGGTTTGCGCGTTCAGCGGCACCCATTGACCATCCACGGCTTGCACGCGTTGCTCGCGCACCATCGCGAGCGTGCGTTCCAGCACCTGGTTTTCGTCGTCGAGCAGCGCGCCGGGCTCCTTGCGCGGCACGAGCGAACCGTCGGCGCGATAGCCTCGATCGGCGAACACTTCTTCGACGGCGATCAGGCCTGCGTTGCGCGCGGCGGTGACGAGTCCGCTGTTGGCGAGCGCGAACACCGCCACCGACGGATCGAAATCGTGCACGGCGGAGACGATCGCGTCGGCGATCTTCGGATCGCGCGCGGCCTGGTTGTACAGCGCGCCGTGCGGCTTGACGTGCGCGATGCGCCCGCCTTCGGCCTGGGCGATCGCGGACAATGCGCCCAACTGGTACAACACGCCCGCGTAGATGTCGTTGGCCGGCAGGTCCATCTCTTTGCGGCCGAAATTTTCCGGATCGTTAAAGCTCGGATGCGCGCCGATCGACACGCCTTTTTCCACCGCCCAGCGCACGCAGTCGCGCATCGCGTTGGCGCCGCCCGCATGCCAGCCGCACGCGATGTTCGCCGAACTGACGAGGTCGAGCAGCGCTTCGTCGGACCCGCAGCCTTCGCCGAGGTCGGCGTTCAAATCGATTTCCATGGTGTTCCTCTACTCTCAAGACAACGCCGGGCCGCCCCAGGTTTGTCGCGACGAAGGCAGTCCCTCGTAGCGCCAGGCTCGGGGCGCCCGTTTTTACAGCGCCGCGACGGCCATCTGCCGCGCGCAGCGTTCTTCATGCATCGCGATCGCGGCGTCGATCTGCCGCAAGTACGTGCGTTCTTCCAGTAAAGCCTGACGTGCCTCGTAAGGCGTCGTCGGAATAAAGCGGACGGCGGCGTTCAGGCGCACCTGAGCCAGTTTCCACAGATCGGCCTGGATCACCGCGCCGATCTTCGGATAACCGCCGGTGGTTTGCGCGTCGCTCATCAGCACGATCGGCTGGCCGTTCGGCGGCACCTGAATCGTGCCGGGCAGCACCGCGTGCGACAGCAGATCCGTTTTCTGGGTGCGTTTGAGCTCGGTGCCGGCAAGGCGATAACCCATGCGATTGCTGTTCGGCGTGACGAGCCATTCATCGGACCAGAACGATTCGTGCGCGGCTTCGGTGAAGCTGTCGTACTCGGGACCGCGCAGCACACGGATCGGCACCGCCCACGGCACGCCCGACGGATGCCGGCCGCGCCGCAGCGGCTCCTGAACCAGCACGAACTTGCACCAGGAGGGCGCTTTCACGCCGAATTCCGGCGCCTCGGGCGTGAAGCCGAGATGGCCGCGTTGCGGCGGCGCGCCGACCGGCAGACGGTCGCCGTCGCGTAGAGCGCGGCCGCCGAGTCCGCCGAAGTGGCCGGCCAGATCGGTGCTGCGCGAGCCGAGCATCGGCAACACGTCGATCCCGCCCGCCACGCATACGTAGCCGCGCATGCCACGCTTGGCCGTGTTCAGCACCAGTTCCTGACCGGCCTTGACCGGCAGGCTCCACCATGAATAGACCGGCTTGCCGTCGAGCGTCGCGCCGAATTCAGTGCCGGTGATCGCCACCCGCGTGGCGCGCAAAAACCGCAGCACGGTCGGGCCGAAGGTGATTTCCAGACCGGCCGCGTCGGGCCGGTTGCCGACCAGCCGGTTGCCGACTTCGAGCGACAGCCGGTCGAGCGCCCCGCCCATCGCCACACCGAGATGGCGGTAGCCGTGTCGGCCGAGGTCCTGAATCGTGGTCAGCAGACCCGCGCGAATCACATCGATCATGCGTGTATCCCCGCGATGGTGAAGCGCACCCGGTCGCCCGGTTGCAGCAACGTGGGCGGGCGGCGCGCCGGGTCGAAGAGCGGCAGCTCGGTGCGGCCGATCAACTGCCAGCCGCCGGGCGACGTGGCCGGATAAATGCCGGTCTGTTCACCGCCGATCCCGACGGACCCCGCCGGCACTTCGAGCCGCGGCGACGCGCGGCGTGGCGTGTGCAGCGCGGCCTCGAGCCCACCCATATAGGCGAAGCCCGGCTGAAAGCCGAGGAAGAACACCACGTACTCGGTATTCGAATGACGTTCGACCACCTCGCGCACGCTCAAACCCGTGTGATTGGCTACTGCTTGCAGATCGGGACCGAACTCGCCGCCGTACTGCACCGGAATCTCGACGTCACGCCCGGCCGCCGGCGCTTCGGCCGCCGCGTCCCACGCCGCCTGCAACTGGCCGGCAAGCGCGTCAGGGTCGGCTTCGAGCGGATCGAACACGAGCGTCAGATTGTTCATGCCCGGTACGACTTCCAGCACATGCGGCCAGTCGCGCGCAGCGGCGGCGGCGGCCCACACGCGCCGCTGGCAGTCCAGCGTGGCGGGCGGCGGCGCTTCGCAGACTAGCGCGGCGTCGCCGAGCGGGAAGATTCTTGGTTGGCTCATGGCTTAACGGCCCAGGTCGAGTCGGAGGAGTCGAACATCTGGCGGACCTGCTGCCCCTATTAACGGCATCCGGTTCGCGATGGTTGAAGCGTACATTATCAATAAAATATCAACAATTTCTCAATAAGCGTTTTTGCCAGGCTCGCCGGGACCGATGGCTCGTCGTACACTCCCGACACCTTCCCATCCTGTTTGCCGAGAATCGTCATCATGTCGCGCCATCCCACCAAGATCGTTTCGTCGGAGCACCTCGTGTCCGACAGCAGCGCGGAACTGTCCGAACTTGAATACGCGCTGATCATGGCGGGCAACGCATTCAACCGGTGGATGGTGCGCTGCATGTCGGCGGCGGGGGAAAAGGACATGACCGCTATCGAAGTCTCGCTGCTGCACCACGTCAGTCATCGCGAGCGGCGCAAGAAGCTCGCGGACATCTGCTTCGTGCTGAACATTGAAGACACGCACGTCGCCACCTACGCGTTGAAAAAGCTCGTAGCTAGAGGGTATGTAAAAAGCGAAAAGACCGGCAAGGAAGTGTTCTTCTCGGCGACCGATGCTGGCCGCGAGTTGTGCATGCGGTATCGCGAGGTGCGCGAGAGCTGCCTGATTTCGACGCTGAAGGAGAGCGGCCTGACCAACGAGCAGATCGGCGAGGCCGCGCAACTGATGCGCAACGCGTCCGGGTTGTACGACACGGCGGCGCGGGCGGCGGCTTCGTTGTAGTTGCGCGTTGATTGCCTGGGCGGTTGAACGGGGCAGCGCCTGACTGACGTGCTCCCTCACTGAGTGGACGCGGGCCCCGAGATCGAGGCCCGGCTTTCTGACAGCGCCAGCCGACCGCTCAATTCACCGGACGCGGATAAAGCCCTGCCTCGGTCACGATCAGGTCGAGCGGCATGTCGTGGGCTTCGCGTTGCAATGCGTCGGTTCGGCACGCTTCATAAGCCACGCCGACTGTGAGCGGTTGCGTCGCCCCCGGCCACGCCGCTAGCGTGCGGTCGTAATAGCCACCGCCATAACCCAGCCGGTAGCCTGCCGCGTCGAAACCGACGCACGGCACGAACAGTAGATCGGGAATCACCACCTGCCCGGAAATCGGCTCGGCGATCTTGTGATGGCCGAGCTTCATCGGCGTATCGGGCGTCCATGCATGAAATTCGAGCGGCACGCCACGCTCCCTGACCACCGGCAAACTGGCCTCGCGTTGCGCGCCAGCCGCGAGCCACAGCGCGATCGCGCCGCGCGCGTCGAACTCGCCGGTGAGCGGCCAGTAGAACCCCACGCGGTTCACGTCATGGCGCTTCAACACGTCGAGCATGCGACGTCCGAGCGCGGCATTGTGAGCCGGCTCGGAAGCCGCTTGTAGCCTGGCTTCCAATAGCATTCGACGCAGCGCCTTTTTCGATTCGGCGACGGGGTTGCATGCTATGCTTGGGTTCAATTCGCGCTCCAGAAACAACGATGTCAAAACGCCTTTACCGAGTATATCGCGCGGCCGGTCTGGCGCTCGCCGCTGCGGCGCTCGTCGCGTGCAGCACGGCCTCAGCCGTCAAGCCCATTCCCATTTCGCAGCTCTCGAACGACGACCAGATTTTCGTCCAGCTTCGCGAGGCCGCCCGCAATAACGACGCGGCGCGTGCAGCCCAGCTGGCGAGCATGATCCCGAACTATCCCGCGCCTTCTTATCTGGCGTACTTCCAGCTCAAGCCGCAGTTGTTCGACTCGAGCGGGCATGCCCGCGTCGACGCGCCGGACGCGCCCGTGCTGGCCTTCCTGCAGCAGTACGACGGCCAGGCGATCGCCGACCGTCTGCGTAACGACTACCTGACGGTGCTCGGCGCGCGTCACGACTGGCGCAACTTCGACCAGCAATACGCGCGCTTCGTCCTGAACGACGACACGCAGGTGAAGTGCTACGCGCTCGAATCGCGGGCGTCGCGCGGCGAGAATGTCGCCGACGCGGCGCGTGCGCTGCTGGTCGATCCGAAGTGGTACGGCGACGGCTGCGTCGATCTGATTACCTCGCTGGGCGTGAGCCGCCAGTTCAGTACCGACGACATCTGGCAGCAGATCCGTCTCGCGTACGAACAGAACTACACCGCCACCGGCAGCAAGCTCGTCGACGCGCTCAGCAACCAGCCGCCCGATCCGGTGCTGTTCGGCCAGGCCACCAGCACGCCGCCATTGCTGCTGGCGCGCGGCGTCGGTCCGGATGCGCAGTCGCATCAACTGGCGTTGCTGGCGATCACGCGCATGGCGCGCAACGATCCGGCCATGGCCGCAGCCACGTTCGCATCGGTGGCGCCGTCGCTCAGTTCGCCCGAACGCGCGATCGGCTGGGGCACGATTGCTTATCAGGCTGCCGCCAAACAGATGCCGAGCGCGGTGGACTGGTATCGCCTGTCGGTGAACGCGCCGCTGTCGAACCCCGCGTATGAATGGCGCACCCGCACGGCACTGCTGGCGGGTGACTGGACCATGGTGCGCTGGTCGATCGAGCAGATGCCCGCCGCGCTGCGCAATCAGCCTTCGTGGGTCTACTGGCATGCACGCGCGTTGAAGCAGGCGGGCGACACGGCCACCGCCAACCAGGAATTCGAATCGATCTCGCAGGGCTTCAATTTCTACGGCCAACTCGCTATGGAAGAACTCGGCCAGAAGATCACGGTGCCGCCGAAAACTGCGGTAACCGACGCCGAAGTCCAGCAGGCCGGCAACACGCCGGGCTTCGATCTGGCGCAGCGTTTCTACGCGCTGAATCTGCGGCTCGAAGGCAACCGCGAATGGAACTGGCCGCTGCGCAACATGAGCGACCGGCAACTGATCGCCACCGCCGAATACGCGCGCCGTATCCAGTTGTACGACCGCACGGTGAACACAGCGGACCGCACGAAGAGCGAGCACGATTTTTCGCTGCGCTATCTGTCGCCGTTCCGCGATATCGTCGAACGCGATTCGCAGTCGAACGGGCTCGACGTGGAATGGGCCTATGGGCTGATTCGCCAGGAGTCGCGCTTCATCATGAACGCACGCTCCGAAGTCGGCGCGAGCGGCCTGATGCAGTTGATGCCGGGCACCGCGCAACTGGTCGCCAAGAAGATCGGCCTCGGTACGATTTCGCGCGAGCAGATGAACGACATCAACACCAATATCCTGCTGGGCACGAACTACCTGTCCATGATCTACAATCAGTTCGACGGGTCCGCCGTGCTCGCCACCGCCGGCTACAACGCCGGTCCGGGCCGGCCGCGCAACTGGCGGCAATCGTTGCAGCGTCCGGTGGAAGGCGCGATCTTCGCCGAGGCGATTCCGTTCCAGGAAACCCGCGACTACGTCAAGAATGTGTTGTCCAACACGGTCTACTACGCGGCATTGTTCGAAGGCCGTCCGCAATCGCTGAAGGCGCGTCTGGGTTATATCGCACCGTAAGCGCCGTGCCGCCGCCGCTCAGGTCCATTGTTCGACCGGAGCGGCAGCGTGCCACGCCAGCCCTTGCCGCGGCTTCCACCAGGGAGTCGAAAATGCGACATCAAGCCGTTGCGATCATCGGCGGTTCCGGTTTTATCGGCAGTCATCTCGTCAATGCGCTCGTTGAAATGGGCAAAGACGTGCGCATCGCCACGCGGCGGCGCTACAACGCCCGCCATCTCACGCTATTACCCATCGACGTGATCGAAGCCGACGTGTTCGATCCGGTTCAGCTCGCGCGTTTCGTCGAAGGCGCCGATTGCGTGATCAATCTCGTGGCCACGCTGAACGGCAAACGCGGCAAACCGTATGGTCAGGAGTTCGCGCGCATGCATGTCGAACTGCCGACCAAAATTGTCGCGGCTTGCGAGGGCAAGGGCGTGCATCGCCTGATTCATATCAGCGCGCTGGGCGCCGATTCGAACGGTCCCAGCATGTACACGCGCTCGAAGGGCGACGGCGAGAAGGCCGTGCACGCGGCGAATCTGGCGTGGACGATTTTCCGTCCGTCCGTGGTGTTCGGGCCGGAGGACCAGTTCCTCAACAAGTTCGCGTTTCTGCAGAAGATGTTTCCGGCGATTCCGCTCGCCATGCCCGATGCGAAATTCCAGCCGGTGTATGTCGACGACGTCGCGAAAGCCATCATCAACGTGCTCGACATGGACGCCGCCAGCGGCCACACATACGAACTCGGCGGCCCGACCGTTTACACGCTCGAAGACCTCGTCGCCTATTGCGGCGACGTGATCGGCAAGCACGCGCGCATCATTCGTCTGCCGGAAGCGTTCGCGCGTTTGCAGGCGCTGACGTTTGAAATGGCGCCTGGCGAACCGGTGATCTCGCGCGACAATCTGGATTCGATGAAAGTCGACAACGTATTGAGCGGGCCGCTGGCGCCTGAACTCGGTATCGAGCCGACCAGTATCGAAACCATCGCGCCGGTCTATCTGACCGGCGCGTCGACACGCTCGCGCTTCGATACGTTCCGCGCCAGCGCTGGACGCTGAATTTACTTTTTCTCCCGTTATAGAAAGCATGAAGCTGCTCATTGGTGACAAGAATTATTCGTCATGGTCGATGCGTCCATGGCTGCTGCTGAAGCATTTCGGCATTCCCTTCGACGAGGTGCTGATTCATTTGCGCGAACCCGGCACGACGGCCGCGATCCTGGCGCACGCGCCACGCGGACCGGGCAAAGTGCCATGTCTGATCGGCGACGACGAACAGATCACGTGGGATTCGCTGGCGATCGCCGAGACGCTGGCCGAGCGCTTCCCGCAACACGCGCTGTGGCCGCGCGACGCGGCGGTGCGCAACCACGCACGTAGCGTGAGCGCCGAGATGCATTCGGGTTTCGGCGAGTTGCGCTCGAACATGTGGATGAACATTCGCGCGTCGTTCCCAGGCAAGAACGCAACGCCGGGTGCGTTGACCGACATCGCGCGAATCGACGCGTTGTGGCGCGACTGTCTCGACACGTACGGCGGCCCCTTCCTGTTCGGCGAGTTCAGCATTGCCGACGCGATGTACGCGCCGGTGGTGATGCGCTTCAACACCTGGCAACCGGCGTTGTCGGAAGCGGCTTCGGCCTACGCCCGCCGCGTGACCGCGCTGCCGGCCGTGCAGGCCTGGATCGACGACTCGCTGCGCGAAACACACGCTCTTCCCGATCAAGACGTATGCCCATGAAACTCTACGTGGTAGGCGGGGCGGTTCGCGACGAGCTACTCGGCGTGCCGGTGCAGGACCGCGATTACGTCGTGGTCGGCGCGACGCCCGAGCAGATGGTGGCGCAGGGTTACCGTCCGGTGGGTAAGGATTTTCCGGTGTTTCTGCATCCGCAGACGCATGAGGAGTACGCGCTCGCGCGTACCGAGCGCAAGACGGCGGCGGGCTATCACGGCTTCCAGTTTTTCTATGCGCCGGACGTGACGCTGGAGGAAGACCTGGCGCGCCGCGACCTGACCATCAACGCGATGGCGCGCGAAGTGCGGCCGGACGGCGAGCTGACCGGTCCGGTGATCGACCCGTTCAACGGCCAGGGGGATTTGCAGGCGCGGCTCTTCCGTCATGTGAGCGATGCGTTTCTCGAAGACCCCGTGCGGATCTTGCGGATTGCGCGGTTCGCCGCGAGGTTCGTGGACTTCACGGTCGAGCCGGATACGCTGGCGCTGATGCGCAAGATGGTGGCCGATGGCGAAGTGGACGCGCTGGTCGCCGAACGCGTCTGGCAGGAAGTGTCGCGCGGCTTGATGGAGAAGAAGCCTTCGCGCATGTTCGAGGTGCTGCGCGCGTGCGGTGCGTTGGCGCGGATTCTGCCGGAAGTCGACGCGCTATACGGTGTGCCGCAGCGCGCGGACTATCACCCGGAAGTGGACACCGGCGTGCACGTGATGATGGTGGTCGACCACGCGGCGCACCAGGGCTACGCGTTACCGGTTCGCTTTGCCGCGTTGACGCACGACCTCGGCAAAGCAACCACGCCGGAAGACGTGTTGCCTCGGCATATCGGTCATGAAGAGCGCAGCGTGAATTTGCTGAAGCCGTTATGCGAACGCCTGCGCGTGCCGAACGAGTGCCGCGACCTTGCGCTGCTGGTGGCGCGGGAGCACGGCAACATTCATCGCGTGATGGAAATGGGCGCGGCCGCGCTGGTGAGGCTGCTTGAGCGCAGCGACGCGATTCGCAAGCCGGCGCGCTTCGCGGAAGCGTTGCAGGCTTGCGAGGCGGATGCACGTGGACGGCTGGGTTTCGAGGCGCGGGATTATCCGCAGGCCGAGCGGCTGAGAGTGGCGCTCGTCGCGGCGCGTGGTGTCGATGCCGGTGCGGTGGCGAAGCGGTTGGCCGATGCGCCCGCGGGAATCAAGGACGCGGTGCACAAGGAGCGGATTCGGGCGGTGGAAGCGGCGATGGGCTGATCAGGCGCAGCGACTACAAAAGCCTGGCCAGCAGCGACAACACCATCGACAGCACCAGCGTCGACATAAACGGAAACGGATACTCGCGGCCGAACAGCCGCAGGGTCACGTCGCCGGGCATGCGTCCAATGCCGATTTTCCTCAGCCACGGCCAGCAGGCCGACAGCACGGCCACCGCTACAAACGTCGTTAACAGCCAGCGGATCATTGCGCGTTCCCGAGCCGGATCAGGCAAAAAATCACAGCGTATGCGAGCGGTCGCCGCTCGAAAACGCTTGCAACGTGTCGTCCAGACCGCGCGAAAACGCGATCACCTTGAACAGTTCACCCATCTCGGCCTCGGACAACAACTTTTGCACCGCGTTTGCCGCGGGCAAAAACCGCTTCGCGTCCGACGGATCGATTTCCGACAGCGCCTCGGTGATGCCGGCGTTCAACAGAAACCGCGCTTGCGACGTGAAGCCGAGCAGATCCGCGCCCGTCTCGCAGCCCGCTTCGGCGATGCCGGTGAATTCCACGTGCGCGGTGATGTCCTGCAAGCCCGGATACAGAAACGGGTCGCCGTGCGCGCGATGCCGGTAATGGCACATCAGCGTGCCCTGCGCGCGTTGCGCATGGTAGTACTCGTGACGCGGAAAACCGTAGTCGATAAAGAACGCCGCACCGCGCGTGAGCATCGTGCAGATGGTTCGCGTGAAGGCGCGTGCCGCTTCGTGCGTTTCGGTCACGTAGGCGTCGTTGGCGGTTTCGGTGTCGATTTCGGACAGCAGCGTGAGGTCGTCGGCGGCTGACACCGCGCGATCCTCGAACGCAAACACGCCGTCGCGCGAAACGACGCCGCGCTCATGCCATGCGCCGGCATTGAAGGCGAATAGCCGTACCGGCATCGCGTCCAGCACTTCATTGCCGATCACCACGCCTTCGAAGCGCTCCGGCAACGCGTCCAGCCAGCGCACCTTAACGGCAAGCGTGGGCGCGGCCGCTGCGATCGTTTCGCGTTGGCGCTCGCGCAATTCGCCCGATAAATCCACGATCGCGTAACTGTCGAATTCCGCGCCCAGCGCCTCGAGCGCGATGAGCAAGCCCGCCGCCAGTTTGCCCGTGCCGGCGCCGAATTCCATCAGGTGGCGCGTGCCGCTCGCCTGCAGCGCTTCGGCGAGCGGACGCGCGAGCGTTGCGGCGAACAGCGGCGACAATTCCGGCGCGGTGACGAAGTCGCTGCCGTCGTCGCTGCGTAGCCCGAATTTGCGGGCGCCGCCGCTGTAATAACCGAGTCCCGGCGCGTATAACGCGCGCTCCATGTAACGCTCGAACGGCAGCCAGCCGCCGGCGTTGTCGAGCTCCGCGCGCAGTTGCGCGACCAGCGCTTCCGACTGCGCCAGCGCGCTCGGGCCGGGAGCAGGTAAACTATCGGGTTGGTGAGCTTTCGGATTCATCCCCGCATTGTAAATGACCGCCTCTCTGGATACCGCCGCTGCCCGTGCGCCTGACGCGCCGCGAATCGTGCTGATTACCGGCGCCGCCCGCCGCATCGGGCGGGCGCTCGCGCTCGGCTTTGCCGCGCGGGGCTGGGACGTCGCGGTCCATTACGGCGAATCGCGCGAAGCAGCCGACCAGGTGGTCGCCGAAATCGTCGCGCTGGGCCGCCGGGCGGTCGCGCTCCAGGCCGAATTGGGCGACGAGGCACAGGTCGAACGGCTTTTGCCGGCCTGTATCGCGGCGCTGGGGCGGCCGGCCTGCATCGTCAACAACGCGTCGCGTTTCGAAGAAGATACGGCGCTCAATGTCGGCTACGAGTTGTTGCTCAAGCTGACCGCGATGAACGTCGGCGCGCCGCTGGTGCTGGCGCGTATGCTCCATGAAGCCACGCCGGAGGCCGCGCGCAGCGACGAAAGTCAGCGTGGTGTCGTGATCAATGTGCTGGATCAGAAGCTGTACAACATGAATCCGGATTACCTGTCGTACACGCTGTCGAAGGCGGCGTTGCAGACAGCCACGGTCGCGCTGGCGCAGGCTTTGGCGCCGAAAGTGCGGGTGGTCGGGCTCGCGCCCGGCCTGACGATGCAGTCGGGCGATCAAACGCCGGACGGTTTCGCCGCCGCTCACCGTACTACGCCTTTGGGTCGCGCGTCGCGGCCCGAGGATATTGTCGCCGCCGCGCTGTATCTCGCCGATGCAGCGGGCGTCACCGGAACGACGCTGGTGGTCGACGGCGGGCAGCACCTCGTGCCCCTGCCGCGCGACGTTATGTTTTTGACGGGCGCCTGAAGCGCCCTTTGCGTGCTCCGCACGCTTTTTTCGACTGGAACGAACATGTTTGCCGCTCTTTCGCATCCCCGGCTCGCCGATTGCCGCCGGCTCTTTCTGCGCAATTACGAAGTGCACATCAACATCGGCGTGCACGACTTCGAAAAGCGCGGCGAACAGCGCGTCGTGATCAACGTCGAACTGTTCGTGCCGCTCGCGCTGTCCACGCCGGTGGCGGACAAGCTCAATGAAGTCGTCGACTACGACTTCATGCGCTCGACCATCGCGCGTCGCGTCGAACAAGGCCATATCCACTTGCAGGAAACGCTCTGCGACGACCTCGTCAAGACCATGCTCGAACATCCGCTGGTGCGGGCCGCGCGCGTGTCGACCGAAAAACCGGACGTCTATCCCGACTGTGACGCGGTGGGCGTTGAAGTCTTCCGCGTCAAGGGGGATTGAGTCATGGCCACACCCGACACGCTGAACCAGACCGCGGCCGCCGCGCCGACGAAGTTGCCGCTCACACGCCGTGAGCAGAAAGAAGCGTACGAGAACAACAAGCTGTTCAAGCGGCTCGCGCGCCAGGTCGGCGAGGCGATCGTCGATTTCAACATGATCGAGGAAGGCGACAAGGTGATGGTCTGCCTGTCGGGCGGCAAAGACAGCTACGCGATGCTCGAGCTGCTGATGCGGTTGCGCGAACGCGCGCCGATCAACTTCGACATCGTCGCGGTGAATCTCGACCAGAAGCAGCCGGGCTTTCCGGAGCACATCCTGCCCGAGTACCTGAAGCAGCTCGACATTCCGTTTCACATCGAGAACCAGGACACCTACAGCATCGTCAAGCGGCTGGTGCCGGAGGGCAAGACCACTTGCTCGCTGTGCTCGCGGCTGCGTCGCGGCATTCTGTACCGCGTCGCGGGCGAGCTCGGCGCGACCAAAATCGCGCTCGGCCACCATCGCGACGACATTCTGCAAACGCTGCTGCTGAATATGTTCTACGGCGGCAAGCTGAAGGGCATGCCGCCCAAGCTGCAATCCGACGACGGCAAGAACATCGTGATCCGGCCGCTCGCCTACGTGAAGGAAACCGATCTCGAGAAATACGCGGAGTTGCGCGAATTCCCGATCATTCCGTGCAACCTGTGCGGCAGCCAGCCGAACCTGAAGCGCGCGGAAATGAAGGCGCTGGTTCGCGATTGGGAGAAGCGTTTCCCAGGGCGCATCGAGAATATGTTCAATGCATTGTCGAACGTCGTGCCGTCGCATTTGATGGATCACAAGCTGTTCCCGTTCGCGGGCTTGCGCGCCACCGGCGAGGCCGATCCGCAAGGCGACATCGCGTTCGACGAAGAGCCGTGCTCGACCGGGTCGAATGACGGCGGGATGCTCGGTGCATCGAAGTCGATTTCGATCGTTCAATTCGACGATCTTTGACGAAAACGCCCGAACTACGGGCATTTCAGCCGGTTATAGCGCGTTTCACAACGGTGCCGGCGGTGGGCTGCATGATAGAATCGGCGGCTCCAAACTCGTCTATTCGCCGACGCCATGAACATCGTTATTTTGGCGGCAGGCACCGGCAAGCGCATGCGGTCCGCGCTTCCCAAGGTGCTCCATCCGCTGGCCGGCCGGCCACTCCTCGCTCATGTCATCGACACCGCACGCGCGCTGAATCCCGCGCGTCTCGTGGTGGTGATCGGTCATGGCGCCGAAGCCGTGCGCCAGGCGGTTGCGGCGCCGGACGTTCAGTTCGCCGTGCAGGAACAACAGCTCGGCACGGGCCACGCGGTGCAGCAGGCATTGCCGCTGCTCGACCCGAGCGCGCCCACGCTGGTGCTATACGGCGACGTGCCGCTCACGCGCGCCAGCACGTTGCGCGCGCTGACCGACCGTGCGGGCGAGGGCGGCTACGGCGTGCTCACCGTCACGCTCGCGGACCCGAGCGGCTACGGCCGCATCGTGCGTGACGCGCGGGGCAAGGTATCGCGCATCGTCGAGCAGAAAGACGCATCGCCCGAGCAACTCAAGATCGCCGAAATCAACACGGGCATTATCGTGGCGCCGACCGAGCGGCTCGCCGGCTGGCTCGCCGCCTTGAAGAACGACAATGCGCAAGGCGAGTTCTATCTGACCGACGCGGTCGAAATGGCGATCGGGGCAGGCCTTGAAGTCGTGACCACGCAGCCGGACGAAGAGTGGGAAACGCTCGGCGTGAACAGCAAGCAGCAGCTTGCCGAACTTGAACGAATCTATCAGGGCGAACTGGCGGAAGCGTTGCTTTTGGCCGGCGTGACGCTGGCCGACCCGGCGCGTCTGGACGTGCGCGGCACGCTCGAATGCGGCCGCGATGTCTCGATCGACGTGAACTGCGTATTTGAAGGCCGCGTCACGCTGGCCGACAACGTCACCATCGGGCCGAACTGTGTGATCCGCAACGCGACCATCGGCGCCGGTACGCGTGTCGATGCCTTCACGCATATCGAAGGCGCCGAAGTCGGCGCGAACGTCGTGCTCGGACCGTATGCGCGGCTGCGCCCCGGTGCGTTGCTGGCTGACGAATCGCATGTCGGCAACTTCGTCGAAGTGAAGAACGCGGTGCTCGGCCGCGGCTCCAAAGCGAATCACCTCACGTATATCGGCGACGCGGACATCGGTGCGCGCGTGAATATCGGCGCGGGCACCATCACCTGCAATTACGACGGCGCGAACAAATCCCGCACTATTATCGAAGACGACGTCTTTGTCGGTTCGGACACGCAACTGGTTGCGCCGGTGCGCGTCGGGCGCGGCGTAACGATCGCGGCGGGCACCACGGTGTGGAAAGACGTCGAAGCCGAGAGTCTGGTGTTGAACGACAAGACACAAACTAGCAAGACGGGCTACGTCCGCCCGACCAAGAAGAAGAGCTGATGAACATGACGCGCGCTCCGAGCGCGCTCCTTGCAATCCAGCACTGAAAAGGAATAAGCCATGTGTGGCATTGTTGGCGCGGTTGCGCAACGTAACATCGTTCCCGTCCTGATCGAAGGACTGCGTCGCCTCGAGTATCGCGGCTACGACTCGTGCGGCGTGGCCGTGCTCGGCGCCGATGGTCCGCGTCGCGCTCGCAGCGTGGCGCGCGTCGCCGATCTCGACGAGCAGGTTCGCGAGAGCCATCTGGAAGGCATCACCGGTATCGCGCATACGCGCTGGGCCACGCACGGCGCGCCGGTCACGGATAACGCGCACCCGATCTTCTCGAAAGATGCGCTCGCGTTGGTACACAACGGCATCATCGAAAACTACGAATCGCTGCGGGAGATGCTGCGCGGTAAGGGTTACACGTTCGTCTCGCAGACCGACACCGAGGTTATCGCTCACCTGGTTCATAGCCTGTATCGCGGCGATCTGTTCGCTGCGGTGCGTGAAGCGGTTGCGCAGTTGCACGGCGCATATGCGATCGCGGTTCTGCACAAGGACCAGCCGCATACGGTGGTCGGCGCGCGTCAGGGCTCGCCGCTGGTGGTCGGGCTCGGCAACGGTGAGAACTTCCTCGCGTCAGATGCACTCGCGCTCGCGGGCAGCACCGAACGCTTCATCTTCCTCGAAGAAGGCGACGTGTGCGAACTGTCGCTCGAAGGCGTGCGTATCGCCGACCGCGACGGCAATGAAGCGCAGCGCGACGTGCGTCAGGTGGCGGCATACGGTGGTGCGGTCGAACTTGGGCCCTACCGTCACTTCATGCAGAAGGAAATTTTCGAGCAGCCGCGCGCGATTTCCGACACGATCCCGCAAGCGGATTCGTTCGACGCGTCGCTGTTCGGCGAAGGCGCGGACAAGGTGTTCGCGGACATCGACAGCCTGCTGATTCTTGCTTGCGGCACGAGCTACTACTCGGGGCTGACGGCAAAGTACTGGCTCGAATCGATCGCGAAGATTCCGACCCAGGTGGAAATTGCCAGCGAGTATCGCTACCGGGAGTCGGTGCCGAATCCGAAGGCGCTGGTCGTGGTGATCTCGCAGTCCGGTGAGACTGCGGACACGCTCGCGGCGCTGAAGCACGCGCAGTCGCTGGGACATAAGCACACGCTGGCCATCTGCAACGTCGGCACGAGCGCGATGGTGCGTCAGACCGAGTTGTCGTTCCTCACGCACGCCGGCCGCGAGATCGGTGTCGCGTCGACCAAGGCATTCACGACGCAGTTGGTCGCGTTGTTCGTGCTCGCCGCGACGCTGGCGAAGTTGCGCGGGCGCGTGAGCGAAGCGCAGGAAGCCGAATACCTGAAGCAGTTGCGCCACTTGCCGGCAGCGCTGAATAGCGTGCTGGCGCTGGAGCCGCAGATCATCGCGTGGTCGGAAGAGTTCTCGCGCAAGGAACATGCGTTGTTCCTCGGGCGTGGTCTGCATTACCCGATCGCGCTCGAAGGCGCGCTGAAGCTCAAGGAGATTTCGTATATTCACGCCGAGGCGTATCCGGCCGGCGAGTTGAAGCACGGGCCTTTGGCGCTCGTGACCGAGGCGATGCCGGTGGTGACGGTGGCGCCGAATGACGCGCTGCTGGAGAAGCTGAAGTCGAATATTCAGGAAGTGCGCGCGCGCGGCGGTCAGTTGTACGTGTTCGCCGACGCGGATACGAAGATCGTCAACGACGAAGGCCTGCATGTGATCCGGATGCCGGAGCACTATGGTTTGTTGTCGCCGATTCTGCACGTGGTGCCGTTGCAGTTGCTGGCGTATCACACGGCGTGTGCGCGCGGTACCGATGTGGATAAGCCGCGGAATCTGGCGAAGTCGGTGACGGTGGAGTGAGGGTGGGGCGGGCGTCCGTGTAGAGAGATTTTTCACGGACCTCGGCAATCGCCAATCTCGCGCTACGCGGCGTGAATGGAAATATTAGAAAAGTTTGTCAAAGGGCGCTGAGGCCGTTTTCAGCGCCCTTTTGTTTGCAACGGTTGTTTGACCGTTTCTCCGTCAGCAACCCATCAAAGCTCCGGCCGCGCCAGATCGCTAGCCACGATATGTTCGCCATAAACCTGCGCCGCCGCGACCGCTTCCAGCTTGGTCGCATACGGGCCCAGTTCCGGCGCACCGTCGAACGGAAACAGCACGCGGCCGTCGGTGGTTCGCACCACTTTCAACACGCCGAAGAAACGCCGGTAGCCGGCCAGTTTGGACGTCGCTGATACATCGAACTCGTCTTCCGACTTCGCGGGTACGCTGGGAATAAAGGCGGTCTTGCTCATACCTGAAAACATCTCTTGTTCAAGGGGCGGCATCTGCGCGGAAGGCCCAACCGCGCCCGGTTGTCCCGGCAAGACATTCACCGGCTGCCTTCATTGTCTCAAATCCCGGCAGACTTGGCCGACCGACCGGCATGCACAATAACCGCCGGCCTCTTCACTCTTCACCCTCCGCTCACCGCCGCCGCATGTTCGGCCGCCAGCGCGACATCCCGCTCATTCACCCCGACGAAACTCGGCCGCGAGCAAATGCGCTCGACGTATGCCAGCAGCACCGGCGTTTCCGGCACCAGCTTGAACATCATTCCCCAGTGCAACGCGATGCCCCACAGAATGTCCGCCGCCGACAGCGTGTCCCCCAGCAGATAAGGCGACGTCTGCAACTGACTCGCCAGCGTGCCGATCATCGAATCGAAATCGCCATAGGGCGACGTGGCGAGCGGCGCCGGTTCGCGCTTCATCGCCTTGTCGACCAGCGCGGGTTCGTAGCACGCCGCGTAATACACGAGCCAGCGCAGATACGGACCGCGGCGCGGATCGTCGAGCGCCGGGGCGAGGCCCGCCTCCGGAAAAAGATCCGCGAGATAGATGAAGATGGCCACCTGCTCGGTGACCAGCGCGTCGCCGTGAAGAATCGCAGGCACTTTGCCGAGCGGATTGATGGCGAGATACGGCGCTTTGCGCTGCTCGCCGGCCTTCATGTTCAGCACCTTCAGTTGATACGGCGCGCCGAGCTCTTCGAGCAGCGTGAGCGCGCTGACGGAGCGGCATTGCGGCGAGTGGAACAGAGTGATCGTGCGGTCGGTAGTCATGGCGAGAGGTCTCCGGGAGGACGTGATATAGGAAAACCGGCGAGAGCGAGTGCGAGGGCAACGCGAGCGCCGGACTGCCTTCATCCTAAGCCGCCATACCTGTCAGTTTCTGTCAGGTATGACTACACTTGAGCGAATGAGAGCCAGCCGCCTTCTTTCCATTCTGATGACACTGCAGGCGCGCGGTCGTGTCACCGCGCAGTCGCTTGCCGACGAGTGCGCGGTCTCGCTGCGCACCATCTATCGCGATATCGACGCGTTGAGCGCCGCCGGCGTGCCGGTTCATAGCGAGCGCGGCGCGGAAGGGGGTTATCGCCTGCTCGACGGTTATCGCACCCGCTTGAACGGGCTCTCGTCGCAGGAAGCGGAGTCGCTGTTTCTGTCAGGTTTGCCCGGGCCCGTGCAAGCGCTTGGTCTGGGCGCCGTGATGGCCGGCGCGCAAACCAAGCTGCTCGCCGCGCTGCCGGTCGAGTTGCGCTCCACCGCCGAGCGCATGCGTTCGCGCTTTCATCTCGACGCGCCGGCATGGTTCTCCGATGCGGATCAGCCGGCGCATCTGCCGTTGATCGCGCGCGCAGTGTGGGAGCAGCGTCCGCTGCAGATTCGCTATCAAAGCTGGAAGGCGGAAAAGTTTCGGCGAATCGAGCCGCTCGGCGTCGTGTTGAAAAGCGGCGCGTGGTATGTGGTCGGACGCGTCGACGCGGACGTTCGCATCTACCGGATCGCGCGCATTCTCGAACTGAGCCTGTTGGACGAGACGTTCGAGCGGCCGCTCACGTTCGATCTCGCCGCTTACTGGCAGGACAGCACGCGTCGATTGTCCGAGGAGCTGTACGCGAATGAAGCCACCTTGCGCCTATCGCCGTGGGGCATACAGATGCTCGAGGCGTTCACGTCGCCGTTCGCGCGCGCGGCCGCGAAAATCGGCGAGCCCGATCCCGTGGATGGCTGGCGCACCGTGACGTTGCCTGTCGGTTCGACGAGACAGGCGTGCGCGGAATTCCTGCGCTTCGGCAGCGAGGCGGAAGTGTTGGCGCCGCCGGAATTGCGCGAGAAGATCGCCGAAGTCGTCGCGGCGCTGCATTGTCGTTACGTTTAATGAAAGCGCTGGGCGGTGCGTTTCAAGCATGCCTATACGTCGCGCTATATGTCCTATATATGACGAAAATGCGGCAATCGTCACGCTAAAGTCATCCGCACTGCCTAGAGTTTGCCCCCACCAAAACGGCAATACTCAGGGGCAAAAAACATGTCACAACGCAGCAGCTTGCGTGCTTTATTCATGGTGGTTTGCGCGGCCTTGATCGGGGTGATCGTCGCGGCGTGCGGCTCGTCGTCGTCGATCAAAGCGGCCGGACAGCAGCAGATCAAGCACGTGTTCGTCATCACGCTGGAAAACGAAAACTACGCGACCACCTTCGGCGCGAACAGCAAGGCGCCGTATCTGGCGCAAACGCTCGCCTCGCAAGGCGCGATGGTGCAGCAGTACTACGGCACCGGCCACGTGAGTCTCGACAACTACATCTCGATGATCAGCGGTCAGGCGCCGACGCCGGACACCGACAACGACTGCGTCACCTACGAAGACTACAAGCTCACCGGCATGACGCCGGACGGCCAGGCGATCGGCTCGGGTTGTGTGTATCCGGCCAGTATCAAGACGCTGCCGGACCAGTTGAAGGCGGCGGGCTTCACGTGGAAGGGATATGAAGGCGACATGGGCAACGACCCGACGCGCGAAGCCGCCACCTGCGGCCACCCGACGCTCAACACGACCGACCTGACGCAGACGGCGGAAGCGCCGAGCGCGGCGGTGCCGTTGGGCGATCAGTACGCGACGCGCCACAACCCGTTCATGTACTTCCACTCGATCATCGATTCGTCGGACTGCGGGCAGAACGTCGTGAACCTGAACAAGCTCACGACCGATCTGCAATCCATCTCGACCACCGCCAATTTCAACCTGATCACGCCGAGCCTGTGCGACGACGGTCACGACTCGCCATGCGTGAACGGCCAACCGGGCGGCCTGACGAGCGCCAACACGTTCCTGCAGAAGTGGGTGCCGATTATCACGGCGTCGCCGGCGTTCCAGCAGGACGGCCTGCTGATCATCAACTTCGACGAAAGCAGTTACGCCACGGTGACGCAGACCGCGTCGAGCGAGGATCTGATCTTCTCCGGCGCGACCTGCTGCAGCCAGCAGCCCGGGCCGAATCTGGCGCCGTTCCCGCAGACGTCGTCGCTGTCGTACAAGGGCTTGACGATCAACCTGACCAAGCAGAGCTTCGGCGGCGACCAGACCGGCGCGGTCATGATCTCGAAGTTCATCAAGCCGGGCACGGTGTCGACGGTGCAGTACAACCACTATTCGATGCTCAAGAGCATTGAAGACATCTTCCAGCTGGGCTATCTCGGTTACGCAGGGCAGGCGGGTCTCGTCGGCTTCGGCAGCGATATCTTCACGAACCTGTAAGCGACACGATGCGTTTTTCTGTCATGCGATTCACGGTGCGCGCTGCCGCGCGATGGGCGGCGTTTGCCGGGTTGATGGGTGCCGCGCTGCCGCCTTGTGCGGCAGTGGCGGCAGCGTCGACGGCCGTTGCAAGCAACGTGTCTGCAACGTTAGCGCCGCAGCCGGCTTCGGCCGATGCGAAGCCCGTCTATAGCGACGCCGCCGCGCTCGGCAGGCTGATGTTCTTCGACGCATCGTTATCGGCCTCGGGCAAGATGTCGTGCGCGAGTTGTCATAGCCCGTCGCACGCGTATGGACCGCCTAACGGCCTCGCCGCGCAGTTGGGTGGCCCCGACATGCGCTCGCAAGGCACGCGCGCCGTGCCGAGCCTGCGCTACGTGCTGAACCGCACGCCGATCTGGAGTCACGCGCAGGCGGCCAGCCTGTCCGAGCGGCTGAGCGAAACGGACAACGCGCCGGTGGGAGGCTTCGGTTGGGATGGACGCTTTAACCACCTGCACGATCAGGCGAGCTTCCCGCTGTTCAATCCGGACGAGATGGCCAACAAGGATCCGTCCGCAGTGCTCGCGAAGCTGGAACAGACGCCCTACGCGACGCGATTCAAGGAAGTGTTCGGTCAGAACATTTTCGCGGATCGCACCAAGGCGTTTACGCAGGCGATGTATGCGATCGAGCGCTTCGAACTCGAAGACCCGAGTTTTCATCCGTATACCAGCAAGTTCGATGACTACCTGGACGGTAAATTGCAACTAACGGCACAAGAATTAAGAGGCAAAAAGCTGTTCGACAATCCGACGGGGGGCAATTGCGCCTCCTGCCATATCGACCAGGTGGGTGTCGACGGCTCGCATCCGTTGTTCACGGACTTCAATTTCCAGGCGTTGGGCGTACCACGTAATCCTGAGTTGCGCGCAAATGCGGATCCGAAGTACTTCGACATGGGTTTGTGCGGACCGCTGCGCACCGATCAGGCTAGCGACAAAAGCAACTGCGGACTCTTCAAGTCGGTGTCGCTGCGGAACACGGCGACGCGTCAGGTGTTCTTCCACAACGGCCGCTTCCACACGCTGAAAGATGCACTGCGCTTCTACGTGCAGCGCGACACCAATCCGGCGAGGTGGTATCCAAAAGACGCGCACGGCAAGGTCGATAAATTCAACGATCTGCCGGTCGCGCTGCGCGTCAACGTCGATACGACGGACGAACCGTTGACCCGCAAAGCCGGCGAACGTCCGGTCTGGTCGGAACGCGATATCGACGACGTCGCCGCTTTCCTGACCACGCTGAACGACGGTTACGTGCCGACACCCAAACGCGCGAAATGAACCGCGCAAACTACCCAAACGCCCGTCATTCTTAAGACGAATTTCGGCGTTTGGGTGCCTCATTTGGGGGCAGAGCTATAATGCGCGAATCCTTTTTCTTCTCTGTCCACTGTTATGAGCCGATTACTTTGCCTGATCGTGCTTTCGCTTGGCCTGGTGCAGACCGCAATGGCTGACGAAAACAGCGACCGCATGTCCGCGTACCTGACGCAGAAATTCGGTCTGGCAACGGAAAAAGCTCAAAAGATTTCCGACGCGGTGCAGTCCGCGGCGTCGAAATATTCCCTCCCGCCGGCCTTGCTGCTGGCGATCATCTCGATCGAATCCCGCTTCAAGGAAAAAGCCAAGGGCGCCAACGGCGCAACCGGGCTGATGCAGGTCGTGCCGGGCGCGCATCGCGGCTTGCTGCGAAACGTGAAGGATCTCACCGAACCGACCGCGAACATCGAAGTGGGTTCGGCGATTCTGTACGGCTACATGCGTTCCGCGAACGGCGACTTGAACGCGGCGCTGAAGAGTTACGGCGGCTCGAAAGCCTACGCGCAGAAGGTGAGCTTGCGCGTGGAAGACTTCGTCGCGGTCGCTCCGCCACAAGATGCCGCTGCGCATCCGGGCGCGCAGGGCGGCATGTGCGAAGCGGATCGCTGCGCGACGTCGGACAACTGGGTCAATGCGTTTACCGTGCCCGCTGCCAGTGCGATTGGCGGCAGCGGCGCGGCCGCAACGTCGAACTGAAAACTCCTCCGGCCGCTTTCTCGCGGACCTGAGCGACCCTGGCGTCACGCGCCGATCTCTCTCTTCTCTTCTTCCTCACTTGACGGCAACCTGCCTCGGCAATTGACCTAACAGCGTCAAACGAGCCGACGTCCGCCGTGCGCTGCGTGCCTCGCTGCGTGCCTTTTACGCACGTCAGGCAACCGCTCTACAATGCATTCCCATTCGCGCTCGCGTAGCGCCCCCCTTCCGAACGACCATGCTGACCTCGTTTTCCAGAACCACCGCCGCAGCGCTGCTCGCTCTGCTGACTCTTGCCGCCTGCAACACCACGCCGCAGCCGAAATTTCAGCAGGAATTATTCGAAACCGGCGCCAGTCCGTACGCACGCAATTTCAATTCGAGCACGACGGACACCTGCGAAGCCGCGCGTCGCGCCTTGTTGAGCCAGGGCTATCTGACGACGATGACACGCACCGATACCGTCGACGGCACGAAGAATTTTCAGCCGACGGGCGATACCCACATCGTCGTTGAGTTTCATGTGGTCTGTACACCGGGGGAAGAGGCGAGCGATACGAGCATCGTTTACGTCAACGCCGTGCAGAACGGTTTTGCGCTGAAGAAAAGCGATACCTCGGCGAGCGTCGGGTTGAGCGTGCTGGGCTCGCTGTCGCTGCCCATCCGCTCGAACAGCGACGCGATGGTCAAGATTTCAAGCGAGACCATTCCGTCGGGCAAGTTTTACGATCGGTTCTTCGGTCTGGTCGATCATTATCTGCAGACGGTCGTGCGTACGCAGCCGGTAGTGAGCAACCGCATCGAAACGCGTCTGTTGCCGATGCCGGTCGAAGTCACGACGCCGACGCCAACGCCGGTTCCAGTTCCCGACTTGCTCGACGCCATCGACAAGGCCGCTGCGGCGCAGCCGGCGAGCGGAGCGAGCGTCGCGCCGTGAGGGTTGATCGGAATGGATGTGCGTGGGTAAACGTAACGGCATCGACGCATTGAACCCGTAACGCCCATCAAGCCGAAGGCTGATCAAGCGTTGTTCAGCCTTCGATCTCATCGCGATGCGGCACTTATCCTATGTCTTTTACTTCTTTCGTATACATATGTAGTAATAGTTAACAAGGGTTAACCCCTTCTGTGGATAACTCCCAAATGTTCTGTCACATCAAGGTCATGCAAACTCTCAAACCCTGCGGAACACGTCTGTAGAAAAACTACAAAGCTGGGATAACTTTGATGGGGCGGGCCTGCCGCGCCGTCTTATCAAGAATCCACACACAGGCTGTTCCATGGCCTATCCCGAAGTTATTCATAGGCAATTGTGGATAACTCTGATGGGCGGCCCAATTTTCACCCTCCGGGCAGCACACTTTCCATCCCTTCCCAGCGCTCGCCAGCGTACATACCGTCACGCACCTCACGCGCACTCTGAAGCTGGACGGTACGAAGATTGCGTGTCTGTTTTTGCAAGCGCAACTGTTGCTATTTCGTCGAAATCATTTCGGCAACGCCGATCCAGGCATAGAGTTAAAGTAGTTTCTGAGGTTATTGGTGCAGTGCGGGGGTGTGTAATGAAACGCAGAACAGCACGACAGCTAGTCCATCTTCTCTCGGATATCCGACATGCCACCCATTGCAGCACGCTGCGGGCGGCAGCCACCAACCGGGCCATGGCCCTTGCCGCGACGGAGCACGACGCGGACGCCGCGGATCGCGACGACGCCCACAATACCGACGACAACGCCGAAGCCACGCGCGACGCCCATCAGGCCAAGCCGATCCGGAGCGGATCATGAGAACCGCGAGCGAACGATCGCTGCGTTTTCTGGTGGAAAAATGGCTGGCGCCGGCGTCGACGGAATCGGTTCACGTGACCGAATTCAGCCGCACGCGCCTGGGCGGCCGGCGCTATGTGCGGGTGGAGACGTCGCTCGATGAAGTCTCGAACTCGCGTGGCCTATTTTTCTTTCGTCACGACGACGGCTGCTGGTGCGTGTTTCCGCCGACGGCAGATACGCCCAGTCTGTTTGCGCATCCACGAGCGGCTTAGGTTTGGCGGCCGCTTGATGCCCACAGCGGCGACAGCCGCCGCAGGCATCAACGCGGAATCACGCTGCGCAAATAAAGATCGAGCGCGGTTGCGTCGCCGTCGGGGCGCTGGTAGTTCGACGGACTTTGCACATCGGCCAACGACGCTTCGATAAACCGATGGATCGCCGGGCGCCGAGGCCCGTACTCCGCCTCTCCAGCACGCATTTTCGATTCAAGCAGCGCGTTAATTTCGGCGATCAACACCGGATCGTCGACCGTTCCTGCCACGAGTTCGGCAAAGCGCATCGGCGGCATACCGCGTCCCGCGTCGATCCATTTGACGGCAAGCAGCGGCCGCAGCACATACAGATATTTCTTGTAGCGCACCATGTCGTCCTGCAGATAGCCACGGAAGTTCTTCCTGGCCATCGAAAGATAGTGGTGCCGTCCGCGCAACGGTGAGAAAAACGCCTTGGCCATGCCGCGCAGCGCACCTACGTGGTCCGCATGCTGGCGGTACACCACCGGCGAGTCGAGCCACTCGAGAAGCGCCGGATTCGAGCGATGCAAAAGCCCGAGCGCCTTGCGCAATTCCCAGCCACTGACGTCGAGTTCGTCATCGATCGGTTTTTCGATCACGTCGCGTTGCGGTTCTACGCGCAAATACCAATCGAGCCGATGTACGTAAAGAAAGCGCACGTCGTAGTCGCTGTCCGGCGACGCAAAGCCCCAACCGCGGCTGCCCGATTCGCAGGCGTACAACACCGTAACGTCGTGACGGTGTTCGATGTCGAGCAACTCGGCCAGAACGCGTTCCTTCACAGCGGGGTCGATCGGATGCTCGCTTAATACGGTGGTGTAGTCATAGTCCATGTTGTTGTTCTTCCGGTTTTCTTCGCTTTGCGCAGAGCCGGCTAGCGAGTGCGGAGCGCGCGTACTGCGCGATCCGCACTCCACCGCTACCCCTTCACGCACACGACTTGCCTGAGCGTATGCACCACTTCGACAAGACTGCGTTGCGCGGCCATCACAGCGTCGATGTCCTTATAAGCCATCGGGATTTCGTCGATCACGCTTTCGTCTTTACGGCATTCGACGTGCGCCGTTGCCTTGATCTGATCCTCAAGGGAAAAACGCCTTTTCGCTTCGGTGCGGCTCATGGCGCGGCCTGCGCCGTGGCTGCACGAACAGAAACTTTCCGCATTGCCGAGACCGCGCACGATAAAACTCTTCACACCCATCGAACCGGGAATGATGCCGAGTTCGCCCTTCTGCGCCGACACCGCGCCCTTGCGCGTCACCAGAACTTCCGTGCCGAAATGACGTTCCTTCTGCACATAGTTGTGGTGGCAGTTCACCGCGTGTTCATCGATCAAAAACGGCTTGGCGATCACCGCTTGCGCGGCGCGGACCACCGCGCCCATCATCAGCTCGCGATTCTGTCGCGCGAAGTCCTGCGCCCAGCCGACCGCTTCGACGTAATCGTCGAAGTGCGCGCTGCCTTCCTCGAAATAAGCGAGGTTGCGATCCGGCAGATTGGCGATGTGCTGTCGCATATCCGCTTGCGCCAGTTCGATGAACAGATTGCCGATCGCATTGCCCACGCCGCGCGAGCCGCTGTGCAGCATGAACCACACGCTGTCCGCTTCGTCGATGCATACTTCCACGAAGTGATTGCCCGTGCCGAGCGTGCCCAGATGCACATAGTGATTGGTACGCGCGAGTTTCGGGTACTTGTCGACGATGCGTTTGAATCGTTCCGAGAGGAGCTTCCACGCGATGTCGACCGGCTGCGGCGGACGCGCCCACGCGCCGGGATCGCGCCGGCCAGGCGCACGGCCGTGCGGCACCGCGCGTTCGATTTCACTACGCAGAGCCGCCAGCGAGTCCGGCAGATCAGCGGCTTTGAGCGTGGTGCGTGCGGCCATCATCCCGCAGCCGATGTCCACGCCGACCGCGGCCGGCACGATCGCGCCGAGGGTCGGAATCACGCTGCCGATCGTGGAGCCTTTGCCGGCATGCACGTCGGGCATCACCGCCAGATGCTTGAAGATGAAAGGCAGCTTCGCCGTGTGCGCGAGCTGCTCGCGCGCGAAGTCGTCGACGGCGACGCCTTCGGTCCACATTTTGACCGGCTTCCCGCCGGCGATTTCCATCAATTGGTAGTCCATTTTCTTTCTCTCTTTCTATCGATGTGGCCGCACGCCGCGCGCGGCCGACCTGCTATGACGCGTGCGCACCCTTGATGCTGACGAGTCCGTTGAGCACCTGGTCCAAGCCGCCGAACACCGAGATCCGGTCGATCCGCTCGGCGATCCGCTCCAGCGTTTCGAGCTCCTTCAAGCGCAAGGCCGTCGGGTTCTCTTCCATCACTTTGGCGGTGTTTAGGAGCGAGCGGGTCGCCGCGGTTTCCTCGCGGCGGCGGATCACGTTGGCCTGGGCTGCCTTTTCAGCCTCAACCACCTTGGTCAGGATGGTCTTCATATCGCCCGGTAGCACGATATCCTTCACCCCGACCGCGCCAACCACCATGCCCGTGCCGTCCAGCCGCATTTGCACCTGTTCGATCACCACCCGGTCGAGTAACTGCTTGTCCTCCAGCAGTTCATCGAGCGTGCGTGTGCCCACCGCTGCGCGCAGCGCAAATTGCAGCTCGCGGTACAGATGGTCGAGCGGCTTCTGCAACTGGCCGAACGCGCGCAACACGTCGACGAAGCACCATGTGGCCGCGAGATTGAGCCGCAAAGCGACCTTATCGCGTGTCAGGATTTCCTGGCCGGTGACTTCGAGCGCCTGCAGACGGGTGTCGACCAACTCGACGGACACGTCCCGGTTGAAACGCCAGAACGCCGACAAGCCCGGTTGCAGCAAGCGTTCGACTTTGCCGTCGAGCTTCAGCACGCCCACGTTATAAGCCGGCACTTGCGCCAACAGCACACCGGCCACACCGGTTACCGGACGCGCGCGCAATGCCGGTTGCGTCAACCGGTTCGCGAGTTCCACGGGCAGCGCGCTGTGTTGCGCGAGATCGATCCGCTCCAGCCGATGTTCGATGCGCCCCTTCCAGTAAAGACGCCGTGTCCCCGGCGGCAGCAATTCGACCAGCACGTCGTTCTCGTAGCGCAGGCCGGCTTCGCCTTCGGCGACGTCCATCGCGACGAGATAGCGGGCCAGCGTTTGCGGCTCGGATTGGCGCAGATAGTCGGCGAGCGAAGCGTCGGCCAGCGGTGCGTCGAGCGCCACCCGTTGCACCGACAGACGCTTGAACGGATCGAATGCCTTAAACACGCCCGGTTCGAGCACGCGCACGAAATCGCCTTCGCGCAACAGCAGTGCGCGTTCATTCTTCTTGACCACTTCACGTTTCCACATTTTTTCACCTGGTTCTATTGAGCCGCCGGCATCGCGGCTCGACGGATCGAGGCGAGACGCAAACGGGTGGCGATCGACGGCCCGGCCTGGGCGAGAGCGTTGGCGCATCGACTGCCGCCTTCGCTCTGCCGCGAGCTATGCTCGTTGCGATCCCCAGCCATCAACGCGTCGTCTCAACCGGTTGAGCGCGCGGCGAGTCTTGCGACTCGCAGCCGGCGGGTACTGCGGTACTGCTCGTTAAGAATTGTCGAAATCGACAATGTTCGAGCGGGAGTCGAACCCGCTACCAATCAGCCGAAGCCGATTGCTCTACCAATGAGCTTCCGAACGTGGCACTCCGGGAATCGAACCCGAACTATTCCAATGCGCCGTTGACCGTCTGTTTCCGATGGCGGCATGCGCCGTCGCGACGAACCCCGGTTCGGCGACGACGCACCAGCAAGGCGATTGAACCTTGGCTCGTGGGCCAGCGGCTCATCCGGCCGGTTTATCTATTGCGAGGACCGTGCCAGCGAGGCGTGCGTACTTGCCGACGAATATTCAAGCTATTGATTCAATTGAAAAATAAATATCTGACACCGCGTTGGAGCACGCATTTCGGTCATCAAGCTCGATCGTCGTTCTGATACGATGAGATAAAGTCTTATCTATAGAGATAAAAAATGAAGAAGCGCGTTGTGATCGGTTTCCTCGGCGTTACGCTGGATCAGGGGCGTGCGCGGCGTTGGCAGCGCTGGCGACCCACGGTCAGCTTGTGTGAACAGCCGGACTTGCCAATCGACCGGTTCGAGTTGCTGTACCCGCCCGGCTACGAAACGCTCGCCAATCGCGTGAAAAACGATCTCGCCGGTGTCTCGCCCTCGACCGCGGTGCGGCTGACGCCGCTCGTCACGCAAGATCCGTGGGACTTCGAAGAGGTCTACGCGTCGCTGCACGATTTCGCTCGCGGCTATACGTTCGATATCGACAACGAGGAATATCTCGTCCACATCACCACGGGCACCCACGTCGCGCAGATCTGCTGGTTCCTGTTGACCGAAGCGCGCTACCTGCCAGCGCGCCTCGTGCAGACCGCTCCGCCGCAGCAAACCGACGAAGGTGAGAGCGGACCGGGCACGGTGTCGATCATCGATCTCGATCTGTCGCGCTACAACCATATCGCGCAGCGCTTTAAGCGTGAGCGCGAGGAAACCGTGTCCTTCCTGAAGGCCGGCATTGCCACGCGCAATCCGCGCTTCAATGCGCTGATCGATCAGATCGAGCGCGTAGCGGTCCGCTCGCGTGCGCCGATTCTGCTGATCGGTCCCACCGGCGCCGGCAAGTCGTTTCTGGCTCGGCGCGTCTATGAACTCAAGCGCAACCGGCATCAACTGGACGGTTCGTTCATCGAGATCAACTGTGCGACCTTGCGCGGTGACTCGGCGATGTCGACGCTCTTCGGTCACGTCAAAGGCGCCTTCACCGGGGCGCAAAGCGCGCGCGGCGGTCTACTGCGTGCGGCCGATCGGGGTTTGCTGTTTCTCGATGAAATCGGCGAACTGGGCATGGACGAGCAGGCCATGCTGCTGAAGGCCGTGGAGGAGAAGCGTTTTTCGCCGGTCGGCGCCGACGTGGAAGTGAGCAGCGATTTCCAGTTGATCGCCGGCACGCATCGCGACTTGCGCACGATGGTCGCGCAGGGCGCCTTCCGCGAGGATCTGTACGCGCGGATCAATCTGTGGACTTACGACTTGCCAGGCCTCGCCGGGCGCATTGAAGATATCGAGCCGAACCTGGAGTTTGAGCTGGATCGCTTCGGCCACGAGCAGGGCGAGCAGGTGCGTTTCAACGTCGAAGCGCGGCGCCGTTATCTCGACTTTGCGACATCCGCCAGGGCGGCGTGGACGGGCAATTTTCGCGAATTATCGGCGTCGGTGACGCGCATGGCGACCCTCGCGGACGCCGGGCGCATCACGGAAGATAACGCGGCGCAGGAGATCGAGCGCCTGCAGCGAACGTGGACGCCGCCGCTGGCCGAAGCGGATGTAGTGATCCGCACGCTCGGCGCGCGCGCCGACGAATACGACCTGTTTGATCGGCTGCAACTGCAGCGCGTGCTGGAAGTCTGCGAGACGTCGGTGAGTTTGTCCGACGCGGGCCGCAAGCTCTTCGCGGTCTCGCGGCAAAGCAGAAAGCAGCCGAACGACGCCGACCGCCTGCGTAAATATCTGGCCCGCTTCGACGTGGAATGGGGCGACTGGCTATCCGTTCACGACGACAGGTGAGACACGCGCCCGCGTCCCCACACCGGCATCACCTGACACACGATCAACCCCGCCAGCATCAGCGCGCATCCGAATAGCGCGCGCGTCGACAGCGTTTCACCGAGCACCAGCCAGCCGGCCAACGCGGCGAACACCCCTTCCATGCTGAAGATCACCGCGGCATGCGACGGCGCCGCATGCTTTGCCGCGACCACCTGAATCGTGTACGCGACGCCAACCGACAACGCCCCGCCGTACAGGATCGTCGGCGCGGCGCGCGCGATTACCGCGAGACTGACCGGCTCGACGACAAGGCCGACCGCGAGACATGCAATTCCACAAGTCACGAATTGCACGAGCGCCAGCATCAAGGTGTCGTGCCGTAACGCGAACCGACCGACCAGCATCATCTGTACGGAAATCACGAGCGCTCCGCCGAGTTGATACCAGTCGCCGTACAGCATCGAAAAATGCTCGTCGACGCTCAGAAAATACATGCCGATGGCCGCGAGCGTCGCGCCGAGCCACGTGCCGACGCCTGTGCGATGCCGGAACAGCACACCCAGCAGCGGCACGATCACGACATAAAGCGAACTGATGAACCCGGCGTTGGCGATCTTCGTGTATTGCAGACCGATCTGCTGCAACGAGATCGCCGCGGCCACCACGAGACCGAGTAGTACCCCGGCGCCGAGCAGTTCACGCGAGCCGCCGGGGCCGCGCTTCGTCAATTCAGCCAGCGCGGGGCGTCGTATGCATACGATCAGGGTCAGCACCACCAGCGCGCCGAGAAGGAAACGCAGGCCCGTGAACAGGAACGGGCCGATCGCGTCGAGACTCAGGCGTTGCGCGACGAACGCGGAGCCCCAGATCATCGCGGCGACCAGCATCAGCAGATTGGCGCGTAGGTGTTGGCGAGTGTCAGGTTTCAAAGCGGGTCTTTCGAGGGGTTGATGCAGCAGCAAGGCGGCCGAAGCTGATCTACGGATCGCGCCGCGCGGTGTGCCGCAGTGTCCCGCATTGTCCTTTACGACGCAGCGTCTTGCACCGAAACCGAAACCGAAACCGGCAGCGGCAACGCGGGCAGCGTCATCACAAAGCGCGCTCCACCCGACGCCGCCGACTCCAGCCGCACGTCACCGCCATGAACCAGCGCGACGCGCCGCACGATCGCGAGGCCGAGCCCGAAGCCGCCGGTATGCCGGTCGCGGCTCGAGTCGAGCCGATGGAACGGTTCGAATACGCGCGCGCGGTCGGCGAGCGGAATGCCGGGGCCGTCGTCGTCGACGGTCAGCACCAGTGCGCCCGCCGCGCCGATTTCAGCGCGCAGCGAGATGGCCTGCCGTGCATAGCGTGTGCTGTTGCGGATCAGATTCAGCAGTGCACGCGCGACCAGTTTCGGATCGCAGACATGATACGTGGGCTCACCCTGAATCCGCCCCGCCGTCGACACCGACAGCACCAACGATCGATCCGCCACATCATTGGCCATGCTCGCGGCCACGCTATCGAGCAGCTCATCCACCGAGACCCGCATCAGCACCAGATGATCTTCGCCTTGCTCCAAACGGCTCAGGGTCAGCAGTTCGGTGACGAGCTCGTCCAGCTCACGCACGTCCTGGCGCAACGCCATCTGACGTTCACGCTGCCGATCCGGCGACTCCGGCGATTGCAGCAACGCGAGGCCGAATTCGAGCCGCGCGAGCGGCGTCTTCAACTCGTGCGAGATGCCGTGCATCATGTCGCGCTGATGCAGGATCGACGCTTCGATCTGCCGCGCCATTTCGTTGAATTGCTGCGACAACTCGTAGATGTTCGACTTGCGCGACAACTGCGCACGCTTCGACAGATGGCCTGAGCCGAACGCGCGCGCCGCGGCTTCGAGCTTGCGCAGATCGCGCCAGTGATAGTGAACCCACAAAATCACCGACAGCAGGATAGCCAGCGCGAACAAGCCATAGGCCAGCGCCTCCACATCGGGATTCGACACTTCACTGCGCCGCGCATGAATGACGATGCCGTCGGGCAGCGGCAGGTAATAGCTGGTCGCGTTCTCGTCGAGCACGAGATTGCCGTCGCGCAGTTCGCGCCACCGCTCTTCGCTCAGCTCGGCCTTGACGTCGGCCAGGTTCGTCAGTGTGAAGCCGTTGCGGCCGTGCTTTTTCAGTTCCGCCAGCGCCGGCCCGCGCTCCGCGCCTGGATGTTGCCGAAAATAATCATCGAGTACGAACGCGTAGACGTTGTTCACGTTGCGCTCTAGCGTCGTGACGCGGCCGTGGAAGAGCTTCCCGAACGATTGATTGATGAAGACGATTGCAATGGCGCCGGCGATCAGCACCACCAGATAAAGGCGCACGAGTGAGCGCAGCATTTATTCCTCCCACGCCGACGGGCTGAACAGATAGCCGCGTCCCCAGATCGTCTTGATCTTGTGCGGTTCGGGCGACGCGTCTTCGAAACGCCGGCGCAGCCGCGAGATGCCGGCGTCGACCGTGCGATCGATACCGTCGAATTCGATCCCGCGCAGTTGCTTGAGAATGTCGTCGCGGCTCAGCACGGTGCCGGCGGCGCGCGCGAGGATCAGCAACAGGTTGTATTCGGCGGTTTTCAGTTCGACCGGCTGACCGCGCCAGCTCACCGCGCGATCGGGCGGCGAGATCACCAGTTCGCCGAAGCTCAGCGTGTCGTCCTGGGTGGACGGCGCCGCGCTTTCCGCGGGCTGCGCGCGCCGCAGCAGGGCACGTGCTCGCGCGACCAGCACGCGAGGTTCGATCGGTTTGAGGACGTAGTCGTCGGCGCCCGTTTCCAGACCGGCGATCTGGTCGTACACGTCGACGCGCGCCGTCAGGATCAGCACCGGCACACGCGAAAAGCTGCGAATCCGCCGACAGACTTCCATTCCGTCCAGATTGGGCAGCATCAGATCGAGGATCACTAGCGCGGGCTTGTGTTCATGCACGGCGGCCACCGCCGTATCGCCTCGCCGCACGATCGTCACGTTGAATTCGTAGCCGTTCAGATATTCCCCGATCAACTGCGCGAGCCGATCGTCGTCCTCGATCAGCAGCACGCTGGTCTTGAGGGGGGCGTCGTTCATAGAGGTCTCCACTAGCAGGCGCTGATTCTATCTGTGCCTGCCTGAGCGGGATACGCCGCGAACACTCTCGAACACTTGAACACAATTGCGCACACATTCCCCCAACTTCAGGACAGACGGGGCGGGGCGGCGTCCCTAGACTGCGGTCTCCATCTCAATAAAAAGATCTGACCGTGCGCAAACGCCTGCTGACTCTGTGTATTCCGCTCTTTGGCCTGACCTGCTCGTCACTGACCTATGCCGAGAACTTTTATACGTTTTCTCTGGCGGGCGGCGTTGGACCGCGCTATCAGGGCAGCCGTGATTACCGTCCATTTGTCGCGCCGCTAATTTCCGCGGAGTTCAGCAATGGCATCTTTCTGAGCCCGACCGACGGGCTCGGCTACAAGCACGACTTCGCCAACGGCCTGTTCGCGTCGGCGGCGCTCACCTACGACTTCGGCCGGACCGATCGCAATCGCGCCGACCTGCCGGGCTCCGACTACCTCCGCGGCATGGGACGGATTCCCGGCTCCGTGATGATGTCGTTCACCGTCGGCGCGCACGTGTTCGGCGAGTCGACCATCAGCGTCACGCTCGATCAGCCGGTCACCCACACGAGCCGCGGCACCAGCGGCCACTTCGACGTGGTGGTGCCGGTGCTGCAAACGGCCGACAACATCATCAACGTCAGCGGCTCGCTGCATGCGGGCAGCGGTCGCTACACGCAGACCTTCTTCGGCGTCACCGACGCGCAATCGCTCGCGAGCGGTTTCCGGCCGTATTCGGTGAAGGGCGGTTTCGACAGCGCGAAGGTGTCGCTCGGTTGGACCTACATGATTTCGCCGCGCTGGTCGGTGCATACCGAAGGCGGCGTGACGCGTCTGCTGGGTGCGTCGGCGAACAGCCCGATCGTGCAGTCGAAGAACAACTACTTCGCGATCACGGCGATCAGCTACCGCTACTGATTCCGTCTGTCGACCGGTTGACCGGCCCCTCGGCTTGCCGATCCGACGTCTTATCAAGGAGCTTGCGATGTTTGCATGGCAAACCCCGCTGTCCAGCGCGTGGCAGGACAGTCTTGTTTCACCGGTGCGCGGCGAGGCGCTGGGCGTCGACAGTTTGCTGCTCACCGGCGCGACCGGGTTTATCGGCGGCAATCTGCTGGTGACCCTGATCAATGCCGGCCTCGCCGAGCGCCTGGTGTGCCTCGTGCGCGGCGTGAGCGTGGCCGATGGGCTCGCGCGGCTGCGGGCGTCGGCGGTGCGTTGCGGTCTGTCGCACAACCGCGCGCACCGTATCACCGAGCTCAACGTGATGGTCGGCGAACTCGGCGGCGCGTTTTCGGAGATCGATCTGGCGCGTCTCGCGAAGGTCTCGCACGTGATCAATTGCGCTGCGCTGGCGTCGTTTTCGACCAACCCGCAAGTGCTCGACACCAATGTGCGCGACACCTTGCGCTTTGCGTCGCGCTTTACCGGCAGCAAGATGTTGCGGCGTTTTCTGCACGTGAGCACGGCGATGGCGTGCGGGACGCAATGCGGCGCGAATGTGCAGGAGTCGCCGTTCGGCTATGGCGAAACGAACCACATCGTGCCGTACACACGCAGCAAGCGTGAAGTCGAACGGTTGTTGCGCGCCACGTATCCACGCCTGCCGCTGGTGGTGGTGCGACCGTCGATCGTGGTCGGTCATACGGTGCTCGGCACGCTGCCGTCGGCGAGCATTTTCTGGGTGTTTCGCGTGGTGCACGGCGCGCGGCGCTTCACTGCGCGCGCGATGAACCGTCTCGACCTGGTCTCCGCCGACGACTGCGCGCGCGCCATTGCATTACTGGCGGTTAAGCCGACGCTGGCGTTCGACACGTATCACGTGTCGGCGGGCACGGAGGCGCCGACCGTCGGCCAGATCATCAGTGCGATGGACGAAGCCACCGGCACCTCGGGCCGCCGCTATTCGATGTGCCGCGTGCGCGACTTCGGCAAGATCGCGCGCGAGGTGGTGGGCCGCGACCGGAGCGGCAGCGGCCGGCTGATCGAACATGCGCTGCGTTTATACGCGGGCTTCGCGGAACTGGACTATGCGTTCGACAACCGGCGTCTGCGTGACGAAATCGGATTCGAACCCCTGCCGTTCACCGACTATGTCAGCGAATGTGTGCGGACGTCGCGCGGTGTGGGCATCGTTGAACAAATGCGTTGGGATTTCAAATGACACAGTGGCCTATCAATTCGGAGATCGCTCGCGTCGCGACCGACTCCTACCTTCCTCTCGACGCCGACTCCGGCACCGACTCGCGCGATAATCGCGCAACGGCCGTGCGGCCTGTCACACGACCAACCGGGAGGCCGGCTGTTTTTCAGGCAAGTTCAATGGACGAGAAAGACTGGATTGCCGGCGCGGCGAAAGCGTTGGCGATCATCGAAGCATTCGACGAAGAACACGCGCGCATGACGCCGACCATGGTGGCTAGCCGCGCGGGTCTGTCGCGCACGGCGGCGCGCCGCTATCTGCTGACGCTGGGCGAACTCGGCTACGTGGACACCGACGGCAAGCTGTTCTGGCTGGCGCCGCGCGTGCTGCGGCTCGGCCAGTCGTATCTGGATTCGGCGCGTCTGCCGCGGACCGTGCAGCCGTTTCTTCAGCGCATCACCGCGACCGTGCAGGAGACCGCGCTGGTCGCGATCCTCGACGAACACGACGTGGTGTACGTGGCGCGCAACGGCGTGAACCGGGCGATGGCGGTCGGCTTCGTGCTCGGCTCGCGCGTGGCGGCGCCGTTGTCGTCGGCGGGGCTGGTGCTGCTGGCGTTTCAGGCGCCGGAAAGCATCGAGCAATGGCTCGCCAGCTATCAGATCAAGGTGTTCACGCCGCACACCTATGCAACGATCGAGCGCTTGCGCGAAGTGCTCGGCGAAATTCGCCGCAACGGCTATGTCGTCACCGACCAGCAACTCGAACTCGGCGTGCGCGGTGTCGCGGTGCCGTTGCGTGACCGCCATGGTTCGGTGGTCGCGGCGATCAGCGTTAGCATGCCGATCGGCCAGGAATCGGCGAATGCCGCGCTGCATCGGGTTTTGCCGACCTTGCAGGAGACCGCCAGCCTGTTGCGCAACCTCGTTTAACCCATACTAGGTAATCCCCCTGGTATGGGCGGTTTAACGAGTGAAAGCGTCTCGAAAGCAAGCTGTCTCCCGGAAAATACATATCGAGTTTTGGGCATGACAAACCGCCTACACTGGGTAATACTCTCCCGCGGGGAGCGGTAAGGCGCCTCAAGCCCTGTCTGCTTCACCGTGCAGCTATTTCATTCACATTGACTCAGTCGTCCAGGTTTGGGGAACAACACATGAAAAAACTTATCGTCTCGCTCGCAGCAGCTTCGATCGCGCTGGTTTCCGTTCAAGCTTTCGCACAAGCATCGGACGCAGCAGCACCGGCTGCAGCAGCAAGCGCGCCGAAGAAGCATCACGTCAAGAAGCTGAAGACGCACGGCAAGCGCGCTCCGGTCGCTGCAGCAGCTTCGGCAGCTGGCACGAACGACAAGGGCACGGCAAACTAAGCTGTCTCCGGTTTGCTGGGCGAGCCGGGTCGGGTCGCCGCATTGCGCCGCTAGCCGGTCAGTGCATCGTGGTTCGGTTGATGGCATCGCCAGCAAAAAGGCCAGAGCTTCTGCTCTGGCCTTTTTGCATTTCACGGCGCGCGTTGCGCGCGCCTGACTTCGCGGCACTCAGCCCGCGAGGCCGCGCTTGATGACTTCGTCGAGCAGGCCGCTCATGCCTTCGGGATGCGTGGCTGCGCGCGTCTTGAGCTCCTCGACCAGTTCGCCGTTCAGCTTGCACGCGAACGCAACAAGCCCTTGCGCCTGATCCAGCTTGCGCTGTTCGCGACGATCGAGCTTCGGGTCGGCCGCGGCGGCTTTGCCGAAGCGATCGGCGGTGGACATATTCATTGCGTTGTTCAGCTTCTTTGCCTTGTTCTTTTCAAGGTCGGTTTTTTTCATCGCCATTTGGTAGGCCTCTGCAGATAAGTAAACCCCGCATTGTACGCATCGCGCCGGGCGGCGAGCGAGCGGCGGGATTTAGTGGTGGGCTGAGCGGCGGCTTGCGCGGATTGAGCGGCACTCAGCCGGATCGGTCGGGTGCGGCGGCCATGCTGTCCATCAGCGCGCGCATTCGTTGCCAGTGCGTACCTTCCCAGAACACCCGCAGACACACGTCGCAGGTGACGAACTGGTTATGCCGTTGCAGCACACCGTCGGGCGCGCGGCTGCCCACTTCTTCTTTGGCGATGCGCCGCAACGGCGCGTTGCACATCAGGCATAGACGAAACGGCGTGGCGCTGCCGGCCAGATCGAGCCGTTCAAACACTTCGCGCAGTTGTTCACGTGGTTTTAGCGTGCGAACGTAGCAGCCATGCGTGATGCTGCGGCGTTTCAATAGCTCACGGTCGCGCGTCAGCACCACGCGCTGTTGCGCGGCGGCGAGCGCTTCGATATCGGCGTCCGGGTAGTGGTTGTCATACAGCGTATCGAAGCCGGCGAGCCGCAGCAGCGGCGCCAGGCCGCCGAGATGCGCGTCGGCGATGAATCGCACCACACGCAGCGGCCGTTCGCGCACGCGCAGGAGCGGCTGGATGTCGAGCGCTTCAAACTTCGGATAGACGGCGATGCGGTCGCCGTCCGCGAGGGGATGATTGAAACCGACCGACTCGCCGTTCACCAGAATCAGCTCGACCTCGGTATGCGGCACGCCGAGCACTTCGATCATGTGCTTGGTGGTGGCGCCGGGCGCGCAGGCGTAGCTGAACGCGCGCCGACGCAGCGGCCGGGCGAGAAAATCGTTCAGCTCCTCATAGAAGCGGAAAGTCGCGGTCACCATTTCCGCAGTATGGCACCGCCTCCTGTTGCGCGCTGCCCTGCGGGTGTCGTATGAGTGTGCTTTACTGCCAGTTCTTTAGAAGACGGAGCGACAGATGGACATCGGTTTTATCGGTCTCGGCGAGATGGGCGCCGCGATGGTTGCAAACATTTTGAAAGCCGGGCATCAGGTGCGGGTGTGGAACCGCTCGCCGGAACGGGCGCAAGCGCTCGCTGACGCTGGGGCGCGGATCGTCGCGACACCGGCCGAAGCGTTTGCGGGCGATGCCGTGTTCTCGATGCTCGCCGACGATGCCGCGCTGCGTGAAGTGATCACCGCGTCGCTGCTGGAGCATGCACCGCGTGGGCTGATCCACGTGAACATGGCGACGATCTCGGTGGCGCTGGCCGAGGAACTGGCGACGGCCCATGCGTCGCGCGGGGTTCACTACGTTGCCGCGCCGGTGCTGGGTCGGCCGGACGTCGCGGCGGCGGGGAAGCTGACGATCGTCGCCGGTGGCCCGGCGGAGTCGATCGACCGGGTGCAGCCGATTTTCGACGCGATCGGCCAGAAGACCTGGCGCATCGGTTCGCTGCCGCAGCAGGCGAACGTGATGAAGCTGGCCGCCAACTTCATGCTCGGCGCGGCGGTCGAGACGCTCGGCGAAGCGGCCACGCTGGTGACCGGTCACGGTCTCGCCATGCAGGATTTCCTCGACGTCATCACGAGCGGCCTGTTTCCGGGGCCGGTCTACGCGGGCTACGGCAAGCTGATCGCCGAGCAGCAGTACGAGCCGGCGCTGTTCAAGGCGCGTCTCGGCCTGAAGGATATCCGCCTCGCGCTGGCCGCCGCCGATGCGGTAACGACGCCGCTGCCGATCGCGAGCGTGGTGCGCGATAGTTTGCTCGAAGCGGTGGCGCACGGCGACGGCGAGAAGGATTTCGCGGTGCTGGGGAAGGTGGCTGCGCGGCGCGCTGGGCGCTAGCGGCGAGGGCTGAACGGCTGCAGTTGAACGGCGAACGGCGAACGGCGAACGGCGAACGGCGAACGGCGAACGGCGTGAGACAGGCGCGGCGGCGAAGCGTAAGCATTGAGTCCCGCGCGGCGCGGTCTGCAAAAGCCTCCTCCTGGCGCCACGTCGCGGATTTGCGCGGGCGGGCATAATGGCCGCCCGTCCTTATTCATCGCGATTGTCATGACTCTGCACACCTGGTGGCTGTTCGTCGCCACAGTTTTCGTCGTATCCGCGATTCCCGGCCCGAACATGCTGCTCGTCATGACGCATGGCGCCCAGCACGGTCTGCGCCGCTCCAGTGCGACGATGGCGGGCTGCCTGTCGGCGCTGGTGCTGATGCTGGCGGTGTCGGCGGCGGGGCTCGGCGTGGTTCTGGCCGCGTGGCCGGCCATGTTCAATGCGCTGCGCCTGATCGGCGCGGCTTACCTCGTGTATCTGGGCATCAAGGCATGGCGCGCACCGGCCGACGAAGCCGCCGCCGACCAGGCCGACGCGCTCGCCGCGAAGCCCGCGCGCTCGCGCTTCGCGCTGTTTCGCAACGGCTTCCTGGTGGCCGGTAGCAATCCGAAAGCCATTCTGTTCGCCGCCGCCTTGCTGCCGCAGTTCATCGACGCCGCGCAACCGAAGCTGCCGCAGTTCGGCGTGCTGGTCGCCACGTTCGCCGTGATCGAGGTGAGCTGGTATCTGGTGTACGCGGGTTTCGGCACGCGGATCGGCGCGAAGTTGAAGAGCCGCAGCGTCGCAAAAATGTTCAATCGACTGACGGGCGGCGTATTCGTCGGCTTCGGCGCGATGATGGCGCTGGTGCGGCATTAGCCGCAAGCCGCACCAGCGGCTCCTGCGCGCCCCCCAAGGTGTCGCACGAGCACAACGTCGAGGGTCTACCCTAATTATAATGTTGCGCCGCACCAAACCGTTTGCTATAGTTTCTCTTGTCTCCTCCATGTCTCTACTGATATGGATTCAGCCCGCCAAACTAGGTGGGCTTTTTTTTGCCCAGAATTTCCTGGCGCTTCAGCAATGAGAAAAGACAAAGCCGGCTGGCCCCTTCGCAGGGCCGCCGGCTTTGTCGTTTGCGATTCGCGGATTTCTCTGGCCGCTTGCCAGCGCGCCGTCAGACTCAGAACTTGTACGAGATCGCCAGGAACGAAATGATCGGGTCCGCTTTCAGGTCCGCCTTGGAGACGCCGAGTTCGGTGCCGTCCGCCGCCTTGATGATGACCGACGAGGTCGTCTTCAGCGGAATGTAGGTGACCGACGCCACCAGACCCCAGTGATCGGTGATGTTGTAAGCGAGACCCGCATTGAACACCGGCTGCCATGACGACGACGCCTTCGCCGACACCTGCGTCGTGCCCGGCTTGCCGGCACCGGCGGCCAGCACGGCGCCCAGGTTGTTCTGCGTCGACGTGACGAAGTTCGGGCTCAGTTGAATATCGGAGAAAAAGTTGTACGACACGCCGATACCGACGAACGGCCGGAACTTCGCCGTCGGTTCATTGAAGTAGTACTGGAACAGCAGCGCCGGGCTCCACTGACGCACACTCTTCACGATCGGATTGGACTGCGGGTCGCCCAGATCCTGCTGACCCAGCGCGCCCGCCGGTCCCGGCGGCTTGATCGTGCCATGGCCGTAGATCTTGAAGACCGGCGGCACCCCTGCGATCGTCGTCACCGCGATGTGATCGGTGAGGTAATGGCTGAACACCAGGCCGACCGTATCGGCGCTCCCCGTCGACAAGCCCGTGCCCGACGACGTGAACGAACTCGGCAGACGCAGCGGCGTATTGATCGGCGTCGGCGCGACATTGGTGGTGAGCGGTGTGCTCGAATCCTGCGGCATCACGTGAAACCAGCCGAGCACGGCGACGTTGTCGCCCGCGTGTTGGGCATAGGCACTGGCGGACAGGCAAACGGTCAGTATCGCGAGACAGATTTTTTTCATGTTGTTTCTCCTCTGGCGCTCGTTGCATCTATCGCGCGCGTCGAGCGGCGGCGGGTTGGCGGCCCGGCCGTTGCGCTGGATAGTCGGTGGACACCGGCTGCCGCGCGCTGATCGGGCGCGGCAGCCGGGGCGCGAACGCCTCGTTGCAGGTTGGCGGCGCGGGTGACGTCCATTACTGGACGAAGGCGCCGATCGTGAAGTACGGCGAGGCCGCGTTGGTCAGATCGAGGTAGCCGAACACGCCACCCGTGAAGATCATCTTGCCGGTCGGCGTGGTGCCGGTGCTGGCGCCCACTTGCGTCGTCGTGACTACGCCCGGCACGGCCTGCGTGAAGTCCAGATTCAGCGCCGTCGCGAGCGATGCCTGCGACGCGTTGAACGGATCGAGCAGCGTGGCCTGGGTGCCCGTGAGCGCGGTGGTGCGATAGTCGAACTGGCTATCCACACCGATGTACTCGCCGTTCTGCGAGCCCACGGTTACCGACGTTTGCGGCGACAGAATCGAGATGCCCGATTCGTCGTCCGCGTACGGCCCGAGCGCGCCGTTTTGCGGCACGGTCACCGACGAGTTCGCCGCGCCGGTGCGCACCAGGATCGGCACCAGTTGACCGCGCAGCTTGCCGACGATCATGTAGCCGCGTGCTTCCGGCGTGGCCGCGAGCGTCGGCTTTGCCTGACCGAGGAAGTTGTTGGTCTGGAACGCGCCGCTGCCGTCCGCGGCCGGTGCGAAGTTGCCGCCGGGCTGCTGACATTTGCCGGCGTTGATGCCGGAGTTGTCGCACTCGGTCCACGTACCGTCCGCGTTGATCGTGATCTTGGAATCGACCGCGACCGGCGCGAAGTTTTGCGACGGCACCTGGTGATAGCCGAGCTGGTTATACGTGCCGGCCACGTTCGCGAGATTCGTTTCAATCGACGAGAAACCGATGAACGGGTAGTACGGGAAGGTGGTATCCGGCACCGCGCCGACGCCCAGAATCCCGCCGAACGAGATTTCCGCGCCGGGGATCGTGCCGCCCGCCACACCTTCGCCGACGAAAATCCGCGCCGGACGAGTCGGGTCGAGACTTGCGCCGTTCAGACGGAACGCGCACTGATTGAGCTTGTTGGTCGGCAGCAGGGTTTCCTGGGTCAGCGTGCCGCTGGCGGTCTGACCCGCGCGCGTCGGTACGACGGTGCCGGTGGTCGCCGGGATCGGCGACTCGACGTAATTAACTTGCCACGTCATCTTGGTCGTGTCGAGCTGCAGCTTGACCAGTTCCCCGTCACCGCCGCCGCCCGTAAACGTGGTGGTGTAGTCGAGCGATGAAGGACACAGACGCACTTCCGTCACCGGCCCATCGCCGCCCCCGCCGCCGCCGCATGCCCCGAGCAACGGTGCTGCAAGAGCGAGCACCGAAAGGAATCTCCAATTCATACCGCCTCCAGAATTTTCTCGTTGTGTGTGGCCGGCTCTCAGTCCGGCCACCTTTTGCTTTAGTGGTGTTGCGTACCGCTCGCGCTTCGCTTCTTACGCTTACTTGCTGATCTGCGCGCCGATACCGAAGTACGGCGTGCTCGGCGTGTCCGCGTTGGCCGAGGTCGACGTGATGCCGCCGTTCTCTGCACCCTGAATCACGATCGCGTACAAGCCGCCCGAGGCGATCGCGAAGCCGGTCTTGCCGTTGGTGTCCTGTACGCCGACCAGTCCGGGGCTCGGCAAGCCATAGCCGAGACCGAAGTGGTCTTCTCCCGCCGACGTGCTCGGGTTGATGAACGTGCCGACCGCCCCTTGAATCAACGTCGCGGTGTACTTGAAGTTCGAATCCGCGCCAACGTAGCCGCCGTCGAAACCGCCCGAGGCGAGCGGCGTGGCCGCAGCGAGCATGGCGATGCCGGATTCGTCGTCGACCTTGGCGTCGAGATGCAGCGGGGCCGTGCCGAGATTGATGAAGCCGGTGCGCACGACCAGCGGCACGGTTACCCCGTTGACCTGGCCGAGAATCATGTGCGCCGTTCCGGATTTGCCGGTCGCGCCGATCAGCGGTAGCTGGAACTGCGGCACGATCTGCGGCGCCTGCTGACTGTCGAAATAGCCGTTGCTGTTCAACGTCAGCGGATTGCCGGTCGACAGGCAGCCGCCGGCGTTCGGCGAATAGTTCGGATTCGCGGCGTTGCTGCTCGTGCAGGTACCGCTGGCGTCGAACGTTTCAACGGTGTTGGTCGCGACCGTCGCGTAGTTGCCCGACGGCGCGAGGTGATACAGCAAGCCGTTGTACGTACCGGGCAGTTTGGTGATGTCGGTCGTCGTGGTGGCGAAACCCAGGAACGGGTAGAAGTCGAAGTGCCGGTTCGGCACCGCGCCAATGCCCGAACCGGCGAGCGGAATGGTGAGCCCATCGAACTCGACCGTCGCGCCTGGAATGCCGCCGCCGGCAACACCGCCCTGGCCGACCAGGATCATCGGCGGATTCGGATTGTTGACGAAGTCGGGCGTGGTATAGGGCTGACCGTCTCCGGCTGCGGTGCCGGTGCCAGCGCCGAGAATAAACGCACAGCGAATCTGTTCGGCGGTTGGCAGCGCGCCGGTCGGCGGGTGAATCACCGCGCCGGTGATTTGCGTGCCCGCGCGCGTGGGCGTGACAGTGCCCGTGCGCAACGGAATCGGCGACTCGAGCCACTTGAGCGTGTACGTCATGGCCGTCGCGTTGATGTTCAGCTGGACCACTTCGCCACTACCCGCGCCACCGAGGAAGGTAGAGTTGCCGATGTCGGCGGTCGCCGGACAGAGCGACGCCGACGTGCCGGAGGCCGGCGGACCTTGCACGCCACAGCTCGCGCCCGAGCATTGCGGGGCGTTGACCGCTCCCGGATCGCCGGCTTTGCCGCCGCCGCATGCAATGAGCAATGGGGCCGTGGCAAATGCCAACGCCAGGCCTCGAGTAATGGCGTGCGCCATGCTGCTGTCTCCCTTCCTGTAATTGTGCGAACTAATTTCGCCGCGCGCTTAATGCCTGTCAATTGAATGAGCCGTCTAAAAAGCTCGATTCAAACAGCGCAGTTTTTGCTAGACGCAGACAGCGTGGACGCGGACGGTCCTTTTAAACAAAAAATAAATTCGAGCTGTGTGACGGTCTCGGTGCCTCCCCGCACGCGCCTTACCAGGCAGGCGTTTCAGCAAAATTCTCCTATCATCTTCGAACGATCGTTCGAGAAAAAGTCCGGAGTTTCCCTATGCGGAAAACTATGCGACGCGGGTCATTTTCAGGAATGAATTACCGCACGCTGGTGAGCAGTCCGATTTTGATTTTTTAAGTAATACGGGCTACTACTAATTAAATCCGATAAGTGGGATTCAAAGAGCATGTTTTATAAAAACAAAAAAGCCGGTCTGTGAAGACCGGCTTTTCGGGGCGATGGATTAACGGCGAAAGCGCTGCCGTCTCCTTGAATCCGCTTAGCGTTTCAGACCGCTTTCTTCCGCGGTGCCGATCGCGAGGTTCATACACTGAATCGCCGCGCCGGACGCGCCCTTGCCCAGGTTGTCCAGACGCGCGACGGTGACGAAGCGTTCCTCGTTGCCGAACACGAACAGGTCGACGCGATTGGTGTCGTTGTTCGCCTGCACGTCGAAGAAGCCGTCGTCCAGGTTCGCTGCCGCGTCGAACGGCGCGACATGCACGAAGGCTTCGCCCGCGTAGTACTCGGCGAACAGCGCCTGCACGTCGTGCGGCGTCGTCTTCTTGGCCAGTTGGCTCGGCGAGAAGAACGTGGTGACCGCCAGGCCCTTGTAGAAATCGCCGACGATCGGCGTGAACACCGGCGCCGACTTCAGCCCCGTGTGTGCGGCCATTTCCGGCAGATGCTTGTGCGTCAGGCCGAGCGCATACGGGCGCGGGCTCTTGAGCTTGTCGTTACCGCCGGCTTCGTAGTCGGCAATCATTTTCTTGCCGCCGCCGCTGTAGCCGGTGATCGAATAGGCGTGCGCGGCGAACTCGGCCGGCACCACGCCGGCTTCGACCAGCGGACGCATGGCCAGCACGAAGGCCGATGCATGACAGCCCGGCACGGCGATGCGTTTCGCGCTGCGCAGACGTTCGCGCTGCGAATGGGCCAGTTCCGGCAGCCCGTACGCCCAGTCGGCGGCCGTGCGGAACGCGGTGCTCGCGTCGATCAGCACGGTGTGCTCGTTGTCGACCAGCGACGCGGATTCGCGCGAGGCCACATCCGGCAGACACAGGAACGTGACGTCCGACGCATTGATGAGACGACGGCGCTCTTCGATATCCTTGCGCTTCGCTTCTTCGATACGCAGGATCTCCACGTCGGCGCGCTGCGACAGGTATTCAAAAATCTTCAGGCCGGTCGTGCCTTCCTGTCCGTCGACAAAAACTTTCGTGCTCATCTCGATCTCACTGGCTTGCTGGAAACAGGGCGCGACTTGGCGCCGGAACGCTATTTTAAGACCGGACGGTCGCGGGCGTGCAAAACGGGTGAAAAAAGCGCGGTGACAAAAGCACGATGCGCGCTGAAAGTGACATCGGCGTGACCCGTTGCGGCCTAGATGCACGCCGATGCCGGCCGGTTCGCGGCAGAGCCGCGCGGCGGCGCGTCGGCGCTGCGCCGGTGGGTTGGTGTGTCGATACGTCAGCGCGGAGCGCCGGCCAGCCAGCGCGCCGTTACGCCTGCAATGCGCGCGCCGAACATCCGCGCGGTTTCCAGATCGCCGGCGGGCGGTGCTTCTTCCGCCGACGCGTCCGCCGGCGACTGCGTCAGCAGACCGGTGAAGCCGCCCACGTAGTTCAGGTCGTTGCGGGTGGCCGCCTTGGTGTTCGACGGCATCATGCCGGTGCCCGACCAGATCATGCTGTGCTGCATCGCCAGCGTGACGAAGTACTGAATGGTCGAGAACTTGTCGCCGTTCATGGTCGCCGAGTTGGTGAAACCCGCGGCGATCTTGTCCTTCCATGTCTGGCCGAACCACGGTTTGGAACTCGCGTCGGCGAATTTCTTGAAGTCGGCGGACGGGCCGCCCATGTAGGTCGGCGCGCCGAAGATGATCGCGTCGGCCGTGGCCAGTTCCGCCCAGCCGGCGTCGTCGATTTCGCCGACCGGCAGCAGACGCGCGTCGGCGCCGGCTTCGAGGGTGCCCGCCAGCACGGCTTCGGCGACTTTCTTCGTATGGCCGTAGCCGCTGTGATAAACGATGACGATCTTCGACATGGCACTCTCCAGCAAAGGGAAACAGGATGGGATAGGGCACGGCAATAGTGCGCACACCAGTCGATGCGGCAACGCCCAAGCATCGCGCAGAGCGCTCCCCGGCACATTAGCGTGCGCGGATGACAGAAATTCCACGCGGACGGCAATCCGATGCAAGCCGCAGGCCAACGCGGATTTCGAACCGGTCATTGACGACGGATAAACCGTGTTCACTTCGCTGGGTCTTGCCATGCTGCCCGCCGCCGCCCGTGCGCCGCCCGCGTCACCGCCCGTAGTTCACCACCATCCGCACGCTGCCGAGCGTGGCGGTGCCGATCTCGTGATCGAACATCAGCGCGGGACGGCCTTGCGCGAGGCGCAGATCGGCGGTGCTCAGCGCATACACGGTGACGATATACCGGTGAGGTTTTCCCGGCGGCGGACACGGGCCGCCATAACCGTCGACGTCGAAATCGTTGCGCGCTTCAACCGCGCCCAGTTTGCTGAGGAAGCCGGAGAAGCTCGCGTTCTCCGGCAAGCTCTGCACGCTGGCGGGAATGCCGGCCACTGCCCAATGCCACCAGCCGCGGCCGGGCGCGTCTTCGTCGAACATCGTGACGGCGAAGCTGCGCGTTCCGGGTGGCGCGTCGTGCCAGCTGAGTTGCGGCGAGCGATTGCCGCCTTTGCAGTCGTCCTGATTGAAAACCTGAACGTCCGCCACGGTACCGCCCGCGTGGAAGCTCGCGCTGGTTAGCGTGAATGCGTTCTCGGAGAGCGCGCTCGGGCTATGCGCCGCGAGCAGCGCGACACCCAGCGCGGCGCAGAAGAAAGACGGCGTACGGCGGAACGGCGAAGCAAGCGAAACAACCAGGCAACGCGAGCGCATGTGCCGGTTCTCCTGTCAGGGCGCGAGGCGGTCGTCCTCGCATCATCATTGTCCCATCATCATTGTCCCTATTTTGTGCCCCGAGGTCGAATCATGTCTAACATTAGCTCTGCGATACATCATTGTTGTCATTGGCGGGGTTTGCGGATGGAATATCGGCTATAGTCGGAGGAATTGTCCGCGTCAGTATCGACCGCGTTTTCATCCGATTGAATACCTACAATAGAAAAGCATGCCAGAAGTTCTGGAGAGAGTTTTATCCGTCGAGGGGAGGGCAATGCAAGATCCAGTCAGGGTCGTAATCGCCGACGACCATCCGGTAATTCTGTTCGGCGCCGAGCAGGCTTTACTCAAGTTTCCCGGTCTGCAGGTCGTCGCGCATGCGCGGCAATCCACAGAATTGATCAAGCTGCTGCAAACCGTAGCCTGCGACGTGCTCGTCACCGATCTCGCCATGCCGGGCGGACAGTACGGCGACGGGCTGCCGCTCATCGGTTATTTGCGCCGCAATTTCCCGAACCTTCCTATCGTCGTGCTAACCATGCTGGAGAACGCCGCGTTGCTGAAGCGGCTGAGCGAGCTTGGCGTGACGTCGGTCGTCAACAAGTCGGACGATCTGAGTCACATTGGTCTTGCAGTGCAGCACGTTAGCCGCAAGCTCGAATACATGAGTCCGTCCGTCAAAGCTTCGCTCGACGCGCTGCGTATGAACGCCGGCGGCAAGACCGACGAAGTGATGTTGTCGCGGCGCGAACTCGAGGTGGTGCGCCGCTTCGTGTCCGGCATGACGATCAAGGAAATCTCGGAGCAGCTCAACCGCAGCATCAAGACGATCAGCACGCAGAAGAACACGGCCATGCGCAAGCTCGGTATCGAGCGTGATTCCGAATTGTTCCAGTACGCGCAAAGCAATGGGCTGCTGAATCTGTCGTCCAGTTCGGTGGAAGGTACCAGCGAGGCGCCTTAGATCAGGGCGCGCCTGATCGGGCGTAAGCGGGTGCGTAACGGTACTAACGGTCTGAACCCGCGCGAAACGAAAAAAGGGCTGCCTGTCTTGTCGACAGGCAGCCCTTTTGCATTAAGCCCGCTTAACCGGTCCGCTCGGGACCGTGGCGCTTAACTGAGGTGCTTACTGCGGCGTGGCGTTGGCGCCGCCGTGCGCGGCCGACCATTCAGCCGGTGCGTGCAGGAATTTTTCCACTTCGTCGAGCGTCTTCGTGTCGAAGTACTTGTTTTCCTTGGCGACGCGCAACACGTCCCACCACGTGGCCAGCGCGTGCAGATCGACGTCGATGTCTTTCAGCACCGACACGCTTTCCTTGAAGATGTTGTAGTGGAACAGCACGAAGCAGTGGTTCACCCTGGCGCCGGCGGTGCGCAGCGCGTTGATGAAGTTGATCTTGCTGCGGCTGTCCGTGGTCAGGTCTTCGACCAGCAGCACGCGTTGACCTTCGGTCAGCAGACCTTCGATCTGCGCGTTACGGCCGAAACCCTTCGGCTTCTTGCGCACGTATTGCATCGGCACCATCAGGCGGTCAGACAGCCAGGCCGCGAACGGGATGCCGGCGGTTTCGCCACCGGCCACCGCGTCGATCTGCTCATAGCCGACGTCGCGCAGAATGGTGCTTTCAGCCATTTCCATCAGGCCACGGCGCACGCGCGGATACGAGATCAGCTTGCGGCAGTCGATGTAAACCGGGCTCGCCCAGCCGGACGTGAAAATGTACGGTTTCTCCGCGTTGAAGTGCACTGCCTGAACTTCCAGCAGCATCTTGGCGGTCGTGTCGGAGATCGTCTGGCGATCGAAGCCTGTCATGGGCGGATCCTTGGGTGTGAGCGGGGAGAAGCGGGCGCGGGGCCCGGTGGCGCAGCAAGTGGAGTATGTCCGCCCTGACGGGCGGCGCCTTGATAGGCGAATACGCTGCCGACCCGTGGAGTACAGGCCGGTTTTTGCTGCGCGCGTAGCCCGACATTTTACCCGAAACGGGCTCTTTCGAGGAGACCGTTGTGCAGCGCGGCGCCGAATGGCGGTCATAACGGCGCCTCTGGCCGAGTCTGGCCGGTTTCGAAGCGACTCACTCCACGCGTGCGTTTCACCGGCTTTCCGCGTCTCGTACAGCGTGTCTCGCCGCGCCTTTTTTGCGCTGGCTTGTGAGCCACCGGAGCCGCCTTTACACTCACGCGAATTTCCCGGGCGGCTGATCGCTTCAGCGCCCTTCGACCCACGGAATGCTTTCGATGAACGCCGCCTCCACCACCACCGACCCCCGCGCATCGGCTAAACAAGGCTATGCCGGGCGCGCGTTGATTGCCTCGGTGCTCGGTTACGCGATGGACGGCTTCGATCTGCTGATCCTCGGCTTCATGCTGCCGGTGATCGCCGCCGATCTGCATCTGAGTTCCGCGCAGGCGGGCTCGCTCGTGACGTGGACGTTGATCGGCGCCGTCGCGGGCGGGTTGATTTTCGGCGTATTGAGCGATTATTTCGGCCGCGTGCGGATGCTGACGTGGACGATCCTGATCTTCGCCGTGTTCACCGGCCTGTGCGCGCTGGCGCAAGGTTATACGGACCTGCTGGCCTACCGGACCATCGCGGGAATCGGGCTCGGCGGCGAGTTCGGCATCGGCATGACGCTGGTGGCCGAAGCGTGGCCGGCGTCGCAGCGGGCGCGCGTTTCTTCGTATGTCGGCCTGGGGTGGCAACTCGGCGTGCTGGCGGCCGCGTTGCTCACGCCGCTGCTGTTGCCGGTGATCGGCTGGCGCGGCATGTTCGCGCTGGGGCTGCTGCCCGCGGTCGTGTCGTTTTTCGTGCGCCGTCGCGTCGAGGAGCCGGCGCTGTTCACCGAGCACGCGGCACGGAGCACGTTCGGCACGCGCAAGCTGCCGCTGAAACTACTGGTTGCCGATGGCCGCACCACGCGCGCCAGCATCGGCGTGGTGATTCTCTGTTCGGTGCAGAACTTCGGCTACTACGGGCTGATGATCTGGCTACCGAGCTATCTGTCCAAGACCTTCGGCTACTCGCTGACCCAATCCGGCGTGTGGACCGCGGTGACGGTACTCGGCATGGCGGCCGGCATCTGGCTGTTCGGTATCGCCGCCGACTGCTTCGGCCGTAAGCCGACTTTTCTGTTCTACCAGGCCGGGGCCGTCGTGATGGTGTTCGTCTACGCGCATCTCACCACGCCGTCGGCGTTGCTGATCGGCGGCGCGGCGATGGGCGTGTTCGTCAACGGGATGATCGGCGGATACGGCGCGTTGATCTCCGAGCTCTATCCGACCGAGGCGCGCGCCACCGCGCAGAACGTGCTGTTCAACATCGGCCGGGCGGTGGGTGGTTTCGGGCCGGTCGTGGTGGGCGCGCTGGCCGCGCGCTATTCATTCGGCGCCGCACTGGCTTTGCTCGCGTCGATCTATCTGCTCGACATCTTCGCGACACTTTTCCTGATTGCCGAACGACGCGGCGCTGAGCTCGAATAAGCTCGAACGGCGCGCGCGCGATCGCCATGCGAGCCGCGCGTGACGCGCGTATGCCTCGCGGATGACCCGCACGTGACACCTCGCCAAACGCCCGCCCCATGCGGCGCTGCACCATTGTTTCGCCGATGGTGAGCCGTGTTAACCACTCAGTCCATCGACTCATTCGGGGTGTACACTAACCGACCCGCGTAGCACTCCGCACCGTCTTGTCCTCCGCTGAGGCTCGACGCCGCGCCTAACCGGCGCGCGCGTCAACCGTCTCAGTCGATCATCCATTCGATAGAGGGAAGCGTCGTCAGTGGTGCGGTATGCCGGGCCCAATTACTTACGTCTCGCAGGCCAAAAAATGGACGAACAACTTAAGCAAAGCGCTCTCGCCTACCACCAGTTTCCGAAACCCGGCAAGATCTCGGTTACGCCCACCAAGCCGCTGTCCAACCAGCTCGACCTGTCGCTCGCGTACTCGCCGGGCGTCGCCGCGGCCTGCATGGCGATCTACGAAGACCCGCTCGACGCGCAGAAGTACACCTCGCGCGGCAACCTGGTCGGCGTGATCACGAACGGCACCGCGGTGCTCGGCCTCGGCAACATCGGCCCGCTCGCCGCGAAGCCGGTCATGGAAGGCAAGGGCTGTCTGTTCAAGAAGTTCGCCGGTATCGACGTGTTCGACATTGAGCTGTCGGAAACCGATCCGGACAAGCTGGTTGAAGCGATCGCCATGCTCGAGCCCACGCTCGGCGGCATCAACCTCGAAGACATCAAGGCGCCGGAATGCTTCTACATCGAGAAGAAGCTGCGCGAGCGCATGAAGATTCCGGTTTTCCACGACGACCAGCACGGCACGGCGATCATCGCGTCGGCGGCGATCCTGAACGGCCTGAAAGTGGTCGGCAAGAAGCTCGACGAAGTGAAGCTGGTGTGCTCCGGCGCGGGTGCCGCGGCGATCGCGTGTCTGGATCTGCTGGTGAACCTTGGCCTGTCGAAGAAGAACGTGCTCGTCGCCGACTCGAAGGGCGTGATCTACGAAGGTCGCGGCAACCTCGATCCGTCGAAAGAACGTTACGCGGCGAACACCGAAGCGCGCACACTGGCTGACGCGATTCGCGGCGCCGACGTGTTCCTCGGCTGCTCGAGTGCGGGCGTGCTGAAGCCGGAAATGGTCGTCGAGATGGGCACCCAGCCGCTGATTCTCGCGCTGGCCAATCCGGAGCCGGAAATCCGCCCGGAAGAAGCCAAGCGCGTGCGCCCGGACTGCATCGTCGCGACCGGCCGCTCGGACTATCCGAACCAGGTCAACAACGTGCTGTGCTTCCCGTTCATCTTCCGCGGCGCGCTGGATGTCGGCGCGACCACGATCACGGAAGAAATGAAGCTCGCGTGCGTGCGCGCCATCGCCGAGCTGGCCGAAGAAACCGACCAGGGCGATGAAGTCGCGAAGGCCTATGAAGGCCACTCGCTCGAATTCGGTCCGGAATACCTGATTCCGAAGCCGTTCGATCCGCGCCTCATCATCAAGATCGCGCCGGCTGTCGCGCAAGCGGCCATGGACTCGGGTGTCGCGACCCGTCCGATCAAAGACATGGACGCGTACCGCGAAGAACTCGGTACGACCGTGTACCGCACTGGCATGGTGATGCGTCCGGTGTTCCAGGCCGCCAAGTCGGAGCCGGCGCGCATCGTGTTCGCCGAAGGTGAAGACGAGCGCGTGCTGCGCGCCGCGCAATTCGTGCTGCTGGAAAAGATCGCCAAGCCGATTCTGGTTGGCCGTCCGTCGGTGATCGAGATGCGTCTGAAGAAGATGGGCTCGAAGCTGAAGTGTGGCGAAGACTTCGAGATCGTCGATCCGGAAGACGATCCGCGCTACCAGCAATGCTGGCAGGCTTATCACGAAGTCGGCGCGCGCGAAGGCGTCACGCCGGACGTCGCGAAAGCCGCCATGCGTAAGTTCAACACGCTGATCGGCGCGATCCTCGTGCGCCTCGGCGAAGCGGACGGCATGATCTGCGGCATGATCGGCCAGTACCACGCGCATCTGAACTTCATCGAGCAGGTGCTGGGCAAGGCGGAAGACGTGCAGAACTTTGCCGCGATGAATCTGCTGATGCTGCCGGGCCGCAATCTGTTCATCTGCGACACGTACGTGAACGAAACGCCGACGGCCGAGCAACTCGCCGACATGACCATGCTGGCCGCGCGTGAAATCGAGAAGTTCGGTATCACGCCGAAGGTCGCGTTGCTGTCGAACTCGAACTTCGGCAGCGCGCCGTCGTCGTCGTCGCAACGCATGGCGGCGGCTCGCAAGCTGATCTCGGAACGTGCGCCGTCGCTGGAAATCGACGGTGAAATGCACGGCGACGCGGCGTTGTCCGAAGCGGTGCGCAAGGCGGCGTTCCCGGGCACGACGCTGAGCGGCGAAGCGAACCTGCTGATCATGCCGAACGTGGAAGCGGCGAACATCACGTACAACCTGCTGAAGATGATCGGCGGCGAAGGCGTGACGGTCGGTCCGTTCCTGCTGGGCGCGGAAAAGCCGGTGCATATCCTGACGCCGGCCGCGACTGTGCGCCGGATCATCAACATGACGGCGGTGGCATCGGCCAACGCGCGTAAGCGGGCGAACGCGCAATAATCCAGGCGTTGAAATGAGAAAAGGCGGCGGTCCGTAAGGACCCGCCGCCTTTTTATTTGCAGGCTAACCGGCTTGCCGTATCAAGTCATTCGAGCCAATCAAGCCGCGTGTTGCGTCTTACCGGCTTCCGGCGAACGCCAGCGCGCCAGCATTTCGTTCCACTTGATGCGCACACCCTTCAGGTTGTTTTCCTTCACGTGACCGTAACCGCGGATGCCGTCCGGCAGATTCGCCAACTCCACCGCGAGTTCACGCTTCTGCGTGGTCAACCCGCCGATCAGCTCACGCACCAGCGCTTCGTACTCGCCGATCAACGCCCGCTCGGTGCGACGCTCTTCGGTCTTGCCGAACACGTCGAACGCGGTGCCGCGCAGGAACTTGAATTTAGCCAGCACGTGCATCGCGTTAAACACCCACGGACCGTACTTCTTCTTCACCAGATGGCCGTGCGCGTCTTTCTTCGAGAAGGTCGGCGGCGCGAGGTGAATATGCAGCTTCCAGTCACCTTCGAAATTCGCCTTCAGCTTGTCGATGAACGCCGGGTCGCTATACAGACGCGCGACTTCGTACTCGTCCTTGTACGCCATCAGCTTGTGCAGGTTCTTCGCGACGGCTTCAGTCAACGGCAACTGGCTGTCGATTGAATCGAGCGCCGATTCCGCCACACGCACCTGGCCAACCAGTGCGCGATAACGGTCCGCATACGCGGCGTTCTGCCATGCCGTGAGGTAATCCGCGCGCTTGTCGATCAGCGTGTCGAGCGCCTTCGGCGTGTGCAGCGAAATGATCTTGCTGCTCGTCGTTTCCGCCTTAGCGCCATTGCCTTGCGCCTGCACGAGCTTGCGTACCGCAGCCAGATCGTGCGCGGCGCGACGGCCCCACTCGAAAGCCGCGCGGTTCTTGTCGACCTGCACGTTGTTGAGTTCGATGGCGCGCATCAGCGACTGATACGTCAACGGCACCCAGCCGCGTTGCCAGGCGTAGCCGAGTACGAACGGGTTCGTATAGATCGCGTCGCCGAGCAGCGCGAGCGCGAAGTGATTCGCGTCGACCGTATCGACACCGTCTTCGCCCGCACCGGCGCGCACGTCGGCTTCCGTGCTGCTGCCCGGGAAGCGCCAGTTCGGATTCTTGATCAGGTCGGCGGTCGGCGTGTGCGCGCTGTTCAGCACGACGCGCGTGCGGCCCACCTGCATCCGCGACACGCATTCGTCGCTGGCCGTGACGATCGCGTCGCAGCCGATCACGAGACTCGCTTCGCCCATTGCGATGCGGGTGGCGTGGATGTCGGCCGGATGCTTCGCGATCTGCACGTGGCTCATCACGGCGCCGCCCTTCTGCGCGAGGCCGGTGACGTCGAGCACGGTGACGCCCTTGTTCTCCAGATGCGCGGCCATGCCGAGCAACGCGCCGATCGTGACCACGCCCGTCCCGCCGACGCCCGTCACCAGCACGCCGTACGGACGGTCCATGGACGGCAGTTCGGGTTCCGGCACCGGCGGCAGGGTGTCGCCGGCGGCGCCCGAGGCGGCCTTCGGCTTACGCAACTGACCGCCTTCCACGGAGACGAAGCTCGGGCAGAAGCCGTTCACGCACGAAAAGTCTTTGTTGCAGGTCGACTGGTTGATCTGACGCTTGGTGCCGAACTCGGTATCGAGCGGTTCGACCGACAGGCAGTTCGACTTCACCGAGCAATCGCCGCAGCCTTCGCAGACCGCGTCGTTGATCACCACGCGGCGTGCCGGATCCGGATACGTGCCGCGTTTGCGGCGGCGGCGCTTTTCGGTCGCGCAGGTCTGGTCGTAGATCAGGATCGTGGTGCCCGACACTTCGCGTAGTTGACGCTGAATCTCGTCGAGCTTGTCGCGATGATGAATGTCGATACCCGGTGCCAGACCGACGTTCGCCGAATACTTCTCCGGCTCGTCGGTGACGATCACGATCTTCGTTGCACCTTCGGCGGCGAGCTGATGCGTGATCTGCGGCACGGTCAGCACGCCGTCGACCGGCTGGCCGCCTGTCATGGCGACCGCGTCGTTATAGAGAATCTTGTAGGTGATGTTCACCTTCGCGGCGATCGCCGCGCGAATCGCCAGCAGCCCCGAGTGGAAGTAGGTGCCGTCGCCGAGGTTGGCGAACACGTGCTTGTCGTTGCTGAAGGGCGACTGACCGACCCATGCCACGCCTTCGCCGCCCATCTGGCTGAAGGTGCTGGTGCTGCGGTCCATCCACACCGTCATGTAGTGGCAGCCGATGCCGGCCATGGCGCGCGAACCTTCCGGCACATTGGTCGACGTGTTGTGCGGGCAGCCCGAGCAGAACCACGGCTTGCGTTCGGCTTCGACGCGCGGCCGGGCCAGCGCTTTTTCCTTCGCCTCGATCACCGCGATGCGCGACGCGATACGCGCACGTACATCCGACGGCAGATCGAACTTGTCCAGCCGCGTGGCGATCGCCTTGGCGATGATCGCGGGCGACAGTTCGTAATGCGCGGGCAGCAGCCAGTTACCCATCGGCACTGACCATTCGCCGCCGGCGCCGTCTTTCTCGTCGAACTTGCCGAACACGCGCGGACGCTGCGCGTCCGGCCAGTTGTACAGCTCTTCCTTGATCGCGTATTCGAGAATCTGGCGCTTTTCTTCGACCACGAGAATTTCGTCGAGGCCCTTCGCGAAGGCATGCGCGCCTTGTGCTTCGAGCGGCCACACGCAGCCGACTTTATAGAGCCGGATGCCGATGCGCGAGCAGGTTTCGTCGTCGAGACCGAGGTCGGTCAGCGCCTGACGCACGTCGAGATACGCCTTGCCGCCGGTCATGATGCCGAAGCGCGCATGCGGCGAATCGATTTCGACGCGGTCGAGCTTGTTGGCGCGCACGTAGGCGAGCGCCGCGTACCACTTGTAGTCGAGCAGACGCGCTTCCTGCACCAGCGGCGAATCCGGCCAGCGGATATTCAGGCCGCCCTCGGGCATCGCGAAGTCTTCCGGCAGGATAATTTTGGTGCGGTGCGGATCGATGTCGACCGACGCCGACGATTCGACCACGTCGGTCACGCACTTCATCGCGACCCACAGGCCGGAGTAGCGGCTCATCGCCCAGCCGTGCAGGCCGAAGTCGAGATATTCCTGCACGTTCGACGGGAACAGCACCGGCAGGCCGCAAGCCTTGAAAATGTGTTCGGACTGGTGTGCGAGCGTGGAGGACTTGGCCGCGTGGTCGTCGCCGGCCAGCACCAGCACACCGCCGTGCTGCGCGGAGCCGGCCGAGTTGCCGTGCTTGAAGACGTCGCCGGAACGGTCGACGCCGGGGCCCTTGCCGTACCACATCGAGAACACGCCGTCGTATTTGGCGCTGGGATACAGATTGACCTGCTGCGAACCCCAGACGGCGGTTGCCGCGAGGTCTTCGTTGACGCCGGGCTGGAACACCACCTGATGCGCGGCGAGATGCTGCTTCGCTTTCCACAGGGATTGGTCGAGTCCGCCGAGCGGCGATCCACGGTAGCCGGAGATGAATCCGGCGGTATTGAGTCCGGCTGCGCGGTCGCGTTCCTGCTGCAGCATCGGCAGACGCACCAGCGCCTGGATACCGCTCATATACGCGCGGCCGCGTTCGAGGGTGTATTTGTCGTCGAGCGTGACGGAAGACAAGGCAGCTTCGAGCGAGGCTCGCTGACCTGCGTCTAGCGGGGCATTCATTATGTGTACTCCTCCAACCAGTTTGGGATCACCAAAACTTTTTGGGCCTCGGCATCTTTTGAATGCTTGTGCCCGGGGTCGCCATATTGACGTGTTTTAAGTGATGGTAGCACTGGTGAAAACCCGCCGCAGTGCGCCAAAAATGCTGCGCTGCAAGGGATTCGGCGCATTGATGCGCTGCGTATTGCGTTGCATGGCAATCTTTGACGACGAGCATGTAACAAGCTGTAAAAACTACAAATTCGCGGAACCGTAGTTGAAATACCTGTCTAACCCCCACCTGCGAGCAATGTCAGCGCAACGCTTCGCATTCGGTGGAGCTTCACGACAGCAGGGCAGTTAGAAAAAGGAGTACGCATGAACACGAGAAATATCCAGACCTTCCTGATGGTATCGGCCGCTTTTTTCGCCATGAGCGCACCGGTCCGATCGAGCACGGGCAGTGCGGGGGCGTTGTCGAACGCGGTGACCCGTACGGCGCAAATGGCGCCGGCGAGCATCGCCATGGAACGCGTTACGCGCTCCGGCAAGGACGACGAGGAAGACCAGAATTCGTGATGCACCGCCCGGGCGGTGTGTCGATGTCGTTGGATAACTAGCCGTTGATCCTGTTGAGATAACAGTGCAAATACAGCGGTGCAAATAAAAAGGGCGGGGATCGCAAGATCCTCGCCCTTTCTTCTTATCGGCCGCGCGCGGGTTGCGCGCGCCGGGTCACATCAACCCAATCTGGCCGTCAGACCTTGTCCTGCACCACGCCGCGGCGAATCTGATCCAGTTCGATCGATTCGAACAGCGCCTTGAAGTTGCCTTCGCCGAAGCCCTGGTTGCCCTTGCGCTGAATGATCTCGAAGAAGATCGGGCCGATCTGGTTTTCGGTGAAGATCTGCAGCAGCAGGTCGTCCGGCGCGCCGTCGATCAGGATCTTGCGCTGACGCAGTTGGTCGAGCGGTTCGCCGTGGTTCGGCACGCGGCGATCGACCAGCTCGTAGTACGTGTCGATCGTGTCGAGCAGCGCAATGTTCGCGGCGCGCAGGCCGTCCACCGTGCGGTAGATGTCATTGCTGCCGAGCGCAATGTGCTGAATGCCTTCGCCGCGATACGCGTCGAGGTATTCCTGAATCTGGCCGGCCGTTTCCGAGCCTTCCTCGTTGATCGGAATCCGGATCTTGCCGCACGGCGAGCTCATCGCCTTCGACTTCACGCCCGTCACCTTGCCTTCGATGTCGAAGTAGCGCACTTCGCGGAAGTTGAACAGGCGCTCGTAGAACTCCGCCCATTCGTCCATGCGGCCGCGATGGACGTTGTGCGTCAGGTGGTCGATATAGGTGAGGCCGTGGCCGACCGGATCCGGGTTCGCGCCCGGAATCGGTTCGAAGTCGACGTCGTAAATATCGATGTTGCCGATGCTGCCCGCGTCCGCGCCGTTCTTGCCGCGCCAACGGTCGACGAAATAGATCAGCGAGTCGCCGATACCCTTGATCGCCGGAATGTTCAGTTCCATCGGGCCGGTCTTGTTGTCGAAGCCCCAGGCGCCTTTTTCGAGCGCCTGCTGGTAGGCCTTGGCAGCGTCCTTAACGCGGAACGCGATCGCGCAGATCGACGGACCGTGCAGGCGCGTGAAGCGTTGCGCGAACGAATCCTGTTCGCCGTTGACGATAAAGTTGATCTCGCCCTGGCGATACAGCGTCACGTTTTTATGGCGATGCCGCGCGACGGCGGTGAAGCCCATCTGTTCGAACAGCTTGCCGAGCGCAACCGGATCCGGGGCGGTGTATTCGATGAACTCGAAGCCGTCGGTGCCGACGGGATTGTCCCAAGTTGAAACCTGCATGGTCTGTCTCCTGATTCCTGAAGTGCGCCGGCGCGTTGTGCGAGTGGGGAAGGGGATTTGAGCGCGATTCGGATGACGCCAGTGTAAAGGCGTCATCACGGCGAAAACTTGCGAAATAAAGCACGTGTGGATACGCTGGCGCTATTTTCTAGCGCGACAACTTAAATGGAAGGCAGAAAATGGCCAATATTGAGATGGACGCCATCGACAGGCGCATTCTGGCGATCCTTCAGGAGAATGGCCGGCTGTCGAATCAGGAGATCGCCGAGTGCGTGAACCTGTCGCCGAGTCCGTGTCTGCGGCGGATTCGCCGGCTGGAGGAGAGCGGCGTGATCCGCGGCTATGTCGCGTTGCTGGATGCGCAGCGGCTCGGACTCGACCTGCTCGCGTACGTGAACGTGCGGCTGGAAAAGCGCGGCGGGCCGGCGCCTCGGCCGCGCGGCGACGTCACGCACGCGGATCAGTTTCGCGCGGCCGTGCAGACTTGGCCCGAAGTGGTCGCGTGCCACGCAATGACCGGCGACATGGACTATCTGCTGCGCGTTCAGGTGGAGGATATGGCGCACTTTTCCCGCTTCATGCAGGATCAACTGCTGCACCATCCGTCAGTGATCGACGTCAAGACGAGCTTCTCGCTCGACACGATCAAGGAGACCACGGCGTTGCCTATTTTGTAAGCACGACGCGGCGTCGTCGCGGCCCGCGAGCGGAGAAATGCGCGCGCAAAACAAAAAGGGCAGCCATTGGGCTGCCCTCTGTCATTGCGCCGAAGCGTTTGCGGCTCAGGCCGCGGCGGCGGTCGGCATAAACGATTCGAACAGCTTCGACGCCTGACGCGCTTGACGCTTCATTGCGTAGTCGAACACGGCGGCCTGCTCCTGCAGCATCTCGGCGATGATGCTCGATTGATCCGCCGGCGACAGCGTCAGATAAGCGTCGGCTTCGCCGTACGCGTATTCGATCTTCATGCCGGCCTTTTTCGCGATGTGCATCATGGTCGAGTTGCGCGACAGGCAATGCATGTACAGCGTGCTGACGTGCGTGTTGCGGCTGCGAATGGCGGCGCGCTCGAACAGCTTCGAGCCGATGCCCTGGCCGCGCACGCTTTCCAGCACCGAGACGCCGAATTCGGCGGTGCGCTTGTCGCCCTCGGCCGGCAGATACGCCAGATGGCCGACGCCGGTGAGTTGCAACTGGCTGTTGAACACGCCGAAGACCGTGTCGCGCGTGAAGTCGATCGCGCGGACGTAGTTTTCGATCACGTGGTTCGGCACGATCTGGCCGAAGCGCAGCAGGCGGTCGTCTTCGCCGAGCGCGAGGAAGTGGGTCAGCAGCCGCTCGCGGTCGACCGCGGTGAGTTCACGGACCAGAGCAGGCGCACGACCGGCAGGTTGCGACAACGGATCGTGCGGAACGATCTGCTCAGCAACGCGGGGTGTAATCAAGTTCATGGTCGGATTCTCCTTGGATCAAGCGGCGTGGTGCACCGCAAAAATCATTTTAGCGGAAAGCCGATCCTAGGACTAGGGAAAACCCGTATCTCGTTTTGAGTGAAATGCCTAAAAATATTGCGCCCTATTTTTAGGATGTTGATTTGTAAAGAAAAATAAAATGAACGAGCGTGTTATGACGAAATGCCACGCATGCGCGACCGACAAGCATTTATTTCGTATGAATATTGCTGCTTTGCGTCATCAGGCCGGTGTCGAGCTTAATCCGTGGTCCACCATGTTGACCACCTGCTCGGCGAATTCGGTGTAGTTCATCCGGCCGTCCGGCTTGAGCCAGGTGAAGGTCCAGTTGATCATGCCGAACACCATCATCGTCAGCGCGGTCTGGTTGTCGCGCGTGGCGCGCTCCGGATACGCACGCGCCAATTGCCGCGCGAACGCCGCGACCACGTCGCGCTGGCGGTTCAGGATCACCTCGCGCTGGGTGTCGACCAGATACTTCACGTCGTTCAACAGTGCCACGTGCCGGCTATGAGACGTCTCGTACTCGGACAGAAACGCGCGAATCAGTTCGGCGAAGGTTTCCCGCTCCGTCAGGCCGCGGCGTTGGCTCGCGCCTTCCACCTCGGCGATGATCAGCATCAGCCGCTTCGTGTAGCGGTCGAGCAGATCGAACAGGATCGCTTCCTTGCTCGCGTAGTAGTGGTACAGGCGCGCTTTCGAGGTGCCGCTCGCGGCGGCCAGATCCGCCATCGACGTGCTCGGATAGCTGGTCTGGGCGAATTTCGCCGCGGCGAGTTCGAGAATCTGCTCGCGCTGGGTTTCGTGGTCGGGGGCTCGGGTACGGGCCATGGTCGTTGATTTTATTAATGTGGACAGGGAGCGAGCACCGCGCACAACTCCAGCGTGCGCCAGGTGTTCGCATCGCCGCGCAGCCTGATGCGCCGGGTCGCGGACAGCTCGCGCAAGCGCCACAGCACCATGCTGTCGCTGACCAGAAAGCCCAGTTCGGCGGCCATCAGCTCGGCGGCGACGTGCGCGGCGGGCTGCCAGCCATCGGCGATATGTTCGAGAATCAGCGCGTCCAGATCGGCGAAATGGCCGCTCGTGAACGTGTTGTCGCGCCACCGCCGGGTTTCGCCGTTCGCATGTTTGACTTCCTGCCATTCGAGCGCGAGCCGGCTGATGCGCAGCACCGAAATCGGCGCCGCGTCCGGGACACGCGCTTGCAGCACATCCGGCGCGAACATGCCGACAGACGTCGCGTGATCTTTGCGGCTGTGCGCCCATGCGCCTGGATCGGTAAGGTCGCGAATCGACAGACGCACTTCGTTCAGCCGCTGCGGATGGTTGCGCAGGTAATAGCAGACGCGACGCAGCATCAACTGATCGGCGGCGCTATCGCCGTGCCAGACCACGAGGTTCGCTTCGCCCCGCGCAATCGCTTCCAGCGTCGCGCCCTGCTCGCGGAATTCGCGCAGGAAATCGCGCTTCGTATCCGCGCTGACCCGTTCCCAGAAGTCCGCGCGCACGTCGGGCGTGTCGTCGACGCCGCGCAACGGGCCAACCGCCAGATCGTCGCGCAACGCATGCACGCGATCGTCGCGGCCCGCTTGCTGCAGCGCGGTGCGCAGTGACTCGGCGGCGACGTCGCCGTTGGTGAGGTGGATCGTGCTCATCGGCAGTGGCTTCGGCAGTTGACAAAAAGGGGCCGCTCGACGACCGGAACAGGTGTCCGATCGTGGGCGGCCCCTAGTGTAAGCGGATCGTGGAACGGCTCAAAGGATTGCGGGCGTCGTTTCCGCCCGCGTGCCGTGTACGATTTACCGTTCGTCGTAGCTCACCACCACGCGATCGCTGATCGGATGGCATTGGCAAGTCAGCACGAAACCATCGCGGATTTCCTGCTCTTCGAGCGTGTAGTTCTTGTCCATCTTCACTTCGCCTTCCAGCACCTTGGCGCGGCAGGTGCAGCAGACGCCGCCCTTGCACGCATAAGGCAGCGCGAGGCCGGCCTTCAACCCAACATCCAGCACGCTGACGCCTTGATACGGCAGGCGCAGCTTGCGCCGTTTGCCGTCGAGCACGATCTCCAGCTCGGCGGCCGGCGTGTCTTCGGTGATTTCGACCGCCGGTACGCCCGCTTGCGGCAGCGGCGAACCGAAGCGCTCCACGTGGACCTTTTCCTGCGGCACGCCGGCGGCTTTCAACGCGGCTTCGGCGGCGTCCATCATCGGTGCGGGACCGCAGATGAAGGCTTCGTCGATCGCGTCGGCGGGCAGCAGATTCTCAATGAAGGCCGCGCACTTCTGCTGGTCGAGCACGCCGTTGAACAGCTCGACGTCCTGCAGATCGTCGGACAGCACGTGATAGAGCACGAAGCGGTTCATGAAGCGGTTCTTTAGATCCTCGAGCTCTTCCGCGAACATGATCTGATCGACACTACGGTTGCCGTACACCAGCGTGAACGTGCTGCGCGGCTCGATTTCGAGCGTCGTCTTGATGATCGCCAGCACCGGCGTGATGCCCGAGCCGCCCGAAAACGCCAGATATTGCTGGCCCTGATCGGCGTTCAGATGCGTGAAGAAGCGGCCGTCCGGCGTCATCACGTCGATTGTGTGGCCGGGCTGCAGCGTGTCGAACGCGAAGTTCGAGAAACGCCCGCCACGCACGCGCTTGATGCCGATGCGCAGTTCGCCGTCGCGGTCGTAATCGGTGACGCCGACGCAGATCGAATACGAGCGGCGCGTTTCTTCACCGTCGAAATGCGTTTTCAGCGTGACGAACTGGCCCTGCGTGAAGCGATAGTGATCGCGCAGTTCGACGGGGACTTCGAAGGCGACCGAGACCGCGTCGGCGGTTTCGGGCCGTACTTCGCGGATACGCAGCGAATGAAATTGCGGGGTGGCCATATCAGTATGGTTTGAAGTAGTCGAAGGGTTCGCGGCAGTCGATGCAGCGGTACAAGGCTTTGCAGGCGGTCGAGCCGAATTGCGCGAGACGCTCGGTATGCGCCGAACCGCAGCGCGGACACGACGGTGTGGGCAGCGCGCGCGGCACGAAGCGCATCACTTTTTCCTGCGGCCCGGCGGCCGAGCCGCAGTTGCCGGTGGGCGGCGCGATGCCGTAGGCGCGCAGCTTTTCGCGGGCGTCGGCGGTCATCCAGTCGGTGGTCCAGGCCGGCGCGAGCACGGTGGAGATCCGATACGGCTTCAGTTCCGCGACGTCGAGCGCGTGCGCGACGTCCTCGGCGATCTGCGACATCGCGGGGCAGCCCGAGTAGGTCGGCGTGATGACGACTTCGAGCGCGCCGTCGGCGGCGCGGCGCACGTCGCGCAGAATGCCGAGTTCGCGGATCGACACGACCGGAATCTCCGGATCGGGCACCGTTTCGAGCACGGCCCACGCGCGATCGAGCGCGGCGTCGGTGCTGTAAGTGGCTGTCGAGGTCGTCATCGTCGCTTTACCGTTGGGTTAAGTCGCTTGGGTCAAGTCGCGTTACCAGGCCGCGCCGGGATGCTGGCGCGCGAGGCTCTGCATTTCGGCCAGCACGAATCCCATATGCTCGGAATGCTCGCCGTGCTTGCCGGTCGTGATGTGCTTGACCGCTTCGGGCAGGCTCAGCGTGGCTTCGTCGAGCGTGGCGCGCACGTCGTCGAGCCAGGCGGCTTCGAGATCCGACGTCAGCGGGCCGATGCCGGCCGCAGCGATCGTCTCTTCCACGGCGTCCGCGCTGAAAAACTCGCGCGTGTACGGCATCAGGTAGTCGAGCGCGGCTTGCGCGCGGCGGTGCGATTCGTCGGTGCCGTCGCCGAAACGGATCAGCCACTCGCTCGCGTGATGCACGTGGTAACTGGTTTCCTTGATCGACTTCGCCGCGATCGCGGCCAGTTGCTCGTCCGGGGACGCGGTCAGCGCCGTCCACAGATGCGCCATCAGCGTCGAATACAGGAAATTGCGCACGATCGTGACGGCGTAATCCTTCTCGGCCTGCGCCGTGCCGCACAGCGGGCCGACATGCGGCAGCTCGGCGAGCGTGTAGTTGGCGAATTCGCGCTCGGCGCGGAAGTACGCGTAGTCGTCTTCCGTGCGGGTCTTGCCGGTGAGCTGCTGTTCGAGCGACGCGGCGTGCGTGTACAGCAGACGCGCCTGGCCGATCAGATCGAGACTCATGTTCGACAGCGCGATGTCCTCTTCGAGGATCGGGCCGTGGCCGCACCATTCGGTATTGCGCTGACCGAGAATCAGCGCGGTATCCGCGAGGCGCAGCACGTATTGGAGATGTTGGGGCGTGATGTCCATGGCCGCGCTTACATGTGGTTGACTTCGTCGGGGAGCGTGTAGAACGTCGGATGGCGATAAATCTTGTCGCCTGCCGGTTCGAACAGCTCCGCCTTGTCTGCCGGCGAAGACGCCGTGATCGCCGAAGACGGCACGACCCAGATGCTCACGCCTTCCTGGCGGCGCGTGTAGACGTCGCGTGCCATGCGCAGCGCCATCGGCGCGTCGGCGGCGTGCAGGCTGCCGCAGTGTTTATGGTCGAGTCCCTGCTTGCTGCGCACGAAGACTTCCCAAATCGGCCATTCCTTGTTCATTGCTGATCTCCTGATGCTGTGTCTGGCCTGCCGCGCGAATCAGGCGGCGTGCTGTTGCGCGCGCTGGCGCTGTTTTTCGGCATGGGCGAGGGCGGCTTCGCGGACCCACGTGCCTTCGTCGTGAGCTTTGACGCGGGTGGCGAGGCGCTCGCGGTTGCACGGGCCGTCGCCGTTGACGACGCGCCAGAATTCTTCCCAGTCGATGTCGCCGTAATCGTGCTGGCCGCGTGCTTCGTTCCACTTCAGGTCCGGGTCCGGCAGCGTGACGCCGAGCACCTTGGCCTGGTCGACGGTGGCGTCGACGAATTTCTGCCGCAGATCGTCGTTCGAAATGCGCTTGATGCCCCATTTCGACGACTGGTTGCTGTGGATCGAATCCTTGTCGCTCGGGCCGAACATCATCAGCACCGGCCACCACCAGCGGTTCACCGCCTGCTGGACCAGTTCGCGCTGCGCGTCGGTGCCGGCCATCATCGACATCAGCGCGTCGAAACCCTGGCGCTGATGGAACGACTCTTCCTTGCAGATGCGGATCATCGCGCGGGCGTACGGACCGTACGTGCAGCGGCACAGCGGAATCTGGTTCATGATCGCCGCGCCGTCCACCAGCCAGCCGATCACGCCGACGTCCGCCCAGGTGGGCGTCGGGTAATTGAAGATGCTCGAATATTTGGCTTTGCCCGAGTGCAGCGCGGCGATCAGCTGATCGCGCGAGACGCCGAGCGTTTCCGCCGCGCTATAGAGATAGAGGCCGTGGCCGGCTTCGTCCTGCACCTTGGCGAGCAGAATCGCCTTGCGCTTCAGGCTGGGCGCGCGCGTGATCCAGTTGCCTTCCGGCAGCATGCCGACGATTTCCGAATGCGCGTGCTGCGAGATCTGCCGCACCAGCGTTTTGCGGTAAGCCTCGGGCATCCAGTCCTGAGCTTCGATCTTGCCGTCTGCGGCCATGACCGCATCGAATTGCGCCTGCTCGGGCGAACTCGCGCCCGCATCCAGCGGGGCGACATTGCCGGGAATATCCAGGGATTGCGTGTACATGGGGACGCTCTCTGCGGAAGTTGTCTGTGTGCGCACAGTATAAGCCAACCGACCGGTCGGTTAATAAATTTTTTGAGACAGACTGACAGTGTTGATAGGGGGCAAGATTTCCGTGACGGAGGGCGTTTCGACGGAGCCGATGCCCCGTGCCGACACTTAACCTATAAAATTGTGAATTGGCCGCGATTTGCGGCCTTCCTGCATCCCCCGGTACTCATGTTACGTCTAAGCGAAATCAAACTCCCGCTCGATCACCCCGATAGCGACCTCGAAGCCGCCGTCCGCGCGCGCCTCGCGGAACTCGGCGTGGGCGCCGACGGGCTTATCCGGTACACCGTGTTTCGTCGCGCGCACGACGCGCGCAAACGCGCCGACATCAAGCTCACGTACATCGTCGACGTCGAGGTCACGGATGAGGCCGCCGCGCTCAAGCGGCTCGCCGACGTGCCGCATTGCGGTGTGACGCCTGACATGGCGTACCGGTTCGTCGCCAAGGCGCCGGCGCAACTGACCGTGCCGCGGCCGGTGGTGATCGGCATGGGGCCGTGCGGGCTGTTCGCCGGGCTGATTCTGGCGCAAATGGGTTTCCGGCCGATCATTCTCGAGCGCGGCAAGGCCGTGCGGGAGCGCACCAAAGACACATTCGGGCTGTGGCGCAAGTCGGTGCTCAATCCGGAGTCGAACGTGCAGTTCGGCGAAGGCGGCGCGGGCACCTTCTCGGACGGCAAGCTTTACAGCCAGATCAAGGATCCGAAGCATTACGGCCGCAAGGTGCTCGACGAATTCGTCAAGGCCGGTGCGCCGGAAGACATTCTGTTCCTGAGCCGGCCGCATATCGGCACGTTCCGGCTGGTCAGCATGGTCGAAAAGATGCGCGCGACCATTCACGAGCTCGGCGGCGAAGTGCGGTTCGAGACTCGCGTCGACGATATCGAGATCGATCAGGGCAAGGTGCGCGGGTTGAAGCTGTCGACCGGCGAGACGCTACGCTGCGATCATGTGGTGCTGGCGGTTGGGCACAGCGCGCGCGATACCTTCCAGATGCTGAACGACCGCGGTGTCTATATAGAAGCGAAGCCGTTTTCGCTTGGATTCCGGATCGAGCATCCGCAGGGTTTGATCGATCGTGCCCGTTTCGGCAAGTTTGCCGGCCATAAGCAGCTGGGCGCCGCCGACTATAAGGTCGTGCATCACAGCAGTAATGGGCGCGCGGTGTATAGCTTTTGCATGTGTCCGGGCGGCACGGTGGTGGCGGCAACGTCGGAGCCGGGCCGTGTGGTGACGAACGGCATGAGCCAGTATTCGCGGGCGGAGCGCAATGCGAACGCGGGGATTGTCGTCGGCATTACGCCGGACGATTATCCGGGCGGACCGCTCGCGGGTATCGCTTTCCAGCGGAAGTGGGAAGAGCGGGCGTTCGAGCTGGGCGGCGGTAACTATATGGCGCCGGGTCAACTGGTCGGCGATTTCATTGCCGGGCGGCCGTCTACGTCGTTGGGTTCGGTGGTGCCGTCGTATAAGCCTGGCGTGCATCCCACGGATCTCAGCACCGCGCTGCCTGACTACGTGATCGAAGCCATTCGCGAAGCTTTGCCGCAGATGGACAAGAAGATCGCCGGCTTTGCGATGCATGACGCCGTGCTGACGGGCGTGGAGACGAGAACGTCGTCGCCGATCCGGGTACGTCGGCGGGATGATTATCAGAGTATGAACGTCGAGGGCTTGTATCCGGCGGGTGAGGGCGCGGGGTATGCCGGCGGGATTTATTCGGCCGCGATCGATGGGATCGAGGTGGCTGAGGCGGTGGCGCTGAAGATGGCGGCTGTTTAAGGGGAGCGGCGGCTGATATTGAGGGTGAAAGGGTGCGGTTGTGGTTGGGCGGTGAGTTGGTCTTGGCGGGAGGGGATGAGGTTGGCGTCTGAGACTTGATGGCCGACGCCCGACGCCCGACGCCCGACGCCCGACGCCCGACGCCCGACGCCCGACGCGCGACGCCCAAGGCCCAAGGCTCAGTGCCCAGCCGCTCGACGGCCAGCACCCAGCACCCAGCACCCAGCACCCAGCACCCAGCACCCAGCACCCAGCACCCAGCACCCAGCACCCAGCACCCAGCACCCAGCACCCAAGGCTCGCCGCGATCGACCTGGCGTTCGGGCACAATGGACGTTTCGCCTTGAACCGACCATCCGAATGACCCTTCGCACCCTGGCTGCCGCATGCGGCGCGGCGCTGCTTGCCCAATTCGCTGTTTCCCTCACCGTTTTCGCCGCCGATGCTCCCGCGCACTGGGTCGCCGCTTGGGCGACCGCGCTGCAGCCGATTCCGCAACGCGTGGACCTGCCGCCTTTGTATCGCGCGCCGGACGTCGCCGGACGCACCGTGCGCCAGATCGTGTATCCGACGCTGTCGGGACGGGCCGCGCGAATCCACCTCAGCAACGAGTACGGCAAGACGCCGCTTACGATCGAAGATTTGCGCATTGCCCGCTCGGCAGGCGGCGCGGCCGCGGTTGCTAATGACGGGGCGCGCGTGACCTTCGGCGGCAAATCTACGGTGAGCATTCCGGCGGGCGGTGAGCTGGATAGCGATCCGGTCACGGTCGACATCGCCGAAGGTGCGCCTTATGCCATCAGCGCATTCATGGGGCCGGATCAGCGGATCGTGGCGTGGCATCGCGTATCGAGCCAGGTCAATTATGTTTCCGCGCCGGGCAATCACGCAGCGGACGCTTCCGCCGAAGCGTTTCGCGGGCGGTTCACCCAATATGTGTGGGTGACGGGGCTATCGGTGGAGGCGGCGCCGTCATCGGCCGCGATCGCCGCCATTGGCGACTCGATCACCGATGGCATGCGCTCCAGCCTGAACCAGAATCACCGCTGGCCGGACGCGTTGGCGCGCCGACTGGCCGGTAGCAGTGACCGGTCAACGGCGATCGTCAATCTCGGCATCAGCGGCAATCGGCTACTGAGCGACTCGCCTTGCTACGGGGACGCGCTCGCCAAACGCTTCGAGCACGATGTGCTCGGGCGGCCGGGCGTCAAGACGGCGATCCTGCTGATTGGCATCAACGACATCAATTTCGCCTCGATGCCGGCTCGGAACGGCCTCGACTGCGACTTCCCGCACACCTCGGTGACGGCGGCCGATCTGATCGCGGGGTACCAGCGGGTGATTGCCGCGGCGCGGCACGCCGGCGTGAAGGTATTTGGGGCAACATTGACGCCGGCATCGCTGCCGGCGCAGCGGGAGAGCATCCGACTCGCCGTCAACCAGTGGATTCGGACCAGCCGTGCTTTTGACGGCGTCGTGGATTTCGACGCGGCGTTGCGTGACCCGGCGCAGCCGGACCGCCTGCGGCGCAACTTCGACAGTGGCGACCACATCCATCCGAGCGACGCTGGTTATGCGGCAATGGCGGACACCGTCCCGCTAGACGCAGTAGTAAATTCCACGCGCAAATGAGTCATGGGAAGATATTTCCATCGAGGCCTTGTCATGTGGCGAATATTCACCTAATATTCGCCTCCTCGTTTGAGAACGAGGGCCGCGGCGGAAACCAGCGGCCGTAGCGTCGACAAGGTTTTAAGCGAAAGCGAAAAAATGTTGTTGACGAAACGAAAAAGAGCCTTCATAATCTCGTTTCTCTGCTGCAGATGCAGCGACGCAGAACGAAGCGGTACCGGGTAGTTGTGAGGTTGACGACAGCGGTGCGGGTTCGGTAGTGGATGCGTAATCGATCTTTAAAAATTAACAGCCGATAAGTGTGGGCGCTTGATGCGAGACGCGAGGTGGATCTTTCGGGGTCTGCCGCAAAGCGAAAGTATCAAGGCTCACACAGTAATGAAAGGAAGGTTTGAGCATCGCAAGATGATCGAACAATTCGTCAGTACGTTGAGTGAGCGACCGGTTCTTAACGGAACCGAAAAACAGTAACAGGTTTGAACTGAAGAGTTTGATCCTGGCTCAGATTGAACGCTGGCGGCATGCCTTACACATGCAAGTCGAACGGCAGCACGGGGGTAACCCTGGTGGCGAGTGGCGAACGGGTGAGTAATACATCGGAACGTGTCCTGTAGTGGGGGATAGCCCGGCGAAAGCCGGATTAATACCGCATACGCTCTACGGAGGAAAGGGGGGGATCTTAGGACCTCCCGCTACAGGGGCGGCCGATGGCAGATTAGCTAGTTGGTGGGGTAAAGGCCTACCAAGGCGACGATCTGTAGCTGGTCTGAGAGGACGACCAGCCACACTGGGACTGAGACACGGCCCAGACTCCTACGGGAGGCAGCAGTGGGGAATTTTGGACAATGGGGGAAACCCTGATCCAGCAATGCCGCGTGTGTGAAGAAGGCCTTCGGGTTGTAAAGCACTTTTGTCCGGAAAGAAAACTTCTGCCCTAATACGGCGGGAGGATGACGGTACCGGAAGAATAAGCACCGGCTAACTACGTGCCAGCAGCCGCGGTAATACGTAGGGTGCAAGCGTTAATCGGAATTACTGGGCGTAAAGCGTGCGCAGGCGGTCCGCTAAGACAGATGTGAAATCCCCGGGCTTAACCTGGGAACTGCATTTGTGACTGGCGGGCTAGAGTATGGCAGAGGGGGGTAGAATTCCACGTGTAGCAGTGAAATGCGTAGAGATGTGGAGGAATACCGATGGCGAAGGCAGCCCCCTGGGCCAATACTGACGCTCATGCACGAAAGCGTGGGGAGCAAACAGGATTAGATACCCTGGTAGTCCACGCCCTAAACGATGTCAACTAGTTGTTGGGTCTTCATTGACTTAGTAACGTAGCTAACGCGTGAAGTTGACCGCCTGGGGAGTACGGTCGCAAGATTAAAACTCAAAGGAATTGACGGGGACCCGCACAAGCGGTGGATGATGTGGATTAATTCGATGCAACGCGAAAAACCTTACCTACCCTTGACATGTATGGAAGTCTGCCGAGAGGTGGATGTGCCCGAAAGGGAGCCATAACACAGGTGCTGCATGGCTGTCGTCAGCTCGTGTCGTGAGATGTTGGGTTAAGTCCCGCAACGAGCGCAACCCTTGTCCCTAGTTGCTACGCAAGAGCACTCCAGGGAGACTGCCGGTGACAAACCGGAGGAAGGTGGGGATGACGTCAAGTCCTCATGGCCCTTATGGGTAGGGCTTCACACGTCATACAATGGTCGGAACAGAGGGTTGCCAAGCCGCGAGGTGGAGCCAATCCCAGAAAACCGATCGTAGTCCGGATCGCACTCTGCAACTCGAGTGCGTGAAGCTGGAATCGCTAGTAATCGCGGATCAGCATGCCGCGGTGAATACGTTCCCGGGTCTTGTACACACCGCCCGTCACACCATGGGAGTGGGTTTCACCAGAAGTAGGTAGCCTAACCGCAAGGAGGGCGCTTACCACGGTGGGATTCATGACTGGGGTGAAGTCGTAACAAGGTAGCCGTATCGGAAGGTGCGGCTGGATCACCTCCTTTCTAGAGCTGAACGTGTCGAACGTTGAGCGCTCACGCTTATCGGCTGTAAATTCAGACAGACTCAGGGGTCTGTAGCTCAGTCGGTTAGAGCACCGTCTTGATAAGGCGGGGGTCGATGGTTCGAATCCATCCAGACCCACCACTGTTTCTGCGGTGGCTGTGCTAACCGGTTGAAGGCACCCTTGAAGTTCATGTGTGACTGGGGGATTAGCTCAGCTGGGAGAGCACCTGCTTTGCAAGCAGGGGGTCGTCGGTTCGATCCCGTCATCCTCCACCAATCATCAATGCATAGCGTTCTGCGGAAGTACTGCAGAGGGTTGTGCATTGGCGATTGAGCCAGTCAGAGTGATACGTGGTTATAGCAATCATGATATCGGCTGTCGTTCTTTAACAATCAGGAAGAAGTAGTAAAGAGATTCACGAAAGGCTATCTAGAGATGGGTAGGCGAGTAGGTGAATCAGGGTTGTGATTGTATCAATGTATGAAAAGGTAATCGAAAGATTGCCTTGGAATACGGCGCAACACGAATACTCAACCTGTAACGATGTGGCCCGCGCTGCGTTCCGAGTGAACGCGGTGTGAGACACACCCGTTATAGGGTCAAGCGAACAAGTGCATGTGGTGGATGCCTTGGCGATCACAGGCGATGAAGGACGCGGTAGCCTGCGAAAAGCTACGGGGAGCTGGCAAACGAGCTTTGATCCGTAGATGTCCGAATGGGGAAACCCACTCCGAATGGAGTATCCATGACTGAATACATAGGTCATGCGAAGCGAACGCGGTGAACTGAAACATCTAAGTAACCGCAGGAAAAGAAATCAACCGAGATTCCCAGAGTAGTGGCGAGCGAAATGGGACCAGCCTGTACTCTTTATCTTCATTGTTAGTCGAAGGCTCTGGAAAGTGCCGCCATAGCAGGTGATAGCCCTGTAGACGAAAACAGCGAGGAAGAACTAGGTGTACGACAAGTAGGGCGGGACACGTGAAATCCTGTCTGAAGATGGGGGGACCATCCTCCAAGGCTAAATACTCGTGATCGACCGATAGTGAACCAGTACCGTGAGGGAAAGGCGAAAAGAACCCCGGGAGGGGAGTGAAATAGATCCTGAAACCGCATGCATACAAACAGTAGGAGCCTCCTTGAGGGGTGACTGCGTACCTTTTGTATAATGGGTCAGCGACTTACATTCAGTGGCAAGCTTAACCGATTAGGGCAGGCGTAGCGAAAGCGAGTCCGAACAGGGCGATTCAGTCGCTGGGTGTAGACCCGAAACCAGGTGATCTATCCATGGCCAGGATGAAGGTGCGGTAACACGTACTGGAGGTCCGAACCCACTAACGTTGAAAAGTTAGGGGATGAGCTGTGGATAGGGGTGAAAGGCTAAACAAACCTGGAAATAGCTGGTTCTCTCCGAAAACTATTTAGGTAGTGCCTCGTGTATCACCTTCGGGGGTAGAGCACTGTCATGGTTGTGGGGTCCATTGCGGATTACTACGCCATAGCAAACTCCGAATACCGAAGAGTGCAATCACGGGAGACAGACATCGGGTGCTAACGTCCGGTGTCAAGAGGGAAACAACCCAGACCGCCAGCTAAGGTCCCCAAATATTGCTAAGTGGGAAACGAAGTGGGAAGGCTAAAACAGTCAGGAGGTTGGCTTAGAAGCAGCCATCCTTTAAAGAAAGCGTAATAGCTCACTGATCGAGTCGTCCTGCGCGGAAGATGTAACGGGGCTAAGCAATATACCGAAGCTGCGGATGCACATTTATGTGCATGGTAGGAGAGCGTTCCGTAAGCCTGCGAAGGTGCATTGAAAAGTGCGCTGGAGGTATCGGAAGTGCGAATGCTGACATGAGTAGCGATAAAGGGGGTGAAAAGCCCCCTCGCCGTAAGCCCAAGGTTTCCTACGCAACGTTCATCGGCGTAGGGTGAGTCGGCCCCTAAGGCGAGGCAGAAATGCGTAGCTGATGGGAAGCAGGTTAATATTCCTGCACCATTGTTAAATGCGATGGGGGGACGGATCGCGGAAGGTTGTCCGGGTGTTGGAAGTCCCGGTCCTTGCATTGGAGAAGGCGCTTAGGCAAATCCGGGCGCGGAATTCAAGGGTGCGAGGCCATTCACCTAGGTGAAGAAGCAATCGGAAGTGGTTCCAAGAAAAGCCTCTAAGCTTCAGTTTAACAAGACCGTACCGCAAACCGACACAGGTGGGCGAGATGAGTATTCTAAGGCGCTTGAGAGAACTCGGGAGAAGGAACTCGGCAAATTGGTACCGTAACTTCGGGATAAGGTACGCCCCTGTAGCTTGACTGGCTCGCGCCAGAAGGGTGAAGGGGTTGCAATAAACTGGTGGCTGCGACTGTTTAATAAAAACACAGCACTCTGCAAACACGAAAGTGGACGTATAGGGTGTGACGCCTGCCCGGTGCCGGAAGATTAAATGATGGGGTGCAAGCTCTTGATTGAAGTCCCGGTAAACGGCGGCCGTAACTATAACGGTCCTAAGGTAGCGAAATTCCTTGTCGGGTAAGTTCCGACCTGCACGAATGGCGTAACGATGGCCACACTGTCTCCTCCCGAGACTCAGCGAAGTTGAAGTGTTTGTGATGATGCAATCTCCCCGCGGCTAGACGGAAAGACCCCATGAACCTTTACTGTAGCTTTGCATTGGACTTTGAACCGGTCTGTGTAGGATAGGTGGGAGGCTATGAAGCGTGGACGCCAGTCTGCGTGGAGCCATCCTTGAAATACCACCCTGGTTTGTTTGAGGTTCTAACCTTGGTCCGTAATCCGGATCGGGGACAGTGCATGGTAGGCAGTTTGACTGGGGCGGTCTCCTCCCAAAGTGTAACGGAGGAGTACGAAGGTACGCTAGGTACGGTCGGAAATCGTGCTGATAGTGCAATGGCATAAGCGTGCTTAACTGCGAGACCGACAAGTCGAGCAGGTGCGAAAGCAGGTCATAGTGATCCGGTGGTTCTGTATGGAAGGGCCATCGCTCAACGGATAAAAGGTACTCTGGGGATAACAGGCTGATACCGCCCAAGAGTTCATATCGACGGCGGTGTTTGGCACCTCGATGTCGGCTCATCTCATCCTGGGGCTGTAGCCGGTCCCAAGGGTATGGCTGTTCGCCATTTAAAGAGGTACGTGAGCTGGGTTTAAAACGTCGTGAGACAGTTTGGTCCCTATCTGCCGTGGGCGCTGGATATTTGAAGGGGGCTGCTCCTAGTACGAGAGGACCGGAGTGGACGAACCTCTGGTGTACCGGTTGTCACGCCAGTGGCATCGCCGGGTAGCTATGTTCGGAAGAGATAACCGCTGAAAGCATCTAAGCGGGAAACTCGCCTTAAGATGAGATATCCCCGGGGCTTCGAGCCCCTTGAAGGGTCGTTCAAGACCAGGACGTTGATAGGTCAGGTGTGGAAGCGCAGTAATGCGTTAAGCTAACTGATACTAATTGCCCGTAAGGCTTGATCCTATAACAGGTGTGTCTCTCTCGACACACGGTTGAGATCAGTGTTGTGCAATACAGGCACAGCCCAAAGTAATACCGAGAGGCATCCTCTCAACTACTTCTTCCAGATTGGCTGTATTGCCCAAAGGGCAGTGCGGCAACAAGTCATGCCTGATGACCATAGCGAGTCGGTACCACCCCTTCCCATCCCGAACAGGACCGTGAAACGACTCCACGCCGATGATAGTGCGGATTGCCCGTGTGAAAGTAGGTAATCGTCAGGCTCCCAAGCAGCAACGCAGAAACCCCACCCCAAAAGGTGGGGTTTCTGCGTTTACGGCAGCGCTGAACTTACTATAAGTGAGAGCTATGAGTTTGGAACGGTCAAGCAGGCCTTGACAACAAGCGGTTGTTCCCTCATAATCATCAGTTCTCTGCGGAGGGGTGCCCGAGTGGCTAAAGGGGGCAGACTGTAAATCTGTTGGCTTACGCCTACGTTGGTTCGAATCCAACCTCCTCCACCAGAATGCAAGTTGCGGCAGTTGCTGGGAATCGATGAATTCTTGCGGGTGTAGCTCAATGGTAGAGCAGAAGCCTTCCAAGCTTACGACGAGGGTTCGATTCCCTTCACCCGCTCCAGCAACATAGAAGTAGCGCCCATGTGGCTCAGTGGTAGAGCACTCCCTTGGTAAGGGAGAGGTCGGCAGTTCGATCCTGCCCATGGGCACCAGAAGTACTCGGTGATTGTTTGCGCGCGGCGCAACGTACGGATAAATCCTCTTAGGAGTCGAAAATGGCCAAGGGTAAGTTTGAGCGGACCAAGCCGCACGTGAACGTCGGCACGATCGGTCACGTTGACCACGGCAAGACCACGCTGACGGCAGCGATCACGACGGTTCTGACCAAGAAGTTTGGCGGCGAAGCGAAGGCATACGACCAGATCGACGCGGCGCCGGAAGAAAAGGCACGCGGTATCACGATCAACACGGCACACGTCGAGTACGAAACGGCTAACCGCCACTACGCACACGTCGACTGCCCGGGCCACGCTGACTATGTGAAGAACATGATCACGGGCGCAGCGCAGATGGACGGCGCGATCCTGGTGTGCTCGGCTGCAGACGGCCCGATGCCGCAAACGCGTGAGCACATCCTGCTGGCGCGTCAGGTTGGCGTTCCGTACATCATCGTGTTCCTGAACAAGTGCGACATGGTGGACGACGCTGAGTTGCTGGAACTGGTCGAGATGGAAGTTCGCGAACTCCTGTCGAAGTACGACTTCCCGGGCGACGACACGCCGATCATCAAGGGTTCGGCCAAACTGGCGCTGGAAGGCGACACGGGCGAGCTGGGTGAAGTGGCGATCATGAATCTGGCCGATGCGCTGGACACGTACATCCCGACGCCGGAGCGTGCAATTGACGGCGCGTTCCTGATGCCGGTGGAAGACGTGTTCTCGATCTCGGGTCGTGGCACGGTGGTGACGGGTCGTATCGAGCGTGGTGTCGTGAAGGTCGGCGAAGAAATCGAAATCATCGGTATCAAGCCGACGGTGAAGACGACGTGCACGGGCGTGGAAATGTTCCGCAAGCTGCTCGACCAGGGTCAGGCAGGCGACAACGTTGGTATCCTGCTGCGCGGCACGAAGCGTGAAGACGTGGAGCGTGGCCAGGTTCTGGCGAAGCCGGGTTCGATCAACCCGCACACGCACTTCACGGCTGAAGTGTACGTGCTGAGCAAGGACGAAGGTGGCCGTCACACGCCGTTCTTCAACAACTATCGTCCGCAGTTCTACTTCCGTACGACGGACGTGACGGGCTCGATCGAGTTGCCGAAAGACAAGGAAATGGTCATGCCGGGCGACAACGTGTCGATCACGGTGAAGCTGATCAACCCGATCGCGATGGAAGAAGGTCTGCGCTTCGCAATTCGCGAAGGCGGCCGTACGGTCGGCGCTGGTGTAGTTGCCAAGATCCTCGAGTAACGCCAGATAGTTCTCGTTGATCGGTGGTTTCGGGGTTGGCGATGTCGTCAACCCCAAATGGTTTAGGGGTATAGCTCAACTGGCAGAGCGTCGGTCTCCAAAACCGAAGGTTGGGGGTTCGATTCCCTCTGCCCCTGCCAAATCTCGCGTCATATGTGACGCTTCGTTAAGGTGTTATGGCGAATCCTTCCGTCGAAACTGTAAATACATCCGGCGACAAGCTGATGCTCGTCGCGGGCGTATTGTTGGTCTTGGCCGGGTTCGTGGGGTTCTTCTGGCTCAACGGCCAGGAATGGTACATCCGCGGAGCCGCCTTGGCTGTTGGTGCGATAGCGGGTGTTGCAGTCGGTCTTCTCTCCGCGCCTGGCAAGGGTTTCATCGCTTTCGCCAAAGATTCGTACAAGGAAGTTCGTAAAGTTGTCTGGCCGACTCGCAAAGAGGCGACCCAAACAACGCTCGTAGTATTCGGCTTCGTGTTCGTCATGGCTATCTTTCTTTGGGTGAGTGATAAATCCATCGAATGGGCGATTTTCTCGGTGATTCTGGGTTGGAAATAATATGAGTGATACTCCGGCATCCCCGAGCGGCAAGCGTTGGTATGTGGTGCACGCCTACTCTGGAATGGAGAAGAGCGTGCAGCGCGCGCTTCAAGAGCGTATCGAGCGCGCTGGTATGCAGGACCAGTTCGGTCAAATCCTCGTGCCGACTGAAGAAGTTGTCGAAGTGAAGGGCGGTCACAAATCGGTGACCGAACGTCGTTTCTTCCCGGGCTATGTACTCGTGGAAATGGAGATGACAGACGAAACGTGGCACCTCGTGAAAAACACGGCAAAGGTCACCGGTTTCGTTGGCGGAGCGCGCAATCGACCAAGTCCGATTTCTCCTCGGGAAGTCGAAAAGATCATGTCGCAGATGCAGGAAGGTGTGGAAAAGCCGCGCCCGAAGACCCTGTTCGAAGTAGGCGAGATGGTGCGAGTGAAGGACGGTCCGTTCACAGATTTCAACGGCAGCGTCGAAGAAGTGAACTACGAAAAGTCGCGTGTGCGTGTCTCGGTTACAATCTTTGGCCGCGCAACGCCGGTCGAGCTGGAATTCGGCCAAGTCGAAAAGTTGTGATCCAGAATTCTACGGGGTGCGCCGACCGGCGCACCCCGTATTTCGCGCTTACGGTCCGCGTAATGACCGTTGAGGAGCGCAAGTAGTCAATTTTTAGACGAACGCGCGCTACTACTCACTGAGCGCTCGCATGCATTAAAGCAGCGTTCCAACGAGGTTTTCAACATGGCAAAGAAAATCATTGGCTTTATTAAGCTGCAGATTCCTGCAGGTAAAGCCAACCCGTCGCCGCCGGTCGGTCCGGCGCTGGGCCAGCGCGGCCTGAACATCATGGAGTTCTGCAAGGCGTTTAACGCGCAGACTCAAGCTATGGAACCGGGTCTGCCGATTCCAGTTGTGATTACCGCATTCGCGGACAAGAGCTTCACGTTCGTTCTGAAGACGCCGCCGGCTACAGTTCTGATCAAGAAGGCAGCGAAGATCGACAAGGGTTCGAGCAAGCCGCATACCGACAAGGTCGGCAAGATCACCCGCGCTCAAGCTGAAGACATCGCCAAGGCCAAGATGCCTGATCTGACGGCAGCTGATCTGGACGCAGCGGTTCGTACGATTGCTGGTAGCGCCCGCTCGATGGGCATCACCGTGGAGGGCGTGTAAATGGCTAAGCTTTCGAAGCGTCTGCAAGCATTTGCAGCCAAGGTTGATCGTCAAAAGCTGTACGCAATCGACGAAGCTCTGTCGCTCGTGAAGGAATGCGCAAGCGCGAAGTTCGACGAGTCGATCGACGTCGCAGTGCAACTCGGCATCGACGCGAAGAAGTCGGACCAAGTGGTTCGTGGTTCGGTCGTGCTGCCGGCAGGTACCGGCAAGTCGGTCCGCGTCGCTGTGTTTGCGCAGGGCGAAAAGGCTGAACAAGCGCGCGCAGCTGGTGCGGAAATCGTCGGCATGGAAGATCTGGCTGAACAAGTCAAGGCTGGCAAGCTGGACTTCGACATCGTGATCGCTTCGCCGGACACGATGCGCGTCGTCGGTACGCTCGGTCAGATCCTCGGCCCGCGCGGCCTGATGCCGAATCCGAAGGTTGGTACGGTTACGCCGGACGTCGCGACTGCAGTGAAGAACGCCAAGGCTGGTCAGGTGCAATTCCGTGTCGACAAGGCTGGTATCATCCACGCGACCATCGGGCGCGCTTCGTTCGAGCCGACGGCTCTGCGTAGCAACCTGAATGCTCTCGTCGACGCGCTGCAAAAGGCGAAGCCGGCAACGAGCAAGGGTGTCTACCTGCGCAAGGTTGCGCTGTCGAGCACGATGGGTGTTGGCGTTCGCGTCGACCAGGCATCGATCGCAGCACAGTAAGAAATTTCATCGCCTCGACGAAAATCGAGGCGGTTTTATGGGCTTTGGGCGGTTGCGAAATGGCAGTCTGCATTGCGCAACCGGTTGTCAAAGACCGTTGGTGGGCACGCATCAGGTAGGCGAGTCCTTAATGTAAAGCCAACGCAGATGGCGAACCCGAAAAGGTTTTGTAGTGATGAAGCTGGTTGATACCTGCAGCAATGCGGGTGTCGGGCGGTTGAAATACTCCTGACTGGTCGGACGCCGTTATTGAACGCGGTACACAAGGCGCACGCTGCGTGTATCGAATCTGGAGGTTAACCGTGCCACTTAACAAAGAAAGCAAGCAGGCCGTCGTCGCTGAGGTTGCCGCGCAAGTCGCGAAAGCCCAGACCGTGGTTCTGGCTGAGTATCGTGGAATCGCGGTTGGCGATCTGACCAAGCTGCGCGCGAAAGCGCGTGAGCAACAGGTTTACCTTCGCGTGTTGAAAAACACGCTGGCGCGTCGCGCTGTCGAAGGTACCCCGTTTGCTTCGCTGGCAGAGCAGATGACTGGTCCGCTGATCTACGGCATCTCGGAAGATGCAATTGCTGCTGCTAAGGTCGTCAACGACTTCGGCAAAACCAATGACAAGTTGATCATCAAGGCTGGTTCCTACGAAGGCAACGTGATGGACAAGGCTGGCGTGCAAGCGCTGGCAAACATCCCGAGCCGCGAAGAACTGCTCTCCAAGCTGTTGTACGTTATGCAAGCACCTGTTTCCGGCTTTGCGCGCGCTTTGGCCGCGCTGGCAGAAAAGAAACAAGGCGAAGAAACCGCTGCTTAACGCACTTCAGTCGAGCGTGATTGATCGCTGGCTGTATCCGAATTCAATTTAGGAGTATTTCAAATGGCAATCGCAAAAGATGACATCCTCGAGGCAGTAAGCTCGATGTCGGTTCTGGAACTGAATGAGCTCGTTAAGGCGTTCGAAGAAAAGTTTGGCGTGTCGGCAGCTGCAGTTGCAGTGGCAGGCCCGGCAGGCGCAGCTGCGGCTGTTGCTGAAGAGCAAACCGAATTCACGGTCAACCTGACGGAAATCGGCGCGAACAAGGTTTCGGTCATTAAGGCTGTTCGTGAACTGACGGGTCTCGGCCTGAAGGAAGCGAAGGACTTGGTCGACGGCGCACCGAAGCCTGTTAAGGAAGCGGTACCGAAGGCTGCTGCGGAAGAAGCCAAGAAAAAGCTGGAAGAAGCCGGCGCGAAGGCTGAAATCAAGTAAGTTTCAGCGCGTTGTGCGAAGGCTGGCGGTTTTCCACCGCCGGCCTTTTTGTGCTTTGTGGGGGCCACGTTTTTGCATGGCATTTTCGGCAAGAATGTGACTCCCAGAAGTCAAAGAAAACCGCCTATCGGCAATATTGACCGGCGATTCTCTTTGTCTTCTGAAGCGACTGCAGAAGGCAAGTTTGGTCGGGTAGCGGGCAACACAGGCATCCGCTGCCGTCAGCCAGCGGTTGGTAGCGGCCAACCACCAAGCTTCTAGGCTCGTTCAGGCCATCGGACGGCCATCGGGTCTCAGTCGGTGAACACTCGGGTTGTCTCATCAAGGTATCCTGCCTCGACAACAATGCCCGCCGTGATTCGGAGATCGTATGCAATATTCCTTCACCGAGAAGAAGCGTATTCGCAAGAGTTTTGCGAAGCGCCCCATCGTTCACCAAGTACCTTTCCTGCTGGCTACCCAGCTTGAATCATTCAGCACGTTTCTGCAAGCAGACACGTCGTCCACGCAACGCAAGCCGGAAGGTCTGCAGGCTGCGTTTACTTCCGTTTTTCCGATTGTTTCGCATAATGGCTTCGCTCGTCTAGAGTTCGTCAGCTACATGCTGTCGCCGCCGGCATTCAACATCAAGGAATGTCAGCAGCGCGGTTTGACGTACTGCTCGGCACTGCGCGCGAAAGTGCGCCTGGTGCTGCTCGACAAGGAATCGCCGAGCAAGCCGGTCGTCAAGGAAGTGAAGGAACAGGAAGTCTACATGGGCGAAATTCCGCTCATGACGCCGACCGGTTCGTTCGTCATCAACGGCACGGAACGTGTGATCGTTTCGCAGTTGCACCGTTCGCCGGGCGTGTTCTTTGAACACGACAAGGGCAAGACGCACAGCTCGGGCAAGCTCCTGTTTTCAGCTCGTATCATTCCTTACCGCGGTTCGTGGCTCGACTTCGAGTTCGACCCGAAGGACGTGCTGTACTTCCGCGTCGACCGTCGTCGCAAGATGCCGGTCACGATCCTGCTGAAGGCAATTGGCCTCACGCCGGAACAGATCCTCGCAAACTTCTTCGTGTTCGACAATTTCACGCTGATGCCGGAAGGCGCGCAGATGGAATTCGTGCCGGAGCGTCTGCGTGGTGAAGTCGCGCGCTTCGACATCTCGGACCGTGACGGCAACGTGATCGTCCAGAAAGACAAGCGGATCAACGCGAAGCACATTCGCGATCTCGACAGCGCGAAGACCAAGTTCATCTCGGTACCGGAAGACTATTTGCTCGGCCGCACGCTGGCGAAGAACGTTGTCGACGGCGACACCGGTGAAGTCATCGCTAACGCGAACGACGAAATCACCGAAACCGTCCTCGAAAAGCTCCGCGAATCGAAGATCAAAGACATCCAGACGCTCTACACGAACGATCTGGACCAAGGTCCGTACATCTCGTCGACGCTGCGTATCGACGAAACCGCGGACAAGATGGCCGCACGTATCGCGATCTACCGCATGATGCGTCCGGGCGAACCGCCGACCGAAGAAGCGGTCGAGGCGCTGTTCAACCGTCTGTTCTACAGCGAAGACGCATACGACCTGTCCAAGGTGGGTCGTATGAAGTTCAATCGTCGCGTGGGTCGCGACGAGATCATCGGACCGATGACGCTGCAAGACGACGACATCCTCGCGACGATCAAGATCCTGGTCGAACTGCGTAACGGCAAGGGCGAAGTGGACGATATCGACCACTTGGGCAATCGTCGTGTGCGTTGCGTCGGCGAACTGGCGGAAAACCAGTTCCGCGCCGGTCTCGTGCGTGTCGAACGTGCTGTGAAGGAACGCCTCGGCCAGGCCGAAAGCGAAAACCTGATGCCGCACGACCTGATCAACTCGAAGCCGATTTCGTCGGCGATTCGCGAGTTCTTCGGTTCGTCGCAGCTGTCGCAGTTCATGGACCAAACGAACCCGCTGTCGGAAATCACCCACAAGCGCCGTGTTTCGGCACTTGGCCCGGGCGGTTTGACGCGTGAGCGCGCCGGCTTTGAAGTCCGCGACGTGCATCCGACTCACTACGGTCGCGTGTGCCCGATTGAAACGCCGGAAGGTCCGAACATCGGCCTGATCAACTCGCTCGCTCTGTACGCGCACCTGAACGAATACGGCTTCCTCGAAACGCCGTATCGCAAGGTTGTGGACAGCAAGGTGACGGATCAGATCGACTATCTGTCGGCGATCGAAGAAGGCCGTTACGTGATCGCTCAGGCGAACGCGGCAGTGGCTGCCGACGGTTCCCTGACCGACGAGCTGGTGTCGTCGCGTGAAGCGGGCGAAACGCTGATGGTCACGCCGGACCGCATCCAGTACATGGACGTGGCGCCGTCGCAGATCGTGTCGGTGGCAGCATCGCTGATTCCGTTCCTCGAGCACGATGACGCGAACCGCGCGTTGATGGGCTCGAACATGCAGCGTCAGGCTGTGCCATGTCTGCGTCCTGAAAAGGCCGTGGTCGGTACGGGTATCGAACGCACGGTAGCAGTCGACTCGGGTACGACGGTTCAGGCATTCCGCGGCGGTGTGGTCGATTATGTCGACGCAGGCCGTATGGTGATTCGCGTGAACGACGATGAAGCCGTTGCTGGCGACGTCGGCGTGGACATCTACAACCTGATCAAGTACACGCGTTCGAACCAGAACACGAACATCAACCAGCGCCCGATCGTGAAGGTCGGCGACATCGTGTCGCGTGGCGACGTGCTGGCTGACGGCGCATCGACCGACCTCGGCGAACTGGCTCTCGGCCAGAACATGCTGGTCGCGTTCATGCCGTGGAACGGCTACAACTTCGAAGATTCGATCTTGATCTCGGAGAAGGTGGTTGCTGACGACCGCTATACCTCGATCCACATCGAAGAACTGAACGTCGTAGCTCGCGATACGAAGCTCGGACCGGAAGAAATCACGCGCGACATCTCGAACCTGGCTGAAGTGCAACTCGGCCGTCTCGATGAGTCGGGCATCGTCTACATCGGCGCGGAAGTCGAAGCAGGCGACGTGATGGTCGGTAAGGTCACGCCGAAGGGCGAAACCCAGCTGACGCCGGAAGAAAAGCTGCTGCGCGCGATCTTCGGTGAAAAGGCTTCGGACGTGAAGGATACGTCGCTGCGCGTGCCGTCGGGCATGAGCGGCACGGTCATCGACGTGCAAGTGTTCACGCGTGAAGGCATTCAGCGCGACAAGCGCGCGCAACAGATCATCGACGATGAACTGAAGCGCTATCGCCTCGACCTGAACGACCAGTTGCGCATCGTGGAAGGCGACGCGTTCCAGCGTCTCGCACGTATGCTCGACGGCAAGGTCGCGAATGGTGGTCCGAAGAAGCTCGCGAAGGGCACGAAGATCGACCAGGCTTACCTGCAAGATCTGGATCACTACCACTGGTTCGACATCCGCCTCGCGGACGAAGAATCGGCGGCACAGCTCGAAGCCATCAAGGACTCGATCGAACAGAAGCGTCACCAGTTCGATCTGGCGTTCGAAGAAAAGCGTAAGAAGCTCACGCAAGGCGACGAACTGCCGCCGGGCGTGCTGAAGATGGTCAAGGTGTATCTGGCGGTCAAGCGTCGTCTGCAGCCTGGCGACAAGATGGCCGGCCGTCACGGTAACAAGGGTGTCGTGTCGAAGATCGTTCCGATCGAAGACATGCCGTACATGGCCGACGGCCGTCCGGCTGACGTCGTTCTGAACCCGCTCGGCGTGCCGTCGCGGATGAACGTGGGTCAGGTTCTCGAAGTGCATCTGGGTTGGGCCGCGAAGGGCCTCGGCTGGCGTATCGCCGAAATGCTGCAACGTCAGGCGAAGATTGCTGAAGTGCGCGAATTCCTGACCAAGATCTACAACGAGTCGGGCCGCGCCGAAGAGCTGGACAGCTTCACCGACGACGAAATCGTCGAGCTGGCGAAGAACCTGCGCGAAGGCGTGCCGTTCGCTACGCCGGTGTTCGACGGTGCGACGGAAGAAGAAATGTCGCGCGCGCTGGATCTGGCATTCCCGGACGACATCGCGAAGAACCTCGGCATGACGCCGTCGAAGAATCAGGTTCGTCTGTACGACGGCCGCACGGGTGAGATGTTCGAACGTACGGTGACGGTCGGCTACATGCATTACCTGAAACTGCACCACTTGGTCGACGACAAGATGCACGCGCGTTCCACGGGCCCGTACTCGCTCGTGACGCAGCAGCCGTTGGGCGGTAAGGCTCAGTTCGGTGGCCAGCGTTTCGGTGAAATGGAAGTGTGGGCGCTCGAAGCGTACGGCGCATCGTACGTGCTGCAAGAAATGCTGACGGTGAAGTCGGATGACGTGGCAGGCCGGACCAAGGTGTATGAGAACCTGGTTAAGGGCGATCACGTGATCGATGCAGGCATGCCGGAATCCTTCAACGTGTTGGTGAAGGAAATCCGCTCGCTGGGTATCGACATCGACCTCGACCGCAACTAATCGGACTACGGAGAGAAGGCAATGAAAGCTCTGCTCGATCTATTCAAGCAAGTCCAACAACCCGAAGTTTTTGACGCGATCAAGATCGGTCTGGCGTCGCCAGACAAGATCCGTTCGTGGTCGTTCGGCGAAGTGAAGAAGCCGGAAACCATCAACTACCGGACATTCAAGCCGGAACGCGATGGTCTGTTCTGCGCGAAGATCTTCGGGCCGATCAAAGACTACGAATGTCTGTGCGGCAAGTACAAGCGCCTGAAGCACCGTGGCGTGATCTGCGAGAAGTGCGGCGTCGAAGTGACGCTGGCAAAGGTGCGTCGCGAACGGATGGGCCATATTGAACTGGCCTCGCCGGTCGCGCACATCTGGTTCCTGAAGTCGCTGCCGTCGCGTCTGGGCATGGTGCTTGACATGACGCTGCGCGACATCGAACGCGTGCTGTACTTTGAAGCATACGTAGTGATCGATCCGGGCATGACGCCGCTGAAAGCGCGGCAGATCATGACCGAAGAGGATTACTACAACAAGGTCGAAGAATACGGTGACGAATTCCGTGCCGAGATGGGCGCGGAAGGCGTTCGCGAGCTGCTGCGCGCGATCAACATCGATGAACAGGTCGAGATGCTGCGCACCGAACTCAAGAACACGGGTTCGGAAGCGAAGATCAAGAAGTACGCGAAGCGCCTGAAAGTGCTCGAGGCTTTCCAGCGTTCGGGCATCAAGCCTGACTGGATGGTGCTCGAAGTGCTGCCGGTGCTGCCGCCGGAACTGCGTCCGCTGGTGCCGCTGGACGGCGGCCGCTTCGCGACGTCGGACCTGAACGACCTGTATCGCCGCGTGATCAACCGTAACAACCGGTTGAAGCGTCTGCTCGAGCTGAAGGCGCCTGAAATCATCGTCCGCAACGAAAAGCGGATGTTGCAGGAAGCCGTCGACTCGCTGCTCGACAACGGTCGTCGCGGTAAGGCTATGACTGGCGCGAACAAGCGTCCGCTGAAGTCGCTCGCTGACATGATCAAGGGTAAGGGCGGTCGTTTCCGTCAGAACTTGCTCGGTAAGCGCGTTGACTATTCGGGCCGTTCGGTGATCGTGGTCGGCCCGACGCTCAAGCTGCATCAGTGCGGTCTGCCGAAGTTGATGGCGCTCGAACTGTTCAAGCCGTTCATCTTCAACAAGCTCGAAGTGATGGGTGTCGCTACCACCATCAAGGCTGCGAAGAAGGAAGTCGAGAACCAGACGCCGGTGGTGTGGGACATCCTCGAAGAGGTGATCCGCGAACATCCGGTCATGCTGAACCGTGCGCCGACTCTTCACCGTCTTGGCATTCAGGCTTTCGAGCCGGTGCTGATCGAAGGTAAGGCAATCCAGCTGCATCCGCTCGTTTGCGCGGCGTTCAACGCCGACTTCGACGGTGACCAGATGGCTGTTCACGTGCCGCTGTCGCTGGAAGCGCAGATGGAAGCGCGCACGCTGATGCTGGCGTCGAACAACATTCTGTTCCCGGCCAACGGCGATCCGTCGATCGTGCCGTCGCAGGATATCGTGTTGGGCCTGTATTACGCGACCCGCGAAGCAGTGAACGCCAAGGGCGAAGGCCTGACCTTCACCGGCGTCTCGGAAGCGCTGCGTGCGTACGAGAACAAGGAAGTCGAGCTGGCCTCGCGCGTCAACGTTCGGATCACCGAAATGGTCCACAACGAAGACAAGTCGGAAGGTGCGCCGGCGTTCGTGCCGAAGATCTCGCTGTTTGCGACGACCGTCGGCCGTTCGATCCTGTCGGAAATTTTGCCGCCGGGTCTGCCGTTCACGGTGCTGAACAAGCCGCTAAAGAAGAAGGAAATCTCGCGTCTCATCAACACCGCATTCCGCAAGTGCGGTCTGCGCGAAACGGTGATTTTCGCCGACCAGTTGATGCAGATGGGTTTCCGTCTGGCAACACGCGCTGGTATCTCGATCTGCGTCGACGACATGCTCGTGCCGCCGCAGAAAGAACAGATCGTCGGCGACGCCGCGAAGAAGGTGAAGGAATACGACCGTCAGTACATGTCGGGTCTTGTCACGTCGCAAGAGCGCTATAACAACGTGGTCGACATCTGGTCGGCAACGTCGGAAGCGGTTGGCAAGGCGATGATGGAACAGCTGTCGACGGAACCGGTTACGGATCGCGACGGCAACGAAACGCGTCAGGAATCGTTCAACTCCATCTACATGATGGCGGACTCGGGTGCTCGTGGTTCCGCAGTTCAGATTCGTCAGCTGGCCGGTATGCGTGGCCTGATGGCGAAGCCGGACGGCTCGATCATCGAAACGCCGATTACGGCGAACTTCCGTGAAGGCCTGAACGTGTTGCAGTACTTCATCTCGACCCACGGTGCACGTAAGGGTCTGGCTGATACGGCACTGAAGACGGCAAACTCGGGTTACCTGACGCGTCGTCTGGTCGACGTGACGCAGGATCTGGTGGTGGTCGAGGACGATTGCGGTACGTCCAACGGCGTCGCCATGAAGGCGTTGGTCGAAGGCGGTGAAGTCGTCGAAGCGCTGCGTGACCGTATCCTGGGTCGCGTGACGGTGGCTGACGTCGTCAATCCGGAAACGCAAGAAACGCTGTACGAAACGGGCACCTTGCTCGACGAAGACGCGGTCGAAGAAATCGAACGCCTCGGCATCGACGAAGTGCGCGTGCGTACGCCGCTGACTTGCGAAACGCGTTACGGTCTGTGCGCAGCCTGCTACGGCCGCGACCTGGGCCGCGGCTCGTCGGTCAACGTCGGTGAAGCAGTCGGCGTGATCGCTGCTCAGTCGATCGGTGAACCGGGCACGCAGCTCACGATGCGTACGTTCCACATCGGTGGTGCGGCGTCGCGTGCGGCAGTGGCTTCGTCGGTTGAAGCGAAGTCGAACGGTACGGTGCGTTTCACGGCAACGATGCGTTACGTCACCAACGCGAAGGGCGAGCAGATCGTCATCTCGCGTTCGGGCGAAGCGATGATTACCGACGACCACGGTCGCGAGCGCGAACGTCACAAGGTGCCGTACGGCGCGACGCTGTTGCAACTCGACGGCGCGCAGATCAAGGCGGGCACGCAACTGGCGCAGTGGGATCCGCTGACGCGTCCGATCATCACCGAGTGGGGCGGTACGGTGAAGTTCGAAAACGTCGAAGAAGGCGTGACCGTTGCGAAGCAGATCGACGATGTGACGGGTCTGTCCACGCTGGTCGTGATCGACGTGAAGCGTCGTGGCTCGCAAGCTGCGAAGACGGTGCGTCCGCAGGTCAAGCTGCTCGACGCGAACGGCGACGAAGTCAAGATCCCGAACACCGAGCACTCGGTGCAGATCGGCTTCCAGGTCGGCGCTCTGATCACCGTGAAGGACGGTCAGCAAGTGCAGGTCGGTGAAGTGCTCGCACGGATCCCGGTTGAATCGCAGAAAACGCGTGACATTACCGGTGGTCTGCCGCGTGTGGCCGAACTGTTCGAAGCGCGCTCGCCGAAGGACGCCGGCATTCTGGCGGAAGTCACGGGCACGACGTCGTTCGGTAAGGACACGAAGGGCAAGCAGCGTCTCGTTATCACGGACCTCGAGGGCAACCAGCACGAGTTCCTGATCGCGAAGGAAAAGCAGGTTCTGGTGCACGATGGTCAGGTCGTCAACAAGGGCGAAATGATTGTCGACGGGCCGGCTGATCCGCACGACATTCTGCGTTTGCAGGGCGTCGAAGCGCTGGCGCGTTACATCGTGGACGAAGTGCAGGACGTGTATCGTCTGCAGGGCGTGAAGATCAATGACAAGCACATTGAAGTGATCGTCCGTCAGATGCTGCGTCGCGTGCAGATCGTCGACAACGGTGATACGCGCTTCATCATGGGCGAACAAGTTGAGCGCTCGGATATGCTCGACGAGAACGACCGGATGGCGGCGGAAGACAAGATCCCGGCAACGTACGAAAACGTTTTGCTCGGTATCACGAAGGCGTCGCTGTCCACCGATTCGTTTATCTCCGCGGCATCGTTCCAGGAAACGACCCGCGTGCTGACCGAAGCGGCGATCATGGGCAAGCGCGACGACCTGCGTGGTCTGAAGGAAAACGTGATCGTCGGCCGTCTGATTCCGGCCGGTACGGGTCTCGCGTTCCACAAGGCACGCAAGAGCAAGGAACTGTCCGACCGCGAGCGTTTCGACCAGATCGCAGCGGAAGAGTCGTTCGAATTCGGTACACCGGAAACTCCGGCTGCCGAACAGCAGCACTCCGGCGAGTAAGTGCGGGCGGCGAAAGCCGCTTTCACTGAACGCTGACAAAACCGCCCGGTTTCGACCGGGCGGTTTTTTTTTGGTGCGCCCAGCATGGGCGCACTCCAGAGGGTGGGAGTCCCTCCGCAAGTTGATCACAGCGAAGCGCAACTGCGAGAGGGTGACCGATCGTGGGGAGGAAGCGTGGAGCGAAACTGCGAGCCGATGGACAAGAACCGGATAGAAGGCGTTACCGACCAGGGCGAGCGGGCCAGAAATCGCAAAGCTCTCGTGATCAAGGGGCGGTGGCGTAGATCCGGCGGTTGTGCAGTGAAGGAGTGCGTTCTTACCTGGGGAGGTCCCGTCTCATGCCTGAAAGGGCAACGGCGTCGAGCCGGAGCGGGAAGTCAGCAGCGGTCATAGTAGTCACAGGATAGGCCGGTGAGGCTGAGGCTGGTGACGAAGGACCAAACGGGAAGGAGTGTCCATCGTCATGTCGATGCGGCAGGTATTGCGTCAGATGCCCGTGCAAACGGGGCGAACGGGAGTAGCGCGCGGTGAAGCTGCGCGTGTACCCGGGAGCGACGAAGCCTGCTGCCCGCGGCATGAATCCGGGGACACAGGGTCGGCGCTGCTGGAAGCGGCGCTGACGCGAGAGAACCTGAAGCGGGCGTTCAAACGGGTACGGGCTAACAAGGGAGCCGCTGGCGTGGACGGTCTGGACATTGACCAGACTGCGCGTCATCTGGTGACGGCGTGGCCCGCGATTCGTGAACAGTTGCTCAAGGGGAGGTACCGGCCCAGTCCGGTACGACGGGTGACGATTCCGAAACCGGATGGTGGCGAGCGCGAGCTCGGCATCCCGACGGTAACGGACCGGCTGATCCAGCAGGCGTTACTGCAGGTGCTGCAGCCAGTTCTGGACCCCACATTTAGCGAGTACAGCTACGGCTTCCGGCCCGGGCGTCGTGCGCACGACGCGGTGCTTGCCGCGCAGTCGTACGTGCAGTCGGGTCGGCGAATCGTGGTGGACGTTGATCTGGGGAAGTTCTTCGATCGGGTCAATCACGACATCCTGATCGACCGTCTACAGAAACGCATTGATGATGCTGGTGTAATCGGGCTGATCCGTGCGTATCTGAACAGCGGCATCATGGAAGGCTCGACTGGTTTTCTTAACGGTCTCCGTGCCGCCGCTCGGCATTTCAGAGTCCTCCCATGTTGACTGACGATCACCTTCCCTAGCATAAGGGGCCGTCGTCGCGATATGGCATCAATCAATCGAAACATCGCGTCGACATCACGCTAACCCGCTCGATGCGCACGCTCAGCACGCGTCGCATCGGCATTGCCTGGTGGTCGAATGAACGCTGTCGAGGTGCGTAGGTTGCCGTTGTCCGATACGGCGTTGTGGGTGGGACTTTATGTTGCCGCAGGTGTCCTGTCCGGACAGTTCAATGTCCCGACGGCCGCTCTTGCGCCCTATGTCTGGTTGCCGGCCGGCGTGAGTCTCGCGGCCATGCTGCTATCGCGCACGAGCGCCAGCGGTCGTCTTGCCGTTGCATTCGCGCTGGTGCAAACCGTGCTATCGCATTTTGGCGGCCGCGACGTGCCGTCGTCGCTTGTTCTCGGCGCGTTGGCCGGGATCGCCCCGTTGATCGCGTCGGCTGTCGTGCGATGGACGCATGTGCCGCTCCAAGGTCTCGATCTATTGCGTGCCGTGATCGTTGCGGCGGTCGTGAACGCTGTCCTTCTGGGCGGCGGCGGTGCGTTCTACTTCTCGTTGACAAAGGGCATGCCGTTCATGCTGCCGTTTCGCGAATGGAGCGCAGCGATCTTTGTCGGCGTATGCATCACGATGCCGTTACTCGCGGTATGGGCGCAATTCCGGCCAAAGCGATCGGCACCGTCCAACTGGCGGCGTGAGACGGTCGGCGGCGTTGCATTTGCCACGATGGTCGCGCTGACATGGTGGCTCTTCGACGGAGCCGCGACGCAGCGCTTCGAAGCGGCGGGCATCACGTACCCCATCTATTTGCCGATGTTCTGCGTCGTGATCGTCTCGATCGTTGGCGGCGCACGGGGCGGAACGCTCGCCGTATTTGTGCTGACGCTGATCTGCCTCGGCCACACCGCAGGTGGGGAAGGGCCGTTCGCGTTGCCGTCCGCTTCGGCTTCTTCGTCCTTGCTGCAGGCGCAACTTTACGTCGGCGTATCGGCGATGCTGGTGTTGATCGTGCACGCGTTGCGCGACGCTGAAACACACGCCCATCTCCAGGCCGATCAGTGGCGCACCGAAATCGAACTCGCCCTCGCGGGCAGCGTATTGATCGCCTATTCGATCGATTCGCGTACGCAGATTGTTCAATGGCGTGGCGACGTGGAGCGGCTGCTTGGTTACCCCGCGGAGTCTCTGTCCAACGTCGAGCGGGTCCTCGCTTGCGTCCATCCGCTCGACCGTGAGTGCCTGCGTGATCGTTGGAGTCCCCATGCATGGGTGACGACGGATGCGCCCGCTCACATTTCGTTTCGTCTTGCTACACGCGTTGCCAACGGCAGCTGGATCGAGTTGCAAGACCTGGGTTCATCGCTTTCCGACGGCAACGGGCAGGTCGCGTTTGTTGCCGGCGTCTGGCAGCGTCGTTCGATCGTGGCGAGTTGAGCTATGTCTATTCGCACTGGCGCACTCTTAATCCACGGACTGGGCGGCACACAGTTTGACCTCGGGTCGATGCGCAAGCATCTGAAACGCTGCGGAATCGAGACACATTCGCTGACACTGCCGGGGCACGGCACCACGCCCGAGGCGTTGGTGTCGGTGCGCGCGGAGGACTGGGTCGATGCCGTCACGAAGAAATATCGCGAACTTGTCGACCGTTACGATAGGTTCCACGTGATGGGCATGTGCATGGGCGCACTGCTTGCCGCGGCGTTGTGCGCCCGGGAGCGGCACAGTAAAGGCCGGCTGGTCACGCTGGCGCCGCCCATTTACATCGACGGCTGGAGCACCCCATGGTGGCGTGCCGCGCGCCATGTCGCCTACCGTCTGCCGCTGCTGCCCGCACGAATGAAGATCGAAGAGGGCGAGCCGTACGGCATCAAGAACACGCTTGTGCGCAATATCGTCAAGGCGAAGTTTGAACGCGGCGACAACTTTCACTACAAATGGGTGCCCCTCGCATGCATTCGCGAAGTGGACCGTTTGCGTCGCCAGGTCATTCGGGAAGCCGGACAGATTAGCTGTCCGACGCTGGTCGTGCACGCCAGGCAAGACGAACTGACGAGTCTGAAGTCGGCGGAATTCATTGGGCGCACCGCTCGGGATGCACGCGTTGTCGTGCTCGAAAATAGTTATCACATGATTTGTGTCGATAACGATCGCGAGCAGGTCGCAACCAGCGTGCTCGATTTTCTCGGTGCGCAGGCGCAGATGCGCGCATATCGGGGTGTTGAAGAAGCTCGAGGCATTGCATGTGCCGATCGACTGCATCGCGGGGACGAGCATGGGCGCGGTGATTTGCGGTCTGTACGCAAGCGGGATGTCGGCAGCCGCGATTGAAAAAGCGTTGGCCGGCATGGACCTGACTGACGTCGCGTTCGATCGCGAAGCACGCGTGGACCAGCCGCAAGCGGTCCGCAAAGACAACCTCGACTATCCGGTCAGCCTGCCGCTTGGTTTCAGCAGCGACGGGGTTCGTTCGGCAAGTGGACTGATTCAGGGCAATCGGCTGCTTGCGCTTTTGCAACAGCACACGGGTCGCCTCCCGGGCGACGTCAATTTCGACGATCTTCCCGTGCCGTTCAGGGCAGTCGCGACCGACATCGAAACGGGCGACAAGATCGTCCTCCGAAGAGGCTCACTGCCGCAGGCGATCCCGGCCAGTATGGCCGTGCCAGGTTTGTTCGCGCCTGTCGCGCTGGAGGGGCGCACGTTGGTGGACGGCGGTATTGCCGACAACTTACCCGTCGACGTCGCGAAGCAGATGGGCGCGGATATCGTGATCGCCGTCGACATCGGTACGCCGCTCAAACGCGCGAACCAGCTGACGTCGATGGCGAGTGTCACGCAGCAGGTTATCGGTGCGTTGATCAGCCAGAATGTGCGGAGCCAGAGGGCCAATCTCGGCGCAGCGGATATCCTGCTGCGGCCCGATCTCTCCGGTCTCGCTTTCACGGATTTTGCGGACGCCGGTCGCGGCATTGCCGCGGGCGCTGTTGCGGTCGACTCCTCACAAGTGCAAATCAGCGCGCTTTCGCTGACGCCGCAAGCATGGACCGCGTATCTGGCCGGTCGCAACGAACACGCGTTTTTGCCGGAAGGAACGAAAGTCGACCGCGTGGAAGTCGTGGCGAATGGCCGTGTCCCGGCAAGCCGTGTGCGGCAGGCGCTGCGCACGAAACCGGGCGACGCTTACGATCCGCGCACGATCGAACAGGACCTCGCCGCGCTGAACAGCACGAGCGATTTCGAAAACGTCGCTGATAGTTTGACGGGCACCGATGGTGATCGCGTCCTGCGTGTCACGGCGAACTCGAAAAGCTGGGGGCCCAACTTCCTGCTGTTCGGCCTTGGTTTGCAGAGCAATTTCAGCGGCGACGGCGCGTTCGCGTTGCGCGTAGGGCATCGCAGCCGTGGATCACGCAAAGCGGGCTTGAATGGCGTAACGACGCCGTGCTCGGCAGCCGCGATTTGATGCTGAAAACCGAACTGCGGCAGCCGCTGTTTTCGCAGGATGGCCTCTATCTGGCGCCCTTCGCGTCAATCAAGCGAAATCTGTTGGACGTCTACGATGATGACCAACCCGACGGCGCGCCTCCCATGATGAAACTTCGTCAGCAGGAGTTCCGGGTCGGGCTCAATGCTGGTTTGCCGTTGGGAAAACTCGGTGAAATACGAGCGGGCATCGCCCGGGTGCATACGTCCTCCACGTTAATGACGGCCGCACCGACCGTGATGGTCTCGCTCGATGGCGACGATTCGGTGTCTGTGCCGATCGCGCCGGATTCGTCTTCCGAGACGGTTGGCCGTGTCGAGTTCGAGATCGATCAGCTCGACGACGTGCTGTTTCCGCGTCACGGCTATTACGTCGACGGATACGCGGAAATGGCGCTCGATCAATCGGAAGGTCGCTACAACACGGCCCATATTCGCGCACTCTGGGCAGAAAGCTTCGGCCGGCACAGCCTGAACGCCGCGTTCGAAACCGGTGGCCAATTCGGTAACAAGGACGTGGGCAGGTACACGTTCGATCTTGGTGGTTTCCAGCATCTGGCCGCGTACGCGCAGAATCAGTTCAGTGGGAATTACGTCATGTACGGCCGCCTCACCTATCTCGCCCAATTGAAGCACTTCAACTCGGGTCCAATCCGGGGCACATTTGCCGGCGCCAGTCTGGAGGCGGGCAACGTCTGGAACAGCAGCAGCGCGTTTGCGCGTGGTCCGTGGCGAGCCAGCGCCAGTGCGTTTCTCGGTGCGACGACTTCGTTTGGGCCGGTTTATCTGGGCGTTGCGATGGCGCCCGGCGGCGCGCGTAATGTGTATTTCCAGTTGGGTAACCAGTTCTAAGCGGGAAGGTTGGGCGTGCGGCCTTTCCGTACACACGGGACACGAGCGTCGTAACCCTCACAAATACATGGCGAGGAGCGGGCGATTCGCACATACGTGTCTCCTGATTTCCTAAGCCGAACGGCGAACGTGTGCAAACGTTTCGGGCGGCGCGCCGAGGGGTTGGTAAAATCCGCCCACCGGCATCGCGCTGTTCAACCTCTATCTTATGTCCCGTTCGCTCCAGATCCTCAACGAAGTCTTCGGCTATCCCGCGTTCAGAGGGCAGCAGGGCGAAATTGTCGAGCATGTCTCGGCCGGCGGCGACTGTCTGGTGCTGATGCCCACCGGCGGCGGCAAGTCGTTGTGCTATCAGATTCCCTCTCTGGTACGGCGTGAAGGCGGCTTCGGCGCGGGCATTGTCGTTTCCCCGCTGATCGCGCTGATGCAGGACCAGGTCGCCGCACTCACCGAAGTAGGCGTGCGCGCGGCCTATCTGAATTCGACGCTGTCGAGCGCCGAGGCCATGGCGACCGAGCGCGCGTTGCGCGAAGGCGAGATCGACCTGCTCTACGTGGCGCCCGAACGGTTGATGACGCCGCGTTTCCAGGAACTGCTGGAGCGCACGCGTATCGGCCTGTTCGCGATCGACGAAGCGCATTGCGTCTCGCAGTGGGGGCACGATTTCCGGCCTGACTATATTCAGCTGTCGGTACTGCACGAGCGCTTCCCGAATGTGCCGCGCATCGCGCTTACGGCTACTGCGGATGACATTACTCGCGACGAGATCATCCAGCGTCTGGCGCTGGATGACGCGCGCATTTTCGTGTCGAGCTTCGACCGGCCGAACATCCGCTACCGCATTGTCGAAAAGGACAACGCGCGCACGCAGTTGCTCGACTTCATCCGCGCCGAGCATTCAAAGCCGGATGGCACCACCGACGCCGGCGTCGTCTATTGCCTGTCGCGTCGCAAGGTGGAAGAAACGGCGGAATGGCTCAAAGAGAAGGGTATGCGCGCGCTGCCGTATCACGCTGGCATGGAGTTCGAAATCCGCCAGAAACATCAGGAGATGTTTCAGCGCGAAGAAGGCATCGTGATGTGCGCGACGATTGCGTTCGGCATGGGCATCGACAAGCCAGACGTGCGCTTCGTCGCGCACCTCGACTTGCCGAAGAGCGTCGAGGGCTACTACCAGGAAACCGGGCGCGCAGGCCGTGACGGCATGCCGGCGAACGCGTGGATGGCCTACGGTCTCGGCGACGTCGTGCAGCAGCGCAAGATGATCGACGAATCCGACGCGGACGACGCCCACAAGCGCGTGCAAACCGGCAAGCTGGACGCGTTGCTCGGGCTGTGTGAAGCCGCGACCTGCCGCCGGGTGCGTTTGCTTGCGTATTTCGGCGAGACGAGCAAGCCTTGCGGCAACTGCGACAACTGTATCGAGCCGCCGGACACATGGGACGCTACGCGCGAGGCGCGAATGGCGCTGTCCTGCGTATTTCGGGCGCAACGGGCGAGCGGGTTCCATTTCGGCGCCGGCCATCTGATCGACATCCTGCGCGGTAACAGTAGCGAAAAGATTATGCAGCGCGGCCACGAGAAGCTGACTACGTTTGGAATCGGCGCGGCGTTGGGCGAGCCGGAGTGGCGCGCGGTGTTCCGCCAACTGGTCGCGTTCGGCTATCTGACTGTGGACCATGAAGGTTTCGGCTCACTGGTCCTGACTGAGGCCAGCAAGCCGGTGCTCAAAGGCGAACAGAACGTCACCATGCGCCGCTATGTGAAACCGACGCGTAGCCGCCAGTCGTCCGCCCGTACCAGCGAGCGCGCCGACCCGACGATCGGCATGGGACCGCGCGAACGCGCCCGCTGGGAGCGCCTGCGCGCGTGGCGTACCGAGACGGCGAAGAGCGACGGTGTGCCTGCCTACGTGATTTTCCACGACGCGACGCTCGCGGAGATCGCCCGTAACGGCCCCGATTCCATTGAGGATCTGCGTGGCATTCCGGGCATGGGCGTGCGCAAACTCGACCGTTTCGGCGACGAATTGCTTGAAGTCGTCGCGGCGGACTAAGGCTCGGCTGCCGTCCTCGTCGCTCGACAGGGGTGCGAAACATCGCAACCTGTTGACTCCCTTAGTATTTTCGGAATATTATGCTAGGTTCCGGTTCTTGGGGTGCCTGCTCGCGAAGTTAATTCGTGCGCTGACGACTGGGGCCGGAAGTTCGATGCGCAATCGTTTCTGCTTTGCCCGGAAACAGATGCGTCGATTTTGTTCAATTTCAGGAATAAACAATGCCAACCATCAATCAACTGGTTCGCAAAGGCCGCGCTTCGGAAACAGTGAAGAGCAAGAGCCCGGCTTTGCAGGACTGTCCCCAGCGTCGCGGCGTGTGCACCCGTGTGTACACCACGACGCCGAAGAAGCCTAACTCGGCGCTGCGTAAGGTTGCCAAGGTTCGTCTGACGAACGGCTTCGAAGTTATTTCGTACATCGGTGGTGAAGGCCACAACCTGCAGGAACACTCGGTCGTGCTGATTCGCGGTGGCCGTGTCAAGGACTTGCCGGGTGTGCGTTACCACATGGTTCGCGGCTCGCTGGATACCCAGGGCGTCAAGGATCGTAAGCAAGCTCGCTCGAAGTACGGCGCGAAGCGTGCCAAGGCTGGCAAGTAATTAGCCGGTCAGCAGTTTCAGGTCGCCTGTAAAGGCGGTATTAGCGGTGGTGCCGGAATCGCCGGTGCTGTCGAGTAAGTGGTCACCCGACCGGGCTGGTAAGTCGTAAGAGATGAATCGGGTTAGTTGGTGGCCGCGGGGCTGAACAGCTCCAACTGAAAAGTTAAAGGAAGAAACATGCCGCGTCGTCGCGAAGTCCCCAAGCGGGAAGTGTTGCCGGATCCGAAATTCGGCAACGTTGATGTAGCTAAGTTCATGAACGTGCTGATGCTCTCCGGCAAGAAGTCGGTTGCTGAGCGCATTGTGTACGGCGCTTTCGAACAGATCCAGACCAAGGGTGGCAAGGACCCGCTGGAAGTGTTCACGGTAGCGCTCAACAACGTCAAGCCGGTGGTCGAAGTGAAGAGCCGCCGCGTTGGTGGTGCGAACTATCAGGTTCCGGTCGAAGTGCGCCCGTCGCGTCGTATGGCATTGGCGATGCGTTGGCTGCGTGAAGCCGCGAAGAAGCGCAGCGAGAAGTCGATGGCCCTGCGTCTGGCAGGTGAACTCTCCGAAGCGGCCGAAGGCCGTGGCGGCGCGATGAAGAAGCGCGACGAAGTTCACCGGATGGCAGAAGCCAACAAGGCGTTCTCGCACTTCCGTTTCTAAGCTTCCCAACTTCGGGTTAGCAGAAAAAGCGGAAAGAAATTCCGGGCGGGTGCGCTTACAAAGCGCCTCGCCCGTTTGTGTTACAGCGCGATGGGTATTTTCTCGCATCGCGTCATCCCAATAGAGGATCAAAGTGGCTCGCAAGACACCTATCGAGCGCTACCGTAACATCGGTATTAGCGCTCACATCGACGCCGGCAAAACGACGACGACCGAGCGCATCCTGTTCTATACCGGCGTGAACCACAAGATTGGTGAAGTTCACGACGGCGCTGCGACCATGGACTGGATGGAGCAGGAACAGGAACGCGGCATCACGATCACGTCCGCTGCTACCACGGCGTTCTGGAAAGGTATGGCCGGCGACCGCGCTGAGCACCGTATCAACATCATCGACACCCCGGGTCACGTCGACTTCACGATTGAAGTTGAGCGCTCGATGCGCGTGCTCGACGGCGCGTGCATGGTGTACTGCGCTGTGGGCGGTGTGCAGCCCCAGTCGGAAACCGTGTGGCGTCAGGCTAACAAGTACAAGGTTCCCCGTCTTGCGTTCATCAACAAGATGGACCGTACCGGCGCGAACTTCTTCAAGGTCTACGACCAGCTCAAGCTGCGTTTGAAGGCCAATCCGGTTCCGGTCGTGGTGCCTATCGGCGCTGAAGAAACGTTCACCGGCGTGGTTGATCTGCTGAAGATGAAAGCGATCATTTGGGACGAAGCGTCCCAAGGCACAAAGTTCTCGTACGAAGAAATTCCGGCGGAACTGGTTGATACGTGCAATGAATGGCGCGAGAAGATGGTCGAGGCTGCCGCTGAGTCGAGCGAAGAGCTGATGAACAAGTACCTCGAAGAAGGCGAATTGACGGAAGCTGAAATCGTCAAGGGCCTGCGCGACCGTACGATCGCTTGCGAAATCCAGCCGATGCTGTGCGGCACTGCGTTCAAGAACAAGGGCGTACAACGGATGCTGGACGCCGTGCTCGACTTCCTGCCGTCGCCGATCGACATTCCGCCGGTTACGGGTGAACTCGAAAACGGTGAAAAGGCCGAGCGTCGCGCAGCCGACGACGAGAAGTTCTCGTCCCTCGCATTCAAGATCATGACCGACCCGTTTGTCGGCCAGTTGATCTTCTTCCGTGTCTACTCGGGCACGACGAAGTCGGGCGACACGCTGCTGAACGCGACCAAGGACAAGAAGGAGCGTCTCGGTCGTATTCTGCTGATGCACGCAAACCAGCGTGAAGAAATCAAGGAAGTGCACGCGGGCGACATCGCTGCTGCAGTTGGCCTGAAAGATGCAACGACGGGCGACACGCTGTGCGATCCGCTGCATCCGATCGTGCTCGAGCGCATGATTTTCCCGGAGCCGGTGATTTCGCAGGCTGTTGAGCCGAAGACGAAGCCCGACCAGGAAAAGATGGGTCTGGCGTTGAATCGTCTGGCTCAGGAAGATCCGTCGTTCCGCGTTCAAACGGACGAAGAATCGGGTCAAACCATTATTTCGGGCATGGGCGAGCTCCACCTGGAAATTCTGGTCGACCGGATGAAGCGCGAGTTCGGCGTCGAAGCAACGGTTGGCAAGCCGCAAGTGGCTTACCGCGAAACGATCCGCGGTAAGGCGGAAGACGTTGACGGCAAGTTCGTCAAGCAGTCGGGTGGTCGCGGCCAGTACGGTCACGCGGTCATCACGCTCGAGCCGAATGAGCAAGGCAAGGGCTACGAGTTCCTGGACGAGATCAAGGGCGGTGTGATTCCGCGTGAGTACATCCCGGCAGTTGACAAGGGTATCCAGGAAACGCTGAAGGCTGGCGTGCTGGCAGGCTTCCCGGTCGTTGACGTGAAGGTTCACCTGACGTTCGGTTCGTACCATGACGTTGACTCGAACGAAAATGCGTTCCGCATGGCCGGTTCGATGGCGTTCAAGGAAGCGATGCGCAAGGCTCAACCGGTCATCCTCGAACCGATGATGGCTGTTGAAGTCGAAACGCCGGAAGATTACATGGGCAACGTGATGGGCGACCTGTCGGGCCGTCGCGGTATTGTTCAGGGCATGGAAGACATGATTGGCGGCGGCAAGATCGTTCGTGCCGAAGTCCCGTTGTCGGAAATGTTCGGCTACTCGACGTCGCTGCGTTCGCTGAGCCAAGGTCGTGCAACGTACACGATGGAGTTCAAGCACTATTCGGAAGCACCGCGCAACGTGTCTGAAGCGATCATCAACGCGAAGTCAAAGTAAGCGCGCGGCAAGTCATTCAACGATTAACTTTTGAAAGAAGAGAAACATGGCTAAAGGTAAATTCGAACGGACCAAGCCGCACGTGAACGTCGGCACGATCGGTCACGTTGACCACGGCAAGACCACGCTGACGGCAGCGATCACGACGGTTCTGACCAAGAAGTTTGGCGGCGAAGCGAAGGCATACGACCAGATCGACGCGGCGCCGGAAGAAAAGGCACGCGGTATCACGATCAACACGGCACACGTCGAGTACGAAACGGCTAACCGCCACTACGCACACGTCGACTGCCCGGGCCACGCTGACTATGTGAAGAACATGATCACGGGCGCAGCGCAGATGGACGGCGCGATCCTGGTGTGCTCGGCTGCAGACGGCCCGATGCCGCAAACGCGTGAGCACATCCTGCTGGCGCGTCAGGTTGGCGTTCCGTACATCATCGTGTTCCTGAACAAGTGCGACATGGTGGACGACGCTGAGTTGCTGGAACTGGTCGAGATGGAAGTTCGCGAACTCCTGTCGAAGTACGACTTCCCGGGCGACGACACGCCGATCATCAAGGGTTCGGCCAAACTGGCGCTGGAAGGCGACACGGGCGAGCTGGGTGAAGTGGCGATCATGAATCTGGCCGATGCGCTGGACACGTACATCCCGACGCCGGAGCGTGCAATTGACGGCGCGTTCCTGATGCCGGTGGAAGACGTGTTCTCGATCTCGGGTCGTGGCACGGTGGTGACGGGTCGTATCGAGCGTGGTGTCGTGAAGGTCGGCGAAGAAATCGAAATCATCGGTATCAAGCCGACGGTGAAGACGACGTGCACGGGCGTGGAAATGTTCCGCAAGCTGCTCGACCAGGGTCAGGCAGGCGACAACGTTGGTATCCTGCTGCGCGGCACGAAGCGTGAAGACGTGGAGCGTGGCCAGGTTCTGGCGAAGCCGGGTTCGATCAACCCGCACACGCACTTCACGGCTGAAGTGTACGTGCTGAGCAAGGACGAAGGTGGCCGTCACACGCCGTTCTTCAACAACTATCGTCCGCAGTTCTACTTCCGTACGACGGACGTGACGGGCTCGATCGAGTTGCCGAAAGACAAGGAAATGGTCATGCCGGGCGACAACGTGTCGATCACGGTGAAGCTGATCAACCCGATCGCGATGGAAGAAGGTCTGCGCTTCGCAATTCGCGAAGGCGGCCGTACGGTCGGCGCTGGTGTAGTTGCCAAGATCCTCGAGTAAAATCGCGGATTGTGAACTTGCAGTAAGTTGTGCCCGGAGCCGGGCGCCAGCCTCTAGCGGGTGCCCGGCTCTACGTTCTTTTACTATCTGGCGGTGCAATACCGCCTCGCTCTTTACAAGGAATTGTCATGGCGAACCAGAAAATCCGCATCCGCCTGAAGGCTTTCGACTATCGTCTGATCGACCAATCGGCAGCTGAAATCGTCGATACGGCAAAGCGGACTGGCGCAATCGTTCGTGGTCCGGTGCCTCTGCCGACCCGCATTCAACGTTTCGATATCCTGCGCTCGCCGCACGTCAACAAGACGTCGCGCGATCAGCTCGAAATCCGTACGCATCAACGTCTGATGGACATCGTCGATCCGACGGACAAGACCGTCGACGCACTGATGAAGCTGGACCTGCCGGCTGGCGTTGACGTTGAAATCAAGCTGCAATAAGGCTTCGGCGGTTGTCTGGCTCGCCGGGCAACGCTAAGTCATTGATTGCTTGCGAAAAACGAAAGGTCTCGCTATAATAGTGGGCTTTTCGCGCATTTGCGCAAAAAAGTCGGTGTGCTGCAGCATGGATTCATGCCTGAAACGGCGCCGGCATTTTGTAAATTAGCCCCGACCAATCGCAGTCGGGAATGGAGAAAACGATGAGCCTTGGACTCGTAGGTCGCAAGGTTGGCATGACCCGTATCTTCACGGCAGAAGGGGATTCGATTCCCGTTACCGTGCTGGACGTGTCCGACAACCGCGTGACGCAGATCAAGACTGTTGAAACCGACGGCTACACGGCCGTGCAGGTTGCATTCGGTACGCGCCGTGCATCGCGCGTGACGAAGCCGTTGGCCGGTCATCTCGCCAAAGCCGGTGTTCAAGCCGGTGAAATCCTCAAAGAATTCCAGATCGATGCCGCTAAGGCTGCCGAGTTGTCGAGCGGTACCGTGGTGGGTCCCGAGCTGTTCGAAGTGGGTCAGAAGGTCGACGTGCAAGGCGTGTCGATCGGTAAGGGCTACGCCGGTACCATCAAGCGTTACAACTTCGCATCCGGCCGTGCATCGCACGGTAACTCGCGCTCGCACAACGTGCCGGGTTCGATCGGTATGGCGCAGGATCCGGGTCGTGTTTTCCCGGGTAAGCGCATGACCGGTCACATGGGTGACGACACGGTAACGGTACAAAACCTCGAAATCGCTCGTATCGACGCTGACCGCAAGCTGTTGCTGGTCAAAGGCGCCGTTCCGGGTGCGAAGGGTGGCAAGGTATTCGTTACGCCGGCCGTGAAGACGCGTGCCGTGAAAGGAGCGAAATAATGGAACTTAAGCTCCTGAACGCCAATGGTCAGGAAGGTGCAGGCGTTAGCGCGTCGGACGTAGTGTTCGGTCGCGATTACAACGAAGCCCTGATTCACCAGGTGGTGGTTGCGTACCAGGCGAACGCCCGTAGCGGCAACCGCGCGCAGAAGGATCGTGAGCAAGTTAAGCACACGACCAAGAAGCCGTGGCGTCAAAAGGGTACGGGCCGCGCTCGTGCCGGTATGTCGTCGAGCCCGTTGTGGCGCGGCGGTGGCCGTATCTTCCCGAATTCGCCGGAAGAAAACTTTTCGCACAAGGTCAACAAGAAGATGCATCGCGCAGGTCTCTGCTCGATCTTCTCGCAGCTGGCCCGCGAAGGCCGCATCTCGGTTGTCGACGAGCTGACGCTCGAAGCACCGAAGACGAAGCTGCTGGCCGAAAAATTCAAGGCGATGGGTCTCGACTCCGTGCTGGTCATCACCGACACGGTTGACGAAAACCTGTACCTCGCGTCGCGCAACCTTGCCCATGTGGCGGTTGTCGAGCCGCGCTACGCCGACCCGCTGTCGCTGATCTACTTCAAGAAGATCCTGATCACGAAGGCTGCGGTCGCCCAGATCGAGGAGTTGCTGTCATGAGCGAGATTCGCAAAAACGATCATCGTTTGATGCAGGTCCTGCTCGCGCCGGTGATCTCCGAAAAGGCGACGCTGGTGGCCGACAAGAACGAGCAAGTTGTGTTCGAAGTCGCGCCCGATGCCACGAAGCAGGAAGTGAAAGCTGCCGTCGAGCTGCTGTTCAAGGTGGAAGTCAATTCCGTCAACGTGTTGGTCTCAAAGGGTAAGGCCAAGCGCTTTGGTCGCTTCATGGGCAAGCGCAAGGACGTGAAGAAGGCCTATGTCTGCCTGAAGCCCGGCCAGGAAATCAACTTTGAAGCGGAGGCCAAGTAATCATGGCAATCGTTAAAGTTAAGCCGACTTCGCCGGGTCGCCGCGCGATGGTCAAGGTGGTCAACAAGGATCTGCACAAGGGTAAGCCGTTCGCACCGCTGCTCGACGCGCAATCCTCGACCGCCGGCCGTAACAACAACGGCCACATCACCACGCGTCATAAGGGTGGTGGTCACAAGCATCACTATCGCGTTGTAGATTTCCGTCGCAATAAGGACGGCATCGTGGCGAAGGTCGAGCGTCTTGAGTACGATCCGAACCGTAGCGCGAACATCGCGCTGGTTCTGTACGCAGACGGCGAACGCCGCTACATCATTGCGCCGAAGGGTCTCACCGTCGGTCAGCAACTGATGTCGGGTTCCGAAGCGCCGATCCGCGCTGGTAACACGCTGCCGATCCGCAACATTCCGGTCGGTACGACGATCCACTGCATCGAAATGCTGCCGGGCAAGGGCGCGCAAATGGCGCGTTCGGCGGGCACGTCGGCGATGTTGCTGGCTCGTGAAGGTATCTACGCACAGGTCCGCCTGCGCTCCGGTGAAATCCGCCGCGTTCACGTTGAATGCCGCGCGACGATTGGTGAAGTTGGCAACGAAGAGCATAGCCTCCGTCAAATCGGTAAGGCTGGCGCGAACCGCTGGCGCGGTATCCGTCCGACGGTGCGTGGTGTTGCAATGAACCCGGTCGATCACCCGCACGGCGGTGGTGAAGGCAAGACGGCTGCAGGTCGCGATCCGGTGAGCCCGTGGGGCACGCCGGCTAAGGGTTATCGCACCCGTAGCAATAAGCGCACGACGAGCATGATCGTCCAGCGCCGTCACAAGCGTTAAGGAGTAGGCAATGGCACGTTCTGTAAAAAAAGGTCCGTTCTGCGACGCCCATTTGCTGAAGAAAGTTGAGGCGGCAGCAGCTTCGCGGGATAAGAAGCCGATCAAAACCTGGTCGCGTCGCTCGACGATCCTCCCGGATTTCATCGGTCTGACGATCGCCGTCCACAACGGCCGTCAACACGTTCCGGTGTATGTCTCGGAAAACATGGTCGGCCACAAGCTTGGCGAGTTCGCACTGACCCGTACGTTCAAGGGTCATGCAGCCGACAAGAAGGCTAAGAAATAAGGGGCTCATGATGGAAGTGAAAGCAATTCATCGCGGTGCCCGCATCTCGGCGCAGAAAACGCGCCTTGTGGCTGACCAGATCCGCGGTTTGCCGGTCGACAAGGCGCTGAACGTTCTGACGTTCTCGCCGAAAAAGGCTGCGGGAATCGTGAAAAAGGTTGTGCTGTCGGCGATCGCGAATGCGGAGCATAACGAAGGCGCTGATATCGACGAGCTCAAGGTAACGAGCATCATGGTCGACAAGGCTGCATCGCTGAAGCGTTTTACTGCGCGCGCTAAAGGGCGCGGTAACCGCATCGAGAAGCAATCCTGTCACATCACTGTGACGGTCGGGAATTAAGGGGTCATACGATGGGACAGAAAATTCATCCGACTGGCTTCCGTTTGGCCGTCAGCCGCAATTGGGCGTCGCGTTGGTACGCGAACAACAACAATTTCGCGGCGATGTTGCAGGAAGACATCGGTGTTCGTGAATACCTGAAGAAGAAGCTGAAGAACGCTTCGGTTGGTCGCGTCGTTATCGAGCGTCCGGCGAAAAACGCGCGCATCACGATCTATAGCTCGCGTCCGGGTGTCGTCATCGGTAAGAAGGGCGAGGATATCGAGCTGCTGAAGTCGGAACTGCAACGCCGCATGGGCGTTCCGGTCCACGTCAACATCGAAGAAATCCGTAAGCCGGAAACCGATGCGCAACTGATCGCCGATTCGATCACGCAACAGCTCGAGCGCCGGATTATGTTCCGCCGCGCAATGAAGCGTGCGATGCAAAACGCAATGCGTCTGGGTGCTCAAGGCATCAAGATCATGAGCGCAGGCCGCCTGAACGGTATCGAAATCGCTCGTACGGAGTGGTATCGCGAAGGTCGCGTGCCGCTTCATACGCTGCGCGCTGATATCGACTACGCAACTTCGGAAGCGAAGACGACGTACGGCATCATCGGTGTGAAGGTGTGGGTCTATAAGGGCGATACGCTCGGCCGCAACGATGCACCGGTGGTTGAAGAAGTCGCCGAAGAAAAGCGTCCGCGCCGCAATGCACGTCCGGGTGGCGATCGCCGTCCGCGTCGCGATGGTGAAGGTGGTGGTCCGGCAGGTGCACGCCGTGGCGCTCCTCGTCGTGCTGGCGGTGACGGTAAGACTGGAGAATAACGATGCTGCAACCGAAACGCAGAAAGTATCGCAAAGAACAGAAGGGTCGTAACACCGGTGTCGCCACCCGCGGTAACGCGGTGTCGTTCGGTGAGTTCGGCCTGAAGGCTATCGGTCGTGGTCGCTTGACTGCACGTCAGATTGAAGCGGCGCGTCGTGCAATGACGCGTCACATCAAGCGCGGTGGCCGTATCTGGATCCGCATTTTCCCGGACAAGCCGATTTCGCATAAGCCGGCTGAAGTACGGATGGGTAACGGTAAAGGTAACCCTGAGTACTACGTCGCAGAGATTCAACCGGGCAAGATGCTGTACGAAATGGACGGCGTAACCGAAGAGCTGGCACGCGAAGCGTTCCGTCTGGCTGCAGCTAAGCTGCCGCTTAAGACGACGTTTATCGTGCGTCAGCTCGGCGCCTAAGGAGCAAATGATGAAGGCTTCCGAACTTCACCAGAAAGATCAGGCCGCGCTCAACAAGGAGCTGTCGGACCTGTTGAAGGCGCAATTCGGCCTGCGCATGCAACTCGCGACCCAGCAGCTCACGAACACTAGCCAGCTGAAGAAGGTTCGTCGCGACATCGCACGTGTGCGGACCGTCCTGACTGAGAAGGCGAACCAGAAATGAACGATAGCGTAAAAACCTCGCTCAAGCGGACGCTGGTCGGCAAGGTCGTCAGCAACAAGATGGACAAGACGGTCACCGTGCTGGTTGAGCACCGCGTGAAGCACCCGATCTACGGCAAGTACGTTGTGCGTTCGAAGAAGTACCACGCGCACGACGATGCGAACACATACAACGAGGGTGACCTCGTTGAAATCCAGGAAACACGTCCGATTTCGAAGACGAAAGCTTGGGTTGTGGCTCGCTTGGTCGAGGCTGCTCGCGTCATCTGACGCCGCAAAGCTGTAGAAGTAATTGAAATCGCAGTAAGTTTCGCTTGCAAGACCGAGGTTATGTGATATGATCTCGGTCTTCCCTCTTTTATGGGAGCCCCGTCGCGGGCGAAGTTGGTGGGGGAAGCGGTTCGGGCGCCAGTCTGTTCCGTAGGATTCACCGGATTGCGATGGCGGGTTTCGTTTGCCGTCGCTGCTGTTCATACCCAAGCAGCCGATTGGCTGACGGGACCAAGACTGACCGGGTACGCCATGGTGGTGTGGCCGGATTAAGTTGGGATAGATAAACCATGATCCAGACCGAAACTCGGCTTGAAGTGGCCGACAACACGGGTGCACGTGAAGTCATGTGCATCAAGGTGCTCGGCGGCTCGAAGCGTCGTTATGCCAGCATTGGCGACATCATTAAGGTGACCGTCAAAGAAGCAACGCCGCGCGGGCGCGTGAAGAAAGGCGAGATTTACAACGCCGTGGTGGTTCGCACCGCCAAGGGCGTGCGCCGTCCGGATGGCTCGCTGATCAAGTTTGATGGCAACGCCGC